>CAMCZF010000034.1 GCA_945885775.1 Rhodoferax sp. OV413 | reverse complement strand
TGCAAGTCAGGCGGGCAACCGGATCCAGACCCGCTGTTTGAGCCAGCAAGCCGAGTTCCTCTAGCTCACGGTCAAAATGAGGCAGACCAAAATCAACCCCAACCAGAAGGGTTGGAGCCGCCTGTCGATCAAGCGGCTGCAGGTGCGTCACCCTCGCCAGTTGAAAAATTCACCGCACGTCCCGGCACAATGGTAGAAATGGCGTGTTTGTAGACCATTTGAGTGACCGTGTTGCGCAGCAGCACGACATACTGGTCGAACGACTCGATCTGCCCCTGCAGCTTGATGCCGTTGACAAGATAAATGGCGACCGGCACGTGTTCCCGACGCAGTGCGTTGAGAAACGGGTCCTGGAGTAACTGACCTTTGTTGTTCACGATATCCTCCGTGTTCAAAAAAATGTGAAGAGACGGGACGATACCACAGCCCTATCGGACTCTTTAGAGGTAGCGCCGTGAAATGACTGTCGATTTTGACTAGCCGCTATCGGCGGGTGTCAGGTCTCGCCTTTCCCTGCATACGGGTTGCTGGAGGTCTTGAGTTCGATCCGCAGCGGCGTGCCAACCAGATCAAATTCCTTTCGAAAACGCCCTTCCAGGTAGCGTTTGTAGCTGTCTGTGACATGCTCAAGCGAATTGCCGTGAATAACGATGACAGGTGGATTCATCCCCCCTTGATGGGCGTAACGGAGCTTGGGGCGGTACAAGCCAGAGCGCTTCGGGCTCTGGAACTGCACCGCCTCCAGCAAGAGACGGGTCAGCACCGGCGTGGACATCTTGCAATTGGCCGCTTTATGAGCCTGCACGATGGACGCCCACAGCGGACCCAGCCCCTGCCGCTTTTGAGCAGAAATCAGATGCATGGCCGCAAACTTCAGGAACGGCAAACGGGTTTCGATCGAGCGCTTAACCAGTTCGCGCTGGTAGTCGTCCACTGCATCCCACTTGTTAACGGCCACCACAACAGCACGCCCGTTTTCCAAGATGTAACCAGCAATGTGAGCATCCTGATCGGTCACCCCCTGCGTGGCGTCTATGAGCAACAAAACAACATTGCATGACTCGATCGCCTGCAAGGTTTTAACCACTGAAAACTTTTCGATCGCCTCAAAGACCTGCCCGCGCCGCCTCAGGCCCGCTGTGTCTATCAATTCAAACTTCTGCCCATCGCGCTCAAAGGGCACAGAGATGGCGTCGCGTGTGGTTCCCGGCAAATCAAAGGCAACCAGGCGTTCTTCACCCAACCACGTGTTGATCAGCGTCGACTTGCCAACATTGGGCCGCCCAGCCACCGCCAATTTGATGATTCCAGCATCGGGTTGTCCGTCGGCTTCCTCCTGCTCAGGCAGGTGCAGTGGCGCCAAGGCCAGTTCAACCAGTGCGCGTATACCCTGCCCATGCGCAGCTGACACTGGGTGCACATCACCCAAGCCCAGCTCAAAAAACTCCACCAACGGCATGCCTTCACGCACGGCCTCGGCTTTGTTGGCGACCAGCAGACAGGGCTTACCAAGCCGACGCAGGTATTTCGCAATGTCATGGTCCTGGGCGGAGACGCCAGCGCGGGCATCGACCACAAAAATCACGACATCTGCCTCAGCAACCGCCTGGCGGGTCTGCTTGGCCATTTCACGGTAGATACCGGTGGTGGCATCGGGCTCAAAACCACCCGTATCAATGACGATGTAGTCGTGCTTGCCTTGGTGACCGTTGCCATAGTGACGGTCACGGGTCAATCCTGCGTAATCCGCCACGATGGCGTCGCGGGACTTGGTCAGGCGGTTGAACAGCGTCGACTTCCCCACGTTGGGGCGTCCAACCAACGCGAGAACGGGCTTCACGGACGCACTCACTCGGGCTTAAACCCGAAGATACCGCCTTGACGCGTCACAACCACCAGGGTCCCGTCAGCCAGTACCGGGCCACTCACAACAGCCGAGCCATCGGTACCCATACGGGTCAGCAATGCGCCATCATCGCGCGACAGCCAATGCACCAAGCCCGACGCGTCCCCAACCACCACCGAGCGGCCGACCGAAAGAGGTGTGCTCAGGCCACGATAACGGAGTTGCTCTGATGACCAAGAAAGCTGCCCATCAGAGCGCCGCCAGGCCATCACCTTGCCGTCACTCTCCACACCGAACACCAAGCGATCGTCACCATGCAGACCAACCGAGCCAGAGGCCGGCTTACTCCACAGCACGTTGCCGCGGCTGGTGTTGACACACGTCACCGCCGCCTGGAAAGCGCGAGCACAAACCACCTCCGCGTCTCGGCTGACACGACCGATCACGTCGACCAATCGCTCTACATCGTTGGTACCACGTGGTGTGGCAATCGGCGCGTCCCAGCGTGTACTGCCGTTGGCTGGATTAAGGCCAACCAAACGGCTACCCAAACCGACCACCAGCGTGTCGCCAACCGCCAACAGCACACCAGCCTGGCGCAGCACCAGGGCCTCACCTTGACGTTGCTGGCTCCAAAGGCGGCGCCCCGATGCGGCGTCAAACGCGGTCACACTGCGGTCTGCCGCCAAGTGGAAGACGCGCCCACCGGCGACCAAAGGCGCCGTAAAGCCCTGGGCTAGTGTTTTCTGACGCCAGAGTTCGCGACCATTCTCCAGCACCACCAACTCGTTTTGTCGCGTCAGCACAGCCACCAACCGGCCGTCACTGCCGACGCCAGCGCCGATGGGTTCAGTGAGTTTGGCGCGCCATAGCTCTGCCCCAGTGCGACCGTCCAGTACTGCGACCAGACCGTCCGAACTGGCGAGAGCGACCAAATGACCATTGACCCTGACGTCCAGCGGAAAATCAATCTGGCCCACCTTTGCAGCCCACACCATCCGCACGCCAAGCAGTCCTGGGTTGGGCGCCAGTTCCGCTGGTTTAATGAGGTTTGAAGTGCCCGAACACCCCACCAGGCCAAGGGCCAGGGCCAGCATCAACAGGCCGGTTCGCGCCAAGCGAACAGATGACATCAAGGTCACGGCGTACCTTTGACCGCAGCCGGAACAAGCGGTGGCTGCGGGTCAACGCCTAAGGCATTAAGCTTTACCTCGACCAACCGGCGGTATTCGGTGCGTGGTTCAAAGGCGCGGTAGGCCTTGTCGTACTCGGCACGGGCTAATTCCCTCTTTCCCTCCAGCATCAAAACATCACCCTTGCGATCAGCCACGAGCGCCTCAAACTGAACTGGAAACGGCCCCGCGAGTTGCGTCAGCGCCTCAGCGTAGGCCTGGCCATCTGCCAGCACCGCAGCCAAGCGCAAGCGCGCCACAGCCTGGTAACCCGGGTCACTGGATTTTTCAGCCACCCAAGTCAGGGCGGCCTTAGTTTGGTCAAGTTTGCCAGCATCAAAATACTGCCGTGCCACCAGCAAACCGGCCTGCTGGCCGTAAGCGGTCGCCCCGAATTTCTCCTTCATGTCGGTAAAGGCTCGCTCAATTTTCACCATGTCGCCGGTTTTGACGACGCGTTCGACCTCGTCGTACATAGCGGCCGCTTGTGTCGCCTGGCTGCGCTGCCAGTATTGGTAGAAATTCCAGCTGGCGAAGGCACCCAACACGGCGATCAGCACCCAAGTGATGGCATTGCCATACTGCTTCCAGAAATGCTTGATCTGGTCAAGTTGTTCTTGTTCTTCGAGGTCGAGTTGATTTGCCATACGGATACTCAATTAAGTGCGCGATTGTAGGGTCGGGGCCCAGACCGCAATGTCAGCCAGAGGTTGGCTGGTCTGTGTGCCAGTGCCATCTCGCAACGACTTGATGGTGACGCGGTACTGCGCCACTTCATCGTCGCCAAAAATCAGCGCATAGTGGGCTCCGCTGGCGTCAGCCCGCTTGAATTGCGACTTCATGCTGCCCATAGAGTCCCCCGCGCTCGCATGCATCTGAACACTGACGCCTGCGTTACGCAACGTTTGCAAGGTCAACAGCACCACTGGCAGTGCGCTGGTTTGTGCCACGACCGCATAGGCGTCAAGCGGCACCACCACCTCGGCGCCGCCCTGTTCCCTGACCAATGCCAACACCCGGTCAACGCCAAGCGCCCAGCCAACCGCTGGCGCAGGCTTCCCACCGAGTTGCTCAACCAGGTAGTCGTACCGGCCGCCAGCGCATACCGTGCCCTGCGACCCTAGCCGATCGGTGACAAATTCAAATACAGTCAAGTTGTAGTAGTCCATGCCGCGCACCAAGCGCGGATTAACTGTGTAAGCCACGCCATTGGCATCCAATATGGTCTTCAAGGCGTTAAAGTGGGCCAACGAGGCTTCGCCCAGAAAGTCAAGCAAGCGCGGCGCTGCGTCGACCAAACCCTGCATCACAGGGTTCTTCGTATCAAGAATACGCAGCGGATTGCTGTGCAAGCGCCGCCGCGCATCGTCATCCAGCAGATCGGCATGGATTTCCAGGTGGGCGATCAGGGCCTGCCGGTGTTGCAGACGCTCCTCGGGCTGACCCAGGCTATTGATTTCAAGCCGGACGTCGTTCAGGCCGAGTTCGCGCCAGAGCGCTACCGCCAACAGAATCAATTCTGCATCGACCTCGGCACCACCAAAACCAAGGGCCTCAGCGCCAATCTGGTCAAACTGCCGGTACCGTCCACGCTGAGGCCGTTCATGGCGAAACATCGGACCCATGTAATAAAAACGCTTGCCACCGTCATACAACAGCGAGTGTTCAACCACCGAGCGAACCACACCTGCTGTGCACTCGGGCCGCAAGGTCAAAGAGTCACCGTTGAGACGGTCCTCAAACGTGTACATCTCTTTTTCAACGATGTCGGTGACCTCGCCCAAACCCCGCGTGAAAAGCGGCGTGCGTTCCACAATGGGCGTTCGAATGTTGCGATAGGCATACCTCGCCATAAGAGCACGAACTTCGGCCTCCAGCCACTCAACCCCTGCCGAGTCCGGGGGCAGCACGTCATTCATACCTTTCACGCCGGTCAGCTTGGCCGCCTTGGTCGCCGTTTCATTGGCAGTCATGGGGGCACCTAGAGAACAGGGACAGACTTCGGCTTGCCAAATCGGTTTTCGATGTAATTTTCAACAATTTTCTGGAACTCCCGCGCAATGTCGTTGCCACGCAAGGTCATGCGCTTCTCGCCATCAATGAATACTGGCGCCGCTGGCGCCTCTCCGGTACCGGGCAGGCTGATACCAATATCTGCATGTTTGCTCTCGCCCGGCCCGTTCACGATGCAGCCCATGACTGCGACCCGAAGCTTTTCCACGCCCGGGTACTGGTCACGCCAAATCGGCATCTGGGACCGCAAAAAACCCTCAATCTGTTGGGTCAGTTCTTGAAACGTGGTGCTTGTGGTTCGGCCGCAACCCGGACAGGCCGTAACACTGGGCACGAAGGACCGCAGCTCGAGTGCTTGCAGAATTTCAGAGGCAATCACCACCTCCTGAGTCCGGGCCTCCCCGGGCTGGGGCGTCAAGGACACCCGGATAGTGTCGCCAATGCCCTCCTGCAGCAGGATCGCCAAAGCAGCACTTGAAGCCACGGCCCCTTTGGTACCCATGCCTGCTTCCGTCAACCCCAAGTGCAAGGCGTAATCACAGCGTTGGGCCAACGCGCGGTACACCGAAATCAGGTCCTGCACGCCACTCACCTTGCAGGACAAAATGATTTGATCTGGACTCATGCCCATGTCAGTCGCCCGCCGGGCAGACTCTACCGCCGAGGTGATCAAGGCCTCGTACATGACCGATTTGGCAGCCCAAGGGCTGGCCCGTCGGCTGTTGTCATCCATTAACTCAGCCAACAGTTCCTGGTCAAGGCTACCCCAATTGACGCCAATTCGGACGGGTTTATCCCAGCGCATTGCCGCTTCGATCATGAGGCCAAACTGCCGATCACGCTTTTCGCCCTTACCCACATTGCCAGGGTTGATGCGGTACTTGGACAGCGCCTGGGCACAATCCGGAAAATCCGTCAACAATCTGTGACCGTTGTAATGAAAATCTCCGACCAAGGGCACATCAATGCCCATCCGATCTAGTTGCTCTCGCACATAAGGTACTGCCTGCGCGGCCTCGGGGGTGTTGACCGTCAGTCGGACCAATTCAGACCCAGCCATAGCCAGTTCTTTCACCTGAATGGCAGTGCCGATAGCGTCGACTGTGTCTGTATTGGTCATGGACTGCACGCGCACTGGGGCGTCGCCGCCCACAGTCACGACCCGGGAGTTCCACACGATGCGCGCCTGCCGGGACCGACGCGCTTTGGCCTGAGCTGGCTCAATGGGAAGGCAGTTATCCATCACTTCACCTCAAAACGTGCAACATTGTCCTTACTGACCGCCCCGACATCAAGCGGGACGTCCCGAATCAGCACGGACATAACGCCCGCGCGTCCCAACACCACGGCCATAGGCAAAACGCCGGAAACGCCCTGCACTTCACCGGGACTCATTGTCTTACGCAACTGAATCACACCTCTCGCATCTGTCACCTCGACCCAAGACGCGCCACTGGCCTTTAATATCAAAACACCAGTGGTCGAGCCCGAACCCGCTACTACGGCGTTGGCAACTGCGCCGACCACTGGAGCAGGCTCTGCCACAGCCGAAGGCGGCACAGCAGGCAGGGGCAATTCAGTTGTAGCAGACACAACAACGGTTGGCTCTGCCACTGCGGGCGCACTGACCGTTGACATCGGTGGGTCTGGATTGAGCGGCCAGAAAATCAGTGCTGTAAGCCCAAGCACAAGCAAAATAATTGCCAGCCAGTAGGGCCGAGACAATTGATCCCAGGGCCGACTCTCTGATCGCAGCCCCCTAACCCGGAAACTTGCCTGGGTCCCTGCCTCAACCGGCTTGAGCTGTGGCTGACGGCTCTGCGGCAATTGCGCCAGTATTGGCTCGGACGCAATTTTCAAGGCTCTGCACACGCTGGATGCCAACGCACGCACGAATACGGTATCGGGTAACTCATGCAATCGGTCAGCTTCGAGTGCTTCAATTTTCCTGACAGGTACCTTTAATGCAACCGCAAGCGCAGCAATGTGAAGCCCCTGGGCCTCACGAGCCCGGCGAAGCAGGCTTCCAGCCGAATCAGGAGACGCCTTAGGGACCAAGCCTTCTTCTGGCTTGAGCAAAAGCGGCACGCCAGCATCATTCATCAAATGCCCCTCTCTGGAATGCGCCAGATTCGCGTGACTGTGGGAACCGCTTCAGCAACTGGTCCGCCAATTGCTGCGTGGCCTCCTGATTGTCGAGCTCTCGCTCCACCTTGACACCCAGCCAAAGAGACTCGGCGTTGGCCAAATCACTGTTGTTGAGCCTGCGCAAATGAAACTGCGCCCGCACCAAGTCACCGCGTGCGCGCGTCAGCACAGCCAGGTTGAAAGTGGTCACTGGGTTGCCAGCCTCATATTCATACGACTTGAGCAGACTCCGTTCAGCGTCGGTCGGCAGACCGGCTCTTGCCTGGCACAAACCGAGGGCTCGAAAAGTTTTGGCCCGCTCTCCGTATTGAGGATCTGCAAGAGCCTGTTCAAAACGGCGAAAAGACTCGGGCCAACGCCTTTGTTGACACTGCATCCAGGCTAGGTTGTGCATGACATTGGAATCGCCCGGATTCAGCGCCAGAGCCCGATTAAAGCCATCTTCTGCAACACGAAAATCATTCAGACGCATATAGATCAGGCCCCGCAGGTTATGGGCTGGGGCATAAGCCGGATCGGCAACGAGCGCCTGCTTGAGCTCGTCGAGTGCAACCGTAGTTTGGCCTTGTTCAAAGTACCCGAGGGCTAGCTCCAGACGGATACGTGCCCGCTTTCGACCATCGGGTTCATCTGACGCCGTCATGATATCTCGGCCGCCGCTGCCAACCCCGCCATTTGGGAGGCCCATGCAGCCAGACAGTCCGAGCACCGCCAAAATCACCAGCGCACTCAACTGCCCTGATATTCTCCTTGAGACTCTAGGCATTAGATTCATTGCGAATGACCCCGCCCTGCGGACAGGCCTTCAGGGCTGGGACGAATGACGATACGTCGCTGACGCAAGATTCTTTCGTCGACGCCAGTACGATCACGCACATCGCCGGCAAGCTGCCCACAGGCGGCGTCAATATCGTCACCCCGAGTCTTACGGATGGTGGTCACGATGCCCGCATCGCTAAGCGTTCGCGCAAAGAGTTGCACCTGCGTCAAGTTGGAGCGAACCAGGCCTGAGGCGGGAAACGGGTTGAACGGTATCAGATTGAACTTGCACGATAGGCCCGCCCCTGCGCGCTCACGGACCAAGCGCACCAGTTCTTGGGCCTGCACGACTTGGTCGTTAACGCCGTCGAGCATGCAGTACTCAAAGGTGATGAAATCGCGCGGAGCATGGGCCAAATACCGGGTGCAGGCATCTAGCAGCTCAGCAATCGGGTACTTGCGGTTCAAGGGAACCAGGTTATCCCTCAAACTGTCGGTCGGCGCGTGCAGGGACACCGCCAGCGCCACCGGACAATCCAGAGCCAGTCGGTCCATCATGGGCACAACCCCGGAAGTCGACACCGTCACGCGTCTCCGCGACAAACCATAACCATGGTCGTCCAGCATCACCTGCAACGCCGGTAGCAGGGCCGCGTAGTTTTGCAAGGGCTCACCCATACCCATCATGACCACATTGGAGATCACACGCTGAGTCTGCTTCAGATGCTTGCGCAGAAAATGCTCAGCAAACCAAAGTTGCGCCACGATTTCAGCGGTGGACAGATTACGGCTAAAGCCTTGATGTCCTGTCGAGCAAAAGCGACAACCCACCGCACAGCCAGCCTGAGATGAGACACACAGAGTGCCTCGGCCTTCTTCTGGAATGAATACCGTCTCAATGGCGTCACCGCCGCCAACATCAAACAACCACTTGATGGTTCCGTCCGACGACTGGTGCTGGGACAACACGGGCGGCGCAGCTAGATGCGCTGTCGTCGCCAGCTTCTCACGCAAAGATTTGGCAAGGTCGGTCATGTCGTCAAAACAGACCGCTCCTTTTTGATGAATCCAACGAAACAACTGGACCGCCCGATAGCGCTTCTCACCCAGTCGTTCACAGAACAGGGCCAAACCCTCGAGGTCGTAGTCGAGCAGATTGGCAGTCATTGAATCGCTTATCGCGAGTAAACGTTCAGGCTAGGGAAGAAAAATGCCACTTCAGCTGCCGCAGTTTCAGCAGCGTCGGAACCATGGACCGCGTTTGCGTCAATGCTGTCTGCGAAATCGGCTCGAATCGTGCCAGCATCAGCCTTTTTCGGGTCAGTCGCACCCATGAGGTCGCGGTTCTTCAAAATGGCGTTTTCGCCCTCTAGGGCCTGAATCATCACAGGGCCTGAAATCATGAAATCGACCAGGTCCTTGAAAAAGGGGCGCTGTTGGTGCACGGCATAGAAAGCCTCCGCCTCACGGCGTGACAAATGGGCCATCCGAGCAGCCACCACTTTGAGGCCTGCGGCCTCAAATCGGGCGTAGATTTGTCCGATCACGTTTTTCGCAACTGCGTCGGGCTTGATGATGGAGAGTGTTCGTTCGATAGTCATGAAATGTCAATTACCTTAAAAATAGTTGGCCTGTTAGGCAAAGCTTGTTAGTTTAACCGCTGCCGTTTGCCCCTATGTTCGCATTGGCGTCAGCGGCGCGGACCGCCGCGGCGCGGGCCGCCCCCGCCCGACCCATTGGCCCCGCCCCGGCGCTGGCCCTGATCCTGCCGCTGTCGGGTAAAACTGTCGGCGCCAATATACCCAAATGCCGTTTTCATTGGGTCTGGCTGACTGGCGGCTGCTTGCCGGTCACCATGGTCGGCCGCATCAGACCTTTGCCGTCGCCCCCCACTCGCGCCAAAAGCCGAACCTTGGGACCCACCCAAGGGATTCCCGGCCTGTTGGCGCGCGCCAGGATTCGAGCTGCGCGGCGCCGTGCTACTGCGACCGCCCTGGCTCCGTCGGCGGGCACCAGAATCCTGGCCACCACTGCCGGCTCGATTCGCCCCTTGGGCGGCCTGACCGCCGTGATCCCGTCGGCTCTGGGTGCCGCCTGCCGCTTGCATCAGGGCATTGATGTCTGCGTCGTCGAGTTCCATCCAAGCGCCGCGTTTGAGGCCGCGTGGCAGGACCATCGCGCCGTATCGGATTCGGATCAAACGGCTAACGGCGTGACCCACGGCCTCGAACATACGTCGCACCTCCCGGTTACGCCCCTCCGAGATGGTGACGCGGTACCAGCAATTGGACCCCTCACCACCGCCCTCCTCAATCGAACCAAACTGAGCCAGGCCGTCGTCAAGCTTTACACCTTCCAGCAGGCGTTGTTTTTCTTCCTTGCTCAAGGCGCCCAAAACGCGTACTGCGTACTCCCGCTCGAGTCCAAATCTGGGGTGCATCAGCCTGTTGGCTAATTCGCCGGAACTGGTGAACAGGAGCAACCCTTCGGTGTTCAGATCCAGGCGGCCCACCGATTGCCATTTGCCCTGAAACAGTTTGGGCAGACGTCTAAATACCGTCGGCCGATTTTGCGGATCGTCATGGGTTACCACCTCGCCAGCCGGCTTGTGGTATGCAATGACACGCGCAGGCGGCGCATCGATTCGAATACGAATTGGCTTGCCATTGACCTTGACGTGATCCCCAAACTGGATTCTTTGCCCAATATGCGCGGGCTCGTTATTGACGGTGATCCGCCCCTCCAAGATCAACTGCTCCATCTCAAGCCGGGACCCCATGCCGCTTTGTGCGAGCACCTTGTGAAGTTTGGGCGTCTCGGCTTGCGGGGCCAGAACCCGCTTTGGCAATGCAAGATCTGACTGCTCCTCGTCAGCGTCAAATTGTCCGGAGATCACGTCACCAAAACGGTTCGCGATAACGCTGGGTGGCTCCAAGGGGTCAACCGGTAGAGGGGGCTGCGGCGTCAATTTAGACTGATCGGACAGCTCAGAACTGGTCTCATCTGGCATATCCGCAGTGTGTTCACTCATAAAGAGGTTCCTGTCAAAAAAAACAAATCAGCCTCGCGACCGGCCTGACCGTCCTGAAACGTAGGCGAGCCCAGCGCTTCCTGCGACGGAATAGGACTATTGACAGGCAAGGCGCCGGAATCGGCGCTGCTGACAGTGAGCGCTTCAAGCGCACGAGCCTGTTGCGTCGGCGTGTCCAGCAACGGCAGCTGCTCCAGGGATTCAAGCCCCAAGTCATCCAGAAAATGCCGGGTGGTTGCGAACAGCGCCGGCCGGCCGATCGATTCGCGGTGCCCAATAACTTCGACCCAGCCTCGGTCCTCCAACTGCTTCACGATCAGAGAGTTCACAGTGACGCCCCTGATGTCCTCAATGTCGCCACGTGTTACAGGCTGCCTGTAAGCAATGATGGCCAAGGTTTCCAGAGTAGCACGGCTGTAGCGGGGCGGCTTTTCAGGGTGCAGCCGATCAAGATAAACGCGCATGTCTGGTCGGCTCTGAAAGCGCCAGCCAGAGGCTATGCAGACCAATTCAACGCCACGCCCAGACCAATCAAGCTGCAACTCCAGCAGCATCTGTTTGATAGTGTCTGCGCCTAATGCCTGGTCAAATAACGCGCGAAGCTCGCGCAACTGCACGGGCTGTTGGGCGCAAATCAAGGCGGTTTCCAAAACGCGCTTGGCATCAGCCGAGTTCATGTGTATGGCAAGTCCGGGTCGGGCACCTCTTAGGCGCGAAATCAGAATGATTCAACTCAGCGCTTCCCGCAGAGTCGATAAGCTGCGGAGCGGGGGACGGGGGACAGTCGGCGCGAAGAGCGCGCCATTACTTAGTGGAAATTGTAGCGCAGGCCTAACTCGTCCATGGCTGCCCGAAAATCGTCCGGCAAGTCTGCCCTGAAGCTCAAGGCCTGGCCTGTCACCGGGTGGCTAAAAGCCAGTTGGAAGGCATGAAGTGCCTGCCGATCCATTCCCGCGGCGGCAGTGCCGCCGTAGGTGTCATCTGCCAGCAAAGGATGGCCGAGCCAAGCCATATGGACACGGATCTGGTGCGTTCGCCCGGTGTGCAAGGTACATTTGACCAGACATGTGCTCTCGGCATTGTGGAGTAGCTCGATATCGGTCCTGGCTGACTTGCCCGTATGAAGGCTTAGGTCGACAACTGCCATTCGAAGGCGGTTGCGAGGGTCGCGGCCGATTGCGGCCTGAACCTCCTGACGGCCAGCGCCTGACCATCGCCGGTGCGCCAGAGCCACATAATGCCGTTGGACGTCGCGCGCAGCAATCGCACGAACCAGGGTGTCCATGGCCAGGCGGGTGCGCGCTACAACCATAAGTCCACTGGTGTCCTTGTCCAGCCGATGCACAATCCCTGCGCGAGGCAGGTCCATGAAGGCAGCATCAAAGGCCAGCAGACCATTCAGCAAGGTGCCACTCCAATTGCCTGGCGCGGGGTGCACAACCAAGTGAGCCGGCTTGTTAATCACCAGCACATGCGCGTCTTGGTACACAACGTTCAATGCCATTGGCTCCGGCTTGAAAGCCTGGCTTTGCGGCGTGGGTCGCAGTTCAATCGTCCCGGAGTCGGCTGCCTTCACCCGGGCTGCAGGCTTGGTGATGCTGGTGCCGTTGAGCGTGACAGCCCCAAGCGCAATCAGTTGCTGAAGGTAACTGCGGGAAAACTCGGGTACGAGTTCCGCGAGCGCCCGGTCAAGTCGATGACCATGCTGGCTAGCGTCAGCCACCCAGGGCCGCAGCTCAGCATCCGGCCCGGCCTCTGCATGCTCGTCAAGCCCATCATCAGCTGACCCGCTCGATATAATCACTCCTGTCGTTTCCAAGAAAGTTGTCCTTCATGCGTCGAGCCAAATTATCGGTGGTCTTCGCGGCCTTGGCGGCCAGTCTGGTCGTGCTCCTGGGAGGCTGCTCCTCGGCCCCCGTGGACGTTACAGCCGGTTGGAGCCCCAGCAAGATCTACGCCGGGGCAAAAGATGAGGTCGCGGCAGGGGCTTACGACAAAGCCATCGTTTTGTTTGAAAAACTTGAAGGGCGTGCCGCTGGAACACCGCTGGCCCAACAGGCGCAGCTGGACAAGGCCTACGCACACTACAAATCGGGGGAGCAGGCGCAGGCGCTCGCCACCATCGAGCGTTTCTTGAAGTTGCACCCGGCCAGCCCGGCCCTTGACTACGCGCTCTACCTGAAGGGCATCGTCAATTTCAACGACGATCTGGGTCTGTTTTCAAATATCGCCCAACAGGATCTGTCAGAGCGGGACCAAAAGGCAGCAAAAGAATCGTTCGAGTCTTTCAAAGACCTGGTCACACGCTTCCCACAATCGCGCTACAGCCCCGACGCCAGCCAGCGAATGGCCTATATCGTTAACTCCCTGGCCGACTACGAGGTTCATGTGGCGCGCTATTATTTTGCTCGAGGCGCTTATGTGGCAGCCCTCAACCGGGCTCAGGTGGCGGTGGTCAACCATCCCAATACCCCGTCAGTAGAAGAAGCCCTGATGATTTTGATCAAATCTTATGATGCATTGGGCATGGTTCAACTGCGCGACGACGCCCGACGGGTTCTGGCTAAAAACTTCCCTCAATCACCCTACCTCACGGGGGGCGTTAAAGCCAAGACCGATCCGTGGTGGAAGGTTTGGTAAGGTCCAACAGGAAATCGAGAAAATCCGCCTTGGCCGACAAGCGCCGCATCGGCGGCAGCCCGGCTAGCAACCGTCGGCCGTAGCCCATGCTGCTTAAGCGGATGTCGCACACCACCAGCACGCCACGGTCGGTCTCGTGCCTGATCAGTCGGCCGGCCCCCTGTTTCAGCGCCACTGCCGCCTCTGGCAAATAGTAGTCTTTGAATACTTTGCGCCCTGCGGACTCGAGCCGCTGCCCTCGGGCCTCCACCAGCGGATCACTGGGAGACGGAAAGGGCAGCTTGTCGATAACCACCATCTGCAAGGCTGCACCCGGAATGTCTACCCCCTCCCAAAAGGAGGCGGATGCCAGCAGAACGCAACCTGGACCACCCGCATCGTTGCCTTCGCGAAATCGTTGTATGAGTTGTAGTTTCGGCCCTTGCCCCTGCACCAGAATGTGCAAGGCTTGCGAGTTGGCAAACTGCTGCTGCAACAGCGCACTGATGACATGCAAGGCCCGCAGACTCGTGGTCAGGACTAGCGTACGCCCACCCAACAGCATCGCATGCTCAGCGACAAAGTGGGCAACCTGCTCGCTATGCTCTGGGGCGCTCGGTTTGGGCATGTTCGCCGGGATATACAGGCCAGCCTGCGCCGCGTAGTCAAACGGACTCTGGATTTTCAGAATCGTGGCACTGGCAAGCCCGCAAGGCTCGGTAAACCAGGTGAGGCCTGGGTCATCGCCTAAAGTCGCAGAGGTAAAAATCCAGGCACGCCGGTCAGCGGGGTCGTGACTCACCCCGAGCAGCCGGGCTTTGACCGTGTCCGCAATGTCAAGTGGCGTCTCGATCAGCTTGAGGTGGGGGCCGACCTCAAGCCAACGGACCGCACCTGCTTCGCAGGGCTGCGTGAAGCCGGCGAGCCGCTCGGTCAACGACAGTGCGCGCGTGGCCAAACGGGCCAGTTCCGGCCCAGCCTCACTGACCTCAGTCAGCGCCAGGGACGCCTGACTGCAGGCGTTGGCAACGGCTGCCATCGCCTCTTGCCAACTCGCCTCATCCAGAGTTTCGGGTGCCTGGCTCAACCAGCGCAATTTAGCCGTTGCCGGTTGACGACCTAGCAGCATGCGCCAATCGCGGGTGGCATGCTCCAGGTCAGCGGCAAGTTGCGCCCAATCGCGCCATCCGCGCGCGTACAGCACGCCCGAGCTCAAAAGGTCTCTTGCAAAATCCAGCAATTGCGCCGTCCCCAGCTGTTGCCCCAGAAACTGAACCCCAGTTTCATTGAGCTGGTGGGCTTCATCGAAGACCACGGTTTGCACGGTGGGTAGCAGCTCCGCCATACCGGACTCCCGCACCGCCAGGTCGGCAAAAAATAGATGGTGGTTGACCACCACGATATCAGCAGCCAGTGCGTCACGCCGGGCTATGTTGACGTGGCAATCCCGCCAGTTGGGACATGGCGAGCCCAGGCAATTTTCGCGCGTAGAGGTCACCACGGGAATCAGGGGCGAACGCTCGTCAAGACCTGGCAGTTCCGCCAAGTCGCCGGTTTGGGTGGCCTGGGCCCAAAGCTCAACACGTGCCAGGCCGGCCATGCTCGGCTGATCGGTCAGATCCACCCGCTCGCGCGCCATTTGCATCCGATACAGGCACAGGTAACTGGCGCGCCCCTTTAACAAGGCAGACCGTATCGGCAAGGCAAGCGCCTTGACCAATCTAGGCAGGTCGCGGCTAAACAGCTGATCTTGAAGGGTTTTGGTGGCTGTTGACAACAGTGCCCGCTGGCCACTGAGCAGCACCGGCACCAGGTAAGAAAAGGTCTTGCCGATGCCCGTACCCGCCTCGACAACCAGCACACCGCCCGCCTCCAGCGTACTGGCAATCGCCGCCGCCATGTCGGATTGACCTTGTCGCGGACGAAATTCCTGGACCATCTGCGACAGGGTACCGGCCTCCGCAAACGCGGCTTGCACCTGATGTCGCAGCGTCATAGCTCAGGCCAACCGGCAACACTCACGGGACGGCAGCCGGCACGCTGTCCTTGGCCGCAGCCTTGTCTCGAACGCGTTGCAGCTGCTCAAACGCCTTTTCCTTGCGCTCTTGGGCGTGGATTGCCGACTCTTGCTTTTGCAGCTGGTCCAGAACCTCCCGGCGCTGGGCACGGTTGGCCAACAGACAGTCGGAGACTGCAAAACGGGCGTAGCAGGCAGCTTCGTGACGCTTGTGACGCTCTGCCTCTTGCAAGCGTTCGGCCTGGATCCGCCGGCGCTCAGCCTCAATATCCATCGGCTCTTGACCGGGAGCCGTCGTCGGCTGCCCGGTCGCCACCTGTGCCAGCAACATTAACGCGAAGAAAAGAATTCGCGTCATGTGAGCCGGGTATCGACCAATCGCCGGTCCAGCGCCAAAAATTCAGCGGATTGCATCTCGTTAAGACGAGACGCTGTTCGCGGAAACTCGTGTGCCAAGGGGCCCTCGGTGTAAAGGATCTCTGGCGCGACTTCGGCGGACATGATGAGCTTGACCCGGCGGTCATACAACACGTCGATCAGCCAGGTGAAGCGCCGCGCCTCTGACGCCATCCGCACTTGCATCTGCGGCACGTCGCTCAAGAGAACCGTGTGGAACTGTGAGGCGAGCTCCAGATAATCATTTTGCGAGCGAGGCCCGCCACACAGGGTCTTGAAGTCAAACCAGACCAGCCCCCCCGCCTTGCGCCGGGCCCGGATCTGCCGCGCCTCAATGTGCAGTACGGGATCTCCGTCTTGCGACTCGGCCAAGCGGTCAAAGGCCTCATCCATCGCCAGCTCTGCCGACGCGCCCAGGGGCGTGTGATAGAGGGTCAGCTGCTCTAGGGTGCGGCGCCGGTAATCGACGCCGTTGTCGACATTGACCACCTCGAGCTTGGCGTTCAGCAAGTCGATGGCCGGCAAGATCCGGCTGCGGTGCAAGCCGTTTGGATAGAGCTCATCCGGCCTGAAATTCGACGTCGTCACAAAGCCCACGCCATTGTCGAACAGCGCTTTCAGCAAGCGGTGCAAAATCATCGCGTCAGTGATGTCGGCGATGTGGAACTCATCAAAACAGATCAGCCGGTACTTCTCTGCCATGCGCTTGCCCAGCGCATCGAGTGGATTCACCGTGCCTTGCAACGCCGCCAACTCGCGATGCACTTCCCGCATGAACTCATGAAAATGCAAACGCGTCTTGCGCTTGAGCGGCACCGCTCCAAAAAAGCAGTCCATCAAAAAGCTTTTGCCGCGTCCGACGCCGCCGTACAGGTAAACGCCGCGTGGAATCTGTGGGCGATTTAACAATTTCTTGAGGGCGTTGGACCGCTTTTCCTTGTAGTCCCGCCACTCTGCGGCACAGCGCTCTAACGCCGCAACTGCTCGCAGCTGCGCCGGATCACTGGCGTACCCGCGCTGCTTCAACTCGCGCTGGTAGGCGCTGGAAACCGGCAACAATTGACTCGCCTGCCCTAAAAATTAAGAGTGCGCTTGTCCACTGCCAATGCTGCTTCCTTGGTTGCCTCGCTGAGCGAGGGGTGCGCGTGGCAAATGCGCGCCAGGTCTTCACTGCTGGCACGGAACTCCATGGCGACCACGCACTCGGCAATCAATTCGCTGGCCATGGGACCGACAATATGGACACCCAAGATCTCATCAGTGGCAGCGTCCGCCAGCATCTTGACCATCCCAGTCGTGTCGCCCAGCGCCCGCGCCCGGCCGTTTGCCAAAAACGGAAACGTGCCCGCCTTGTAAGCTCGGCACGCCGCCTTGAGCTGCTGCTCGGTCTGCCCGACCCACGCGATCTCCGGGCTGGTATAGATCACCCAAGGAACCGTGTTGAAGTTGACATGGCCGTGCTGCCCGGCCATGCGTTCAGCGACCGCCACGCCCTCTTCCTCGGCCTTGTGGGCCAACATTGGACCCCGCACCACGTCGCCCACAGCCCAGACGCCTGGCAAATTGGTGCGGCATTCATCGTCGACCACGACAGCACCGCGTTCATCGAGTTGGAGCCCTACGGCCTGGGCATTCAAACCGACAGTGTTTGCCACGCGCCCGATCGACACAATCAGTTTGTCGACATCGAGCCGCTGGGACTCGCCTTTGGCATTGGTGTAGGCAATGCTGACGCCATCTGCCGACATACTGATCGCGCCAACTTTGACCCCGAGTTCGATCTTCAGGCCCTGCTTGTCAAATGCCTTCTTGGCTTCCTTGGCAATTTGCTCATCCACGGCCCCCAGAAAAGTGGGGAGGCCTTCGAGCACTGTCACGGTCGCACCCAGGCGACGCCAGACCGAACCCATCTCAAGGCCAATCACACCTGCACCAATCAGGCCCAAGCGATTTGGGACGGCCTCCAGGGCCAACGCCCCTTCGTTCGAGAGCACTTGCCGCTCGTCAAACGGTGTACCTGGCAGTTCACGTGCTCGGGAGCCCGTGGCCACAATCACCTGCTTGGCCAGCAGCGTTTGAGGCGCTGAGCCGGCAACCGCGATCTCGTAGCCGCCGGCGACGGCCGCAGCAAATGCACCACGGCCATGGAAGAAGCTGACTTTGTTTTTCTTGAACAAAAACAGAATGCCGTCGTTGTTCTGCTTGACGACCGTGTTCTTGCGGCCAATCATCTTGGCGATATCCAGGCTCAAACCAGTCACGCCGATACCATGCTCGCCAAAATGGTGTGCCGCCTGCTCGTAATGCTCAGACGACTGCAGCAAAGCCTTTGATGGAATACAACCCACATTGGTGCAGGTACCACCGGGCGCTGGTCCGCCCTTGCTGTTGGTCCATTCGTCAATGCAGGCCACGCTGAACCCGAGTTGGGCTGCGCGGATAGCGGCAATGTAGCCGCCTGGGCCGGCCCCGATCACCACCACGTCAAATGATTTGCTCATGCTCATGCTGCCTTCAAATATCAAACAGAAGGCGGGCGGGGTCTTCCAACGCCTCCTTCATGGCCACCAGGCCCAGCACAGCCTCGCGGCCATCGATGATGCGGTGGTCGTAACTCATGGCCAAGTAGTTGATCGGACGCACCACCACCTGACCGCTTTCCACCACGGCCCGATCCTTGGTGGCGTGAACCCCAAGGATGGCCGACTGAGGTGGGTTGATGATGGGGGTAGACAGCATGGAGCCAAAAACGCCGCCATTGGAGATCGAAAAAGTGCCGCCGGTCATTTCTTCGATACCAAGCTTGCCGTCGCGCGCCTTGGCGCCGTACTCAGCGATTTTTTTCTCGATGTCGGCAAAGCTCATCTGGTCGGCATTGCGCAGGATGGGCACCACCAGACCACGCGGCGAGCCGACAGCGATGCCGATGTCAAAGTAGCCGTGGTAGACGATGTCGTTGCCATCCACCGAGGCATTGAGCACCGGGTATTTTTTCAGGGCATGGACCGCTGCCTTGACAAAAAAGCTCATGAAGCCGATCTTGACCCCATGCTCTTTCTCAAACTTGTCCTGGAAACGCTTGCGCATTTCCATCACGGGCGCCATGTTGACCTCGTTGAAAGTGGTCAGGATGGCATTGGTGGATTGTGACTGCAGCAGGCGCTCCGCCACGCGGGCACGCAAACGGCTCATCGGTACACGCTGCTCAGGGCGCTCAACCGAGGCGGCAGCAGGCACTGCCACTTGAGGTAAAAATGTGGCTGCAGCCCTTGCCGGCGCTGCAGGTGTAGCTATCATTTTAGGAGCAGATACAGGGATGACTGCTGTTGCGGCAGCCATTACACCCAGCACATCGCCCTTGGTGACACGACCATCGCGGCCGGTACCGGCCACAGAACCGGTTGCCAACTGGTTGTCGGCCATCAGCTTGGCAGCCGCCGGCATAGCGACGCCCGCCATCGAGGCGGCGGGGGCAGCCAACGCAACGGATGCCGCAGCTGCCGCGACTGCCGGGGCAGCTTGGCCGGCGCGGTCTTCAGTGTCGATGCGGGCGATCAGCTGATCAGCCACCACTGTGCCGCCGTCAGCGACCAGGATTTCGGCCAGCACGCCGGCAATGGGTGCCGGCACTTCTAACACCACTTTGTCGGTCTCGATTTCGATCAGGATCTCATCCACGGCAACGGCGTCACCGGCTTTCTTTTTCCACTGCAGCATGGTGGCCTCAGCCACCGACTCGGACAGCTGTGGGACTTTCACTTCTACGATAGCCATAACTTTTCTTTCAATTAATTTCTAGGAGGCCGCAGACCTTATTTGGTCAAGACGAACCCTTTGAGCTTGCCAAACGCGCCTTCGACCAGCGCCTTTTGCTGCTCCTGGTGCGCGTGGGAATACCCGACAGCCGGTGACGCGGAGGCTGCCCGCCCGGAGTAGCCCAGTTTTTGCCCATCCAGCATGTTCTCGTGAATATAGTGCTGTACAAAAAACCAAGCGCCCTGGTTTTGCGGCTCGTCCTGGCACCACACCACCTCGGTGGCATGGGCGTATTTTTTCAGCTCATTCGAAAAGGCCTTATGCGGAAACGGGTACAACTGCTCGACGCGCACGATGGCCACATCATCGATGCCTTTTTCTTCCCGCTTTTTAACCAGATCGTAGTAGACCTTGCCCGAGCAGGCGACCACGCGTTTGACCTTGTCCGCCTTTTTGCCGATGTCTTCTTTTTGCTCCGGAATGATGGTCTGGAAGCTGCCCTTGGTGAATTCCGACAGGGGCGAAGTGGCGTCCTTGTTGCGCAACAGCGACTTGGGCGTCATGATGATCAAGGGCTTGCGAATGTTGCGCACCATCTGGCGCCGCAAGATGTGAAA
>CAMCZF010000033.1 GCA_945885775.1 Rhodoferax sp. OV413 | reverse complement strand
ACGGTGAATCAGAGCACGTCCAATTGGGGCCTGGGCCAGCACCAAGGGCCTTACGAAGACCTGGAGGGTTTTCTGCACCGCGCCGACGAGGTGGCCGAGTCGCTGCTGAGCGAGGGCATCACGGCGATGAAAATCTGGCCGTTTGACCCGGCGGCCGAGCGCAGCGATGGCCAGTACATCAGCAACGCCGACCTGGACCTGGCACTGGAGCCGTTTCGCAAGATCCGCTCAGCCGTGGGGGAACGCATGGACATCATGGTCGAGTTCCACAGTCTGTGGCGGCTGCCGATGGCGCAAAAGATTGCGCGAGCGCTCAAACCTTTCAACACCTTTTGGCATGAAGACGCGATTCGCATGGACAGCCTGGACCTGCTCAAGCAGTACGCGCGGGACTGCGAGGCCCTGATCTGCGCCAGCGAGACGCTGAGCTACAAATGGGCCTTCAAGGACTACCTGCAGACCGGCGTGGCCGGCGTGGTGATGCTGGACCTGAGCTGGTGCGGCGGCTTGAGCGAGGCGCGCAAAATTGCCGCCATGGCCGATGCCTGGCAATTGCCGGTGGCCCCGCACGACTGCACCGGGCCGGTGGTCTGGACCGCGTCCAGCCACTTGTCGCTGCACGCGCCCAACGCCTTGGTGCAGGAGAGTGTGCGGGCCTTTTACAGCGGCTGGTACAAGGAACTGGTGACTGACCTACCCGTGGTCAAGCAAGGCATGCTGAGCCTGAGCGACAAGCCTGGGCTTGGCCTGGAATTGCTGCCCGATTTGCACCAGCGCGCCGACGCCACACTGCGCGTCAGCCAGTAAGAGCCGGCCTGGAAGGCGGGGTCGGGCGCAACACCTCCTGCGGCAACAGGGTCTCGCGGCAATGGTGGCAGGCCACGCGGCCCAGTGTGGCCTGTGCGCAGCCCTTGTGCATCCAAGAGAGGGTGTCTGGCTCAGTGGCTTGGGTTTTGCCCCAGGCGCTCAGGGTGAGCAGGTAGGGAAACAGCGCGCGCCCGGCTGGCGCCAGGTGGTAGACCGCGCGGCGGGCATCGTTTGGGTCGGGCTGCCGGGTCAGCAGTTTGAGGGCGCACAGCCGCTGCAGGCGCTGGGCCAGCACCGCACTGCTGATTTCGAGCGCCCGCAAAAACTGCTCATAGCGCCCCAGCCCCAGCGTGACCGTGGCGATCAGCAGCAGCGACCAGCGGTCGTCGATGACGGCCAGGAGGTCTCGCCGAAGTTCAGTTCCCTGAGCTGAACCAGGGCTGCGCCAGCGCCGGTTGCGCTCGGTCCGCGGTTTGACCAGGCTGACAGATGGCAGCAGCACCGGCTGCATCGTGGGCAGCGACAGAGGCCGGGCGCACTGGGTGCAAACCAGCAAAGGCTTGCAGTCATGGTCGCAGCCCAGATGCACCAGTCGGTCGGGCATCAGAGGGTGGGGGGCGCCCCAGCGCCGGTCCCACAGCCAACTGGCCAGTACATTGCTGTACAGGTCCTTGCCAAGTGAGGTCAACCGGTATTCGTCGCGTGCGGGCAGCTGTTGGTAAGGTTCCCGGCGCAGCAGGCCAAACCCGACCAGAGAGCTTAAGCCCAGGCTCAGGGTCTGGCGCGGGATACCCAGAGCCAGTTGGAACATCTCGAACTGGCGTGCGCCCAAAAACGCCGCGCGGATGATGGCGTTGGACCAGGGTTCGGTGATCCGGTCGACGGCTGCCGCCAGGTGGCTGCGCCGAAGTGCCAATCCCCATTCCTCAGCTGATGGCATAGGGCAGATAGCCAGTGAACTGTGTTCGGGCTACTGGGTGTAAACGCCGCCGTCAACGATCAGCATTTCGCCATTGATAAAGCTGGCAGCCGGACCCAGTAAGAACAGAATGGGCCCTGTCATGTCTTGCGGCTGGGCCATGCGTTTCATCGGCACCCGCTGGCCGTACTTGTCGGCATCAATGCCGTCGAAGATCTGTTCCCGGCCCGTGCCGCCGGTCAGAAAGGCGGTGTTGGTCAGGCCTGGTGCAACCGCGTTAACACGAACACCTGGTGCGTTCTCGCGGGCCAGGCCTTTAGTCAGGGCTACAACGCCGGCCTTGGCCGCCCCGTAATGGGTGTATCCCTTGACAACGTCGACGGCCATGGTGGACGCGACGCTGACCATGGCGCCGCGGCCGGATCGGTGCAACATCGGCAAAGCTGCGCGCGCGCACAGAAAATGGCAGCGCAGGTTGCCAGCGATGATCTCGTCAAACACGGCCACCGACAAGTCGGCAATGGGCTGCCAGCCCTTGAAGAACCCGGCCAGGTTGACAAAGCCGTCCAGCGCCGGCCAGTGCTGGCCCAGCGTTTCAAAGGCAGTCGCCACGCTGGCTTCGTCACTGCCGTCCATGGCAATCGACAGCACCTGCGTTGGCGGCGGGTTTTGCACCAGCGAACTGGGCAGGTCCAGCACCGCCACTGCCACGCCGGTGTCCAACAGAGCCTGCACCAGTTGGCGACCCATGCCGCCGCAGCCTCCGACGACGGCCACCCGGGCGCCGGGTGGCGGACCCAGCCGAGCCGGATCAAAGGCCGGAACGGTCACCTTGACTGCAACCCAGTGACCGTGCTCACTGCAGCAGGTCGCTGACCGAGACCCAGCGGCCGCCGCTGGCCTGGTCCACACGCACCGTCTCCGGGTCAATGTGGTTGGCCTTGAAGGTCTTGGGACCGTAGAAAATCAGTCCCTTGTCGTCGTAGCCGGTGGTTTGCAGTGCTCGGCCCACTTTCTCGGCGGTGATGTCGCGGCCGGCAGCAGTCAGGCCCTTGATGAACCAGTCGGTGTACACATAAGACAGCAGGGCGTTTTCATCGGGCTCCATGTTGTTAAAGCGTTTCTTGAAGCTGTCTTTCCAGCCCTTGACTTCAGGTGCATCCGTGCCGGCTTTCCAGACGCCGACGCCATACAGACCCTCAACCGTGTCCTTGCCCAGTTGCAGCACGATGCCGGTGCGGCCAGGGTTGCCTGTCAAGACCTTGACATCGGTCCAGCCCAGCTTCTTGACTTCGGACATGATGCCCACAGTTTCGCGGGTGACGGTGGCGATAACGATCAGGTCGGTGCCTGCAGCCTTCATGCGGGCCACCTGGGACGAGAAGTCAATGTCGGCCACTTTGTAGCCGGCTTCCGCCACCAGGGTCAGGCCGTTGGCCTGCACCGCTGACTTGACGCCCGCGCCCATCAGGTCACCGAGCGGACCCTCCTGGTAGATGTAGCCCACTTTTTTGGCACCGTGCTTTTTGATCATCCAGTCGACACCTTTGTGCATCACGGTGTTGTAGTTGGGCGTGGTGGTGAACAGCAAGGGGCTTTTGCCAGAGATTTGCTGGATCACGGACGAGGCCGCCCAAGGCGAAAAATACAGTACGCCCGCATCCACTGCTTTCTTCACCGTAGCGGCGTTCGGGCCGGAGCCAAAGGGGTTAACGATGGCAAAGACATCGTCGCTGCGGATCAGCTTGTCCACGGCACGCACCGCCAGTTGCGGTTGGCTGCCGTTGTCTTCCACCACCATGCGCAGCTTGCGGCCGTTGATGCCGCCGGCCTCATTGACCTCATCAAGCCGCATCTGCATGCCGTTGCGCAGGTGCGGCATGCCCGCAGCCACCGGGCCAGACAGGTCCATGTGGGTGCCAAGGACAATTTCTTTGTCCGAGACCCCGCCCGCGTGTGCGGTGGTCCCCAGCATGGCCGCCAGCAGGGCAGCTGGCAAAAATTTGAAATAACGCTTCATAACGGTCTCCTTCTCTAGTTAATCGACAGGTGAAAAATAGTGGTACTTGCTGCCTCAGGGCGTGGCGTACATGGTGGCAATCACAGTCGCGTACTTGCTCGCCACCACCTTGCGCTTGAGCTTCATGGTGGGCGTGAGCTCGTCGTCCTCGGCTGTCAGCAACTGGGCAATGATGCGGAAATCCTTGATTTGCTCTACCCGGGCCAACCGGGTGTTGACCTGCTCGAGTTCGGCCCGGATCATGGCCAGCACTTCAGGCGCACGCGTCATGCTGGCGTAGTCGGTGTAAGGCACCTGCCGGTCTTGGGCAAACTTGGCCACGTTGTCCTGGTCCAGCATCACCAGGCAGGTCAGGTAGTGCCGGCCCTCACCAATCACCACCGCGTCGGAGATGTAGGGGCTGAACTTGAGGTGGTTCTCGATGTTGCTGGGCGTGATGTTTTTACCACCGGAGGTGATGATGATGTCCTTGAGCCGGTCTTTGATGCTCAAAAAGCCCTCGGCATCGATGGCGCCGCAGTCGCCGGTGTGTAGCCAGCCCTCGGTATCGATGGCCTCCCGGGTTTTCTCTGGCAGGTTCCAGTAGCCGGCAAAGACATTGGGGCCTCGCACCAGCACCTCGTCGTCGGCACCGAGCCGAATCTCGGTGCCCTGGGCGCAGACCCCGGCAGTGCCGATCCGGATGCGATCGGGCGGCATCGAGGTGCAGAAACCGCAGGTCTCAGTCATGCCAAAGGCTTCCAGCAGGTCAATGCCCACGGCCATGTACCAGCGCAACAGGTCGGGCGGCACAGGGGCCGCACCGGTCATTGCGGTCTTGATGTTTTGCAAGCCCAGAAAGCTGCGCAAATTGGACAACACCAGTTTTTGCAGCAAGGCATAACGCGTGGCCCGCCAGCCGGTGATGGGTCGACCATCGAGCCGGGCCTGTGCCATGGCCGCGCCCTCAGCCAGCACTTGGGCATACACCTTGCGCGCCACCGGCAATGCATCTTGCATGTACAGGGTGACTTGGGAGTACATTTTTTCCCAGAACCGCGGTGGCCCGAAGATCACGTGGGGTGCGACCTCGCGCACGTCATTGAAGACCGTGCCAGCGTTCTCGGGGAAATGCACGGTCTGACCCTGAGCCAGGGGGTTGTAGGCGGTGCTCATGCGCTCCGCGATGTGACACAGGGGTAAAAAGGACAGGGTCCGGTCCAGCGGCTGCAGGTTCAGGTACTGTTGCACGCTGTTGATCTGGAACACCAGGTTGCGGTTGCTGATCATGGCCCCTTTGGGCGCTCCGGTGGTGCCCGAGGTGTAGACCAGAAAAGCGATGTCGTCCGGTTGGCTGGCGTCGATGCACGCGTCAAAACGTTGTGCATCGGCCGCCGCCTGGGCCTGACCCAGGGCCAGGAACTGCTCGAAGGGGGTGGCCATTGGGTCCGCCAGATCACGCAAACCTTTGAGGTCGGTGATAACGATGCGCAGCAGCGCCGGGCAGTTGTCGCGCACCGACAGAGCTTTGTCGTATTGCTCCTGGTTTTCGACAAACAGCACGCGCACTGCGGCGTCCTGCAGGACGTATTGCACCTGCTCGGGCGAAGAGGTCGGGTAGATGCCGGTGCTCAAAATCCCCATGCATTGCGCGCCAAAGTCGGCGTACAGCCACTCGGGCCGGTTCTCTGACAGGATGGCAATGGCATCGCCGCGCTGCAGGCCCAGGCTGTGCATGGCCAGCCCGACGGCGCGGGCCTGGTCAAAGTACTGCGCCCAGCTGATCGAGGCCCAGATGCCTTTCTTCTTGTGACGCAAAGCAGCCTGCGGCGCCCATTGTTGGCAGCGGGCACGGAATAGCTTTTGGGGCGTGTCAGAACCGAAAGCCAGGATGGGCAAGGACAAGGACGTGGCGACAGACATGGTGCTGCTACCTCCAGGTCTTGCGCCGCTTCCAGCGCTGTTTTTGGCCGTCTTCGCGCGCCTGCTGCTGGCCCCCGCCCAGGTAGAACTCTTTCACATCGTCCTTGGCCATGAGTTCGGCGCAACTGCCCGCCGCCACGATCCGGCCCAGTTCCATGATGTAGCCGTCGTCGGCCGTGGCCAGGGCGATAGCAGCATTTTGTTCGACCACCAGAATCGCCGTGCCGAGCTCGGCATTGATGCGTCTGATGATGGCGAAAATTTCTCGGGTCAGCAGGGGCGACAGGCCCAGCGACGGCTCATCCAGCAGCAGGACCGCGGGCCTGGCCATCAGCGCCCGCCCGATCGCCAGCATCTGTTGTTCGCCGCCCGACAGCAAACCGCCATGCTGGGCTTGGCGCTCCAGCAGGCGCGGAAACCAAGTGAAGACCCGTGCCAGGTCGGCCTCAATATGCTCACGTCCGGCACGCGCAAAGGTGCCCATCATCAGGTTCTCGCGCACCGACAGAAAGGGAAAAACTTGGCGGCCTTCAGGCACCAGCACCACACCGCTGCGCGCCACCTGGTCGGGGTCTTGTCCGTGGATGGCCTTGCCCTGGTAGTTGATGCTGCCCTTGAAGGGGTCAATAACGCCGGCAATGGTATTGAGCAGCGTGGTCTTGCCGGCGCCATTGGCCCCGAGCACGGCCACGATACGGCCTGGTTGGACCTCCAGGTTGACGCCCTTGATGGCGTTGACGGGGCCGTACCAGGTCTCCAGGTTCTTGATGGCGAGCACAGGTGTTGGGGTGGTCATGGCGTCAGGCCCCCAGGTAGGCGGCAATCACGGCCGGATCACCCTGCACTTCGGCCGGGGTACCTAGCGCCAGCACCTGCCCCATGTTCATGCACAACACGCGGTCGGCGGCCTCTGACACCAGCGACATGTCGTGTTCGACCATGATCACCGTGATGCCCAGGTCTTTCTGGATGTCGTCAATCCAGAAGGCCAGCTCACGGGTCTCTTCGGGGTTGAGGCCGGAGGCCGGTTCATCCAGCAGCAGCAGGCGGGGTTGGGTGGCCAGCGCGCGCGCCAATTCGACCACCTTGCGCACGCCATAGGGCAGGCCTGCCACCGGGCTGTTGCGGTAGGGCATCAGGTCGAGCAGTTGAATCACGTCTTCGACCTGGTCCCGCGAAGCGGCCTCAGCCGCACGGACCGCCGGGGTCCAGAGCCACTGCGCGGCAAAGCTGCCGTGCGGAAAGCGGTGGCGGCCCAGCAGCAAGTTGTCCAGCACGGTGCCGCCTTCAAACAGCTCGATGTTTTGAAAAGTGCGCCCGATGCCGCTGTGCACCACCTTGTGCCGCGGCAGCGCTGTGATGTCCTGGCCTTCGAACAGCACCCGGCCCTGGGTCGGGTCGAAAACCCGGGTGATCACGTTCAGGATCGAGGTCTTGCCGGCGCCGTTGGGGCCAATGATGGCAAACACCTCACCCTGCTCGACCGAGAAACTGACATTGCTGACAGCTTGCACGCCACCAAAGCGCAGGGACAGATCAGAGACGGAAAACACGCTCACTTGTAACGCTCCGACTTCATGTAGCTTTTGCCGCGTTTGAACATGTCTTGCCGATACAGCGGAAAGGTTTCCAGAAAGGTCTTGAACTTGATCCAGCGGCCGTTGAGCCCTTTCGGCTCGAACAGTACAAACAGCGCCAGCACCAGGCCGAAAACGAAAGTTTCCAGACCGAACTGTTTGGCGATGTGGTCGGGCAGCAGGGGTTTGATCCGGGAGATGAAGGTGGGCAGCATGCTGATCAGGATGGCGCCCAAGATGGCACCACGCAGCGAACCCAGGCCGCCGATGGTGACCATCAGCACCAGCTCCAGCGAGAGGATCAGGCCAAAACCTTCTGGCGTCAGGAACCCAACATGGTGGGCCAGCAGGGCGCCACCCAGCCCGGTGACCATGGCCGAGACCACAAAAGCCAGCACCTTGTAACCCGCCACCCAGATGCCCAGGCTGTAGGCCGCAGCCTCGGAGTCGCGCACCCCCATGAAGGCGCGCCCGGTTTTAGCGCGCATCAGGTTAAGCAAACCCAGCAGCACGATCACCAGCACCACCAGACACAGGTAGTAGAAAGATTGCAGCTTGGACAAGTCCAGGCCGAACAACACCGGGCTGTTGACAGAGATGCCGTTGAAGCCGCCAGTGACGCTCTTCCAGCGGCCGATCACATGCTCGGTCAATATGGCGAAGGCCAGTGTGACCATGGCCAGGTAGAGCCCCGACACCCGTATCGCCGGCAGCCCGATGACCAGACCAATGAGCCCCGTAAAGGCAGCGGCCAGCAACATCGAGGGCACCAGCGGTACCCCATGCGCGAGCAGCCAGGTGTGGGTGTAGGCGCCGATGGCGATGAACGCCGAGTGCCCCAGAGACACCTGACCGGTGTAGCCCACCAGTACCATCAGGCCCAGGCTGACAATGCACATGATGAACACGTAACTGAGCTCGCCCACCACATACTTGGGCATCACCCATGGGGCAATCAGCAGTGCGGCCATCAGCAAACCGTAAGCCAGCCTGCCGGGCAGGTAGCGCAGCAGGGCATGGCCGTCGCGGTAGGTGGTGTCGTAGGCAAAGCGCATGGGTGGCTGCTTGTCAGACCCGGCGTCCGTGGGCTTCGCCCAATAGCCCGCGCGGCCAGAGGATCAGCACACCGATGAGCACGATGTAGGCCATGGCATCCTTGAAGCCGTCGGGCAGGTAGACCCCGGAAAACTGTTCGATCACGCCCAGCAAGAGGCCACCCAGGATCGCACCCGGTACGCTGCCGAACCCGCCCAACACCAAGGCCGCCAGCGCCTTGAGCACCACGATCCACAGGCCGATGTCAACCAGCGCAATCGGCGCCAGCAGCAGGCCGCAGACGGCCGCAATGGCGCCAGAGATGGCCCATACCATCGAGGTCACATGCTTGACGCGAATGCCGCTGAGGTAGGCGGCCAGTTGATTTTGCGAGGCCGCCTGGATCGAGGTGCCGAGAGCGGTTTTTTTAAGAAACCAAAACAGCACCAGTGTGATCAGCAGCGAGCTTCCCACAATGGCCAGGCTGAGGTCATTGATCACCAGTGTGCCCACTTGTGTTTTCTGCCCGGTCCAGGGGGTGGGGTAGGTGCGTGAGTCTGGCCCGAAAAACATGCTGACCAAACCGCGCAGCATGAAGGCGATGGCAATGGTCAGCATGACCCCCGCAAATTGGGGTTGCCCGACGATCATGCGCATGATGCGGGCGTCAATCAGCCAGCTCAGGGCTGCGGCCAGCAGCACGGTGGCCAGCGTGGCCAGCCAGAAAGGCCAGCCCAGCCCGACGATCAGACCCCAGCCCACGAAGGAGGACGCCATCAACACGTCACCGTGTGCAAAATTGAGGACCTCGGTCGCCTTGTAAGTCAGGACCAGTCCCAAGGCCACCAGCGCATAAATGGCGCCGATGGCGACCCCGTTGAGGGTCAGCTGAATCAATTGGGCAAGGTCTGAATTCAAGGTTTGAGTCTGGATTGACTAAGTCTAGTTTGCGAAGTGATATTTTTTCACATTCACTTTGCTGCGTCTACCTGTCACGGGCCATGTTGTGCCCAATCAAGGGTAAACACCGACGTTGCTTAGCCGCTCTAACACCAGCGCGCTAGCGACGCCTGCTGCACCGCAAATGGCAATGCAACCGTAGCGCAGTTCACGCCGGTCCAACTCGTCCAGCAGCACGCTGACCAGCGCTGCGCCGGTGCAGCCCATGGCATGACCGATGGCAATGGCGCCACCATTGACGTTCACGCGGTCGTGGTCGACCTTCATGTCCTCCATAAAATGCAGTGCCATGGCGGCGAAGCCTTCATTGATTTCAAACAGGTCGATGTCCGCAGCTTGTAAGTGGGCCCTTGAGATCGCCAACTGGGCTGCCCGCACCGTGCCAGTCAGTGCCAGAGTGCGGTCCGAGCCGGTGTCTGCCATGCCCAGGATGCGGGCACGCGCTGGCAAGCCGGCGCGTGTCAGCGCGGCGGCCGAGCCCACCAGCACAGCCGCGGCACCATCGGCCATGGCGGGTGAGTTGCCGGCGTGGTGGCTGTGCACCACGGCAGCCAAGCCGTAGCGTCGGCACAGCTGCGCGTCCCAACCGGCGTCACCCCCCTTGGCGCCCCACCCAGCGAAAGACGGCGCCAAGGCGGCGAGTGAGGCTTGTGTGGTGCTGGCCCGGATGTTTTCGTCGCGGTCCAGCAGCAGCTGTCCATCGTCGTCAGTGACCGGAACCATGGAGGGCGGCAAGCCGCGAGCGGCGGCAGCGGCGGCCCGTTGCTGCGAGCTGACCGCGTAATCGTCGAGTTGCTCCCGGGTGTAGCCACGTTGGGTGGCGATGGCGTCAGCGGCAATGCCGATGGGCACCAGGTGCGCCAGGGTCTGGAGTGCCAGGTCATGCGTTAACGCGCCCTGGTCGCTGCCCATGGGCACGCGTGACATCATCTCGACGCCGCCGCCCAAGGCCAGTGCGTCGCCGTGACTGGCTTGCAGCGCAGCGAAATTCACCGCCGACAAACCGGAGGCGCAGTAGCGGTTGACGGTGACAGCGCCCACGGCGTCATCCCAACCGGCCAGCGGCAGGGCCAGAGTGCCCACGCTGGCACCCTGCTCACCGGTCTGCGTGACACAGCCGAAGACAGCGTCGCTCACCTGGCGAGTGTCCAGTGCGGTGCGGGAACTCAGGGCCGACAGGGCCCGGGCCAGCAGCAGTGCTGGTTTGATGGCGCGCAGGCTGCCTTTGTCATTGCCTTTGCCGCGTGGTGTGCGCACGGCCTGTGCGACGTAAACAGGGTTCATGGTGTGGTCCAGCTTAGTGCGTTGGGGTTTGCATCAGGGTGGTGAAGGCATCGTTGGCGCATTTGTAGCCATGCAGGGGCAGGGCACTCAGGTCCGTCAGTTGCGATGCCAGCTGCCCGGCTTGCATGCGCAGTGCGTCGGTCTCGCCCACGCCGGCACGGCGTATGAGCCCGGCGCCGGCCACCAGCACCTCGCCCGACACGTCGCAGGCCGGGCTGGCCAGCCAGCCCACCAGAGGAGCGACCAAACCAGGGTCCAGTGCGCCGGCCATGCTGGCATCCAGGTGCGGAGCGGTCATCTGCGACAAGCCATAGGGGGCAATGGCATTGACCAAAACCCCATGTCTACGACCCTCTAGGGCCAGCGCGCGCATCAGGCCGATCACCGCCGCCTTGGCGGCCGAGTAGGCCGCCTGACCGATGTTGCCATAGAGGCCTGCGCTAGACGTGGTGAGGATCAGCCGGCCGTAGCCTTGCCCAAGCAGCTGCGGCCATGCGGCATGCGCCAGGTGCAAGCTGCCGAAAAAGCTGGTGTTAAAGATATGGCGGAAATCATCCATGCTTTGCTTGACAAAGGTGCGCCCTTGGTCGAGACCCGCATTGGCCACCACGATGTCTATGCCGCCAAAATGCTGCCGGGCTTCGTCCATCATCTGCAAGCCGCTGCCAGGCTCGGCCACATCACACCAACTGGCCTGCGCGGTGCCACCCGCTGCGCGAATGGCCTCAACCGTCAGGCTGGCCGATGTGGCTGCATCTGCCTCGCCCGGATGGCGCCGGTTGTTAACCAGCACACGGGCGCCACGGCTGGCCAGATGCAAGGCATAGGCGCGGCCCAGGCCCTTGCCGGCGCCTGTGACGATGGCGCGTTGGTCTTGGAGGTCCAGCGTGCTCACCCCGGTTTGCCCCATGGGAAGAAGGCCGGTACCCGTGCCATGTAGTCCGCATAGGTGGGCTTGGTGCGTGCCAGGTAGCGCTCTTGCATGGGCGTGGCCGAACCGGCACTCATGAACCAGGTCACGTACAGGGGGCAGGCCAGGGCCAGCCAACCCCAGGGGTGCATCAACCCCAGCGCACCGAAGCTCCACCAGACCACGGCTTCGCCGAAATAATTGGGGTGACGCGACAGGCGCCACAAGCCGGTATCCAGCACCATGAGGCGGTCAGTCCGGCGGGCCTTGAAGCGCTGCAGTTGCAGGTCGCCCACCACCTGAAAATAAAAACCCAGACCAAACAGTGCCAGGGCAATGGCGTGCTGCCAGCCCAGCGTTTGCGGGCCTGCTGCGACGGCAAGGACCAGGCCCAGGGACCAGAGCCACACGGTCACTCCCTGCATGATGAAAACCTGAAAGTAGCTCCACCACCACCAGGCGCCGCCAAAACGCCTGCGCCAGGCGGCATAACGGCCGTCCTCACCGTGCCCCCGGTTGCGCAGGCCGATGTGCGAGGACATACGCAGGCTCCATAGCGCGACCAGAACCACGATCATGGTCTCATGCGGCGACCATTGGCCGCGCCATACCACCAGGCTGATGACCGGAATCGCCACCGCCAGCGGGTAGGCCACGTCCATGATGCCGCAGTCCCGCCGGGCCAGGCTAAGCAGCCAGACCGCAGTCAGGAAAACCGCTGTGATCAAGCCCGAATGCAGGTAAAGCGTCAGAAAAGCCGAAGCCGGCGAGCCGGCGGGCAGCAGCAGCCAAGCCAAGGCGATCACCATCGCCGCGATGGGGTAGACAAACTCGCGGGCGGTGCCGACCCGCAGCTCCGGTCGACGCCGGAACACCAGCAGGCCGGCCATCCAGATCAGCCAAAGGCCGGCGGCAACCAGGGGCAGTGCTGCTGTCATGGCTGGCTCAGCAAACCGTCGCGCACATCGGCGCCATTGGCCCAGCAGGAGTGCGTGCCGCTGCAGAGTTTGTGGGGCAGCTCAATGCGGCAGACCGGGCCCTCTGCAAAGCGCTTGCAGTCGATCAGCAACGCTTCGGAGCGCTGGGTGTTCTCGTTGGTGACAAAGGTCACCAGGTAGCCATCGTCTTCATCTGTGGCGTTGATGCGTGGTGCGAACGGCGCCTCGCTGGCGTACTGTCCTTCAGGCAACGCAATTTGCCAGGACTCTCCGGTCAGCAGGTCATGCTTGACGTAGCCATTGAACAAAAACCAGCCTGGCACCTGTACGGCACTGTAGATGTAGCGGTAGTGTCGCCCGGCGTAGCGCTGGTTGATCATGCCGAACTCCAGCGTGCGATCGTCCAGGCGCTGCTCGCTGGTTTGTCCGGTGGCCAGGTTGAAGCGCCAGCGGTGCAAGCGGGTCTTCATTTTGTACTGATCCAGGTAGGACATCATCCGCTCGTAGCCTTTGGGTGCCCCGTCAAAGTTCTTGGGCTCAGGCTCTTCCTCGAAATAGCCATCCAGAACAATCTCGTCGCCTTCTTCATAGGCATTGAGCCAATGCAGCACAAAGGTCGGCGCCGCTTCAAACCAGCGGATGTCCTGCGGCTGGCCCCGCCGGGGAATGATGGCAAAACGTGAAGGCTGGTCGGGGTGGAACTTGACCACATGCTTGCCCTGCTTGAGCAGTTCCGGGTCCCAATAGAGGGGGAAGTCGTTCAGGATGGCGTAGTGCTCGGTGAAACACATGTCATGTGGCAACCGCGGCCCCGGCAGCGGTATCGGCACGTAGTGCACCAGTTGGTCGTGGCGGTCCACCACGCCATAGTGCATGTAGGGGGCATGCTTGGAGTAATTGAAGAACAGCATCTCACCCGTGGCTTCGTCGACCTTCATGTGGGCCGAAATGCCATCCAGCGGCGACCAGGCCGGTATGCCCTGTTGCGCCAGCGTGAACGGGTCCAGCCGGTAGCCCTCGCCGCATTGGTAGTAGGACGTGAATGCGCGTCCGGCGTGCACCACCACATCGGTGCTCGACGCATCCTTGATCGAGCCATGCGCCCCCCAGCCAGGCCGGGCTGACAGCGCTGGGTTTTCCATCAGGCCAGCCCAGAGCCGTTTGCCGGCCTCCTGCTCGGCGCTGAGGCCTTTGGTTTGTACAAAGCGGTTACGGTAACTGGCCTTGCCGTTTTGGAAAGTGATCATGTGAACCATGCCGTCACCATCAAACGGGTGGTAACGGCCGATCGACCGGTAGACCGGGTTCTGGGTGTTACGCAGGTAAATGCCGTCAATGTCATCGGGAATCTTGCCTGAGAGCACTGGCATGTCGGTGGCGTTGACTTCTTCGAGCAAGGGCGTCCAGGCGCCTTGCAGGTAGGGGTGGTCCCCGGGCTCAATGTCAGATTCAAGACGGCGGATCAACTCGGTCGACATATGAACTCCTTGGTGCGTCAGTCGGGTGCATCAGAAAAGGAAACGTCCCAGGGCAGGACGGGTGCTCGGCAGGCGCTGCACAGTACCTTGGGCAAAAAGCGGTGGCCACAGTCTTTGTGAACAGGTCGGATGGCACTGGGTTGCTGCAGGTAGTCGCGGCTGGCCCAGGTAGAAAAGCAGACCAGGTAGCCAAACAGGTCGCGGCTCGCTGGCGTCAGGCGGTAGCGCATGCGCCGGGCGTCGGCGACATCGGGTTGCGCCAGCAACAGACCGGTCTCCACCATGCCACTGAGCCGTCGTGCCAGCACGCTGCTGGCAATCCCCAGCACCCGGCCCAGTTCGTCAAAGTAGTGGCAGCCCAGCACGACCGCTGTCACGATCAACAGTGACCAGCGGTCCACCCGCAGGCCCTGGCCCATGCTCTGCGTGCTGGCGCTGGAGACCCGGGCATTGCGGCTGAGGTCATCGGCCTGCAGCAATGCCGGCAGGGGTTGCAGGCTGAAGGTCAGGTCATTCATGCCGGTTTTCTCGCTGCAGGCGGTGCAGGCCAGCACTGGCAGGAACGCCTTACCGCAGCTATCGTGGCGCAAATAGCCGGGCAAGCTGCGGGCGCGTTGACCCCAGCGCCGCTCCCACATCCAGATCATCAGCACCTGGTCGTAGAGTTTGAGCCCGGCCTGCGTGAGGTGGTAAGCCTGGCGTCGCGGGCGCTCCTGGTAGGGCTGCTGGCGCAGCAGCCCCAGCTTGACAAGTTTCCCCAGCCGGTCGGTCAGGGTGGAGCGGGGGATGTTAAGTCGAACCTGCCAATCCTCAAACCGCTTCACACCGGTAAAAGCGCCCAGCAGCACCGCCGCTGTCCATCGGTCGCCCATGACCTTGAGGCCGTGGTTGAGCGTGCTGCTCATCAGCGCGTCATGGGTGAGTTGCAGGTCCACCATGGGCGGCGCCAGCGGCAGGTTCAGGCCGGGCAGGCCACGACAAAGCTCACCACGGTGGCGCAGGAGCCGCCGATGTTGAGCGTCTGGACGCGCTGCGCCCCTTCAATCTGGCAGTCACCGGCGGTGCCGGTGACCTGTCGTGCCGCGTCAAACAGCATGCGCGTGCCGGTGGCTCCCACCGGGTGGCCGCAGCCGATCAGACCGCCACTCATATTGACCGGGCAGCGGCCGCCGGGCTCGATGCTGCCATCTTCCACCGCCTGCCAGCTTTGGCCGGGTGGGGTCAGCCCCAGGTGGTCGATCGCCATGTATTCGGTGGTGGTGAAGCAATCGTGGGTTTCCACACCCTGCATGGCATCGATCCCGCCCACACCGGCGCGGCGCCAGGCGTCCTCGATGGTGTCGCGCACATGGGGAAAGACATAGGCGGCATCGGCGCTGCGAACCAGCTTGTCCTTGAGTTTGAGTCCAGCATTGCGATGGCCCCAACCGGCGATATGCGGCAGCTTGGCCAGCGAGCTGCCCCGTCGCTGGGCGTGGGCCCGGGCGAAGCTGGCCGAAGCCAAGACCACGGCGCAGGCGCCATCGGTGATTTGGCCGCAATCCTGGCGGCGGGTGCCGGGCTCGATGACGGGGTTGGCCTGGTCGTCATCGGTGAAGCTCAGGTCACCGAAAGCCCACTTGCGGGTTTGGGCCAATGGGTTGCGCCGGGCGTTGCTGTAGTTCAGTTCAGCGATGCGGTTCAAGTGCTTGCGGTCCAGCCCGTAGCGTCGCTCGTACTCCTGAGCCAGCAGGCCAAAGGCGGCAGGCCACATGAAGGTGCAGTCAATGTCTTCATGGCCTTGCCAGGCAGCGGCGTTCTGGTTTTGTGATGCGACATTGCCCGGCAGGTTTTTGAACTCCTCGACCCCAAGCACCAGCACGCAGTCGTAGCGACCCGCCTCGATCTCGGCCATGGCGCTGAGTACGCCCAAGGACGACGAGGCACAGGCGCCCTCATGGCGCATGGCGGGCACGCCCCACAGCTCGGGCACCACTTGCGCCACCATGGCGCCTAGATGGGCCTGCTGCCGCTGAAGCTCACCAAAGGCATTGCCCACGTGGATGCTGGCGATGTCGGCGGCATCGAGCTCACAGGCCGCCAGAGCGCCTAAAGTGGCCTCCCGCGTGATGTCGGAAATATCTTGCCCCTGGCGGGACCAAACCTTGGCGAAATCGGTCTGGTAACCGCCCAGTACATACACGGGTTCACGCATGCTGATCTCCTTCGCCCAGCCAGGGCAGTTGTTTGAATCGGTTCAATGCTTGTTGGTAATCGCGGGCCAGTTCATCCACCACTGAGGCCACGCTGGCCACAGATTTGATGGTGCCCAGACCCTGCCCGGCGGCCCAGACTTCGGTCCACTTTTTGCCAGCGAAGGATTGGTTGCTGTCGTACTGGCGGCCCGGTGCATCGGGCATGTTGTCGGGGTCCAGCCCTTGGGCACGCAGCGAGGGCTTGAGCCAGCTGGCAGCGGTGCCGGTGACCCCGGCACTCACCACCAGGTCGTCGATGCTGCTGTCCACCACCATCTGCTTGTAGTCCGCTGGCGCCAGGCTTTCAGCGGTGGGGATAAAACGGGTGCCCATGTAGACCAGGTCGGCACCGCTGGCCATAGCGCCGGCAACACCCCAGCCATCGCCGATGCCGCCGCCGGTAATGACATAGCCATCAAAAAACTCGCGCACGGCGCTGACAAAGGCAAACGGCGAGAGGAAGCCGGTATGGCCGCCGGCGCCGGCGCAGACACAGGCCAGGCCGTCGGCGCCAGCCGCCACGGCCTTCTTGGCCAGTCCGACCGAGATGACGTCGGCGATCACCAGGCCGCCATAGGCGTGAACCACCTCGATGGCCGGTTTTGGGCTACCCAGCGCTGTGACGACCACCGGGGGTTTAAATCGGGCCACCAGCGCCAGGTCTTCTGCCAAGCGCGTATTGGACGAGTGCGTCACCAGGTTGGCGCACCAGGGGCCGATGGTGGCTGCCGGCTGCGCGTCGCGCGCCTGCGCCAGGCCTTCCGTGATCTGGTGCATCCAGTCGGCCAGTACCGACACCGGACGCGCATTGGGTGTCGGAAACGCGCCGATGATGCCGGCCTTGCAGGCTGCCAAGACAAGTTCGGGCCCGGAGATCAAAAACATTGGCGCTGCCACAACAGGCAGACGCAGGGCAAACGGCAAGGGACGGTTCGCCAAAGTCATGGCATCTCCTGGTGGGATTGGGCGGACAGGGCCAGTTGCAGCAGCAGCCGCGCCAGGGCTGGCGCCTGCTCGATGGGGGTTTGATGGCCGGCCTGGTCCAGCCAGACCAGCTGGGCTGCTGGGATCAGATCAGCCAGCGCCTGGGACAGGGGCGGTGGTGTGACCTTGTCCTCGCGCCCACAGACCACCAGCACCGGCTGCGAGATGGTGGCCAGCATAGGCCGGTGATCGGACCGGGCCATGACGGCGCGGGTCTGCCGGATGGCGGTAGCGGCACCAACCTCATGCAGCATGCGTCGCATGCCGTCAACCCAGCCTGTGTTGGCCAGGCTGTTGGGGTGCAAGCTGAACGGAATGATGCCCTCCACCGTGCGGGCAAAGTTGCGCTCGAGTGCGCCAATGGTTTTTTCGCGCAGCGGCAGGGTGTCAGCGGTTTCAATGGCCGCAGACGAGTCGACCAGGGCCAAGGCCTGAACCCGATGGCCGTGCCGAGCCAGCAGCTCAATGGCCACATAGCCGCCCATGGAAAAGCCGCAGACGGTCAGGCTGGCTTCAGTCGGCAAATCTGCCACCAGGGCCCAGGCATCAGCGGCCATAGCCGGGATCGAGTCTTGCGTCAGCACATCGGCCACACGCACATCCAGGGTCGGCTCCAGGTCAGCCCGCACGGCATCCCAGATCGCTCCGGTGTTGAGCATGCCGGGTATCAGCAGCAGCACGGGCCTCATACAGCCTCCGAGGCCAGCGTGCGGGCCTGTTCACGCAGCTCGCGCTTGAGAATTTTGCCCACGGGATTGCGCGGCAGTGCGTCGATCTGAAGCATGTATTCGGGCAACTTGTAGGCAGCGACGCGCTTTTGGCCGCGCAGGAACTGCACCAGATCGCCCAGGGACACAGTCTGCCCTGGCGCACTCACCACGCAGGCGCACAGCTTCTCTCCCAGGATCCGGTCGGGCACGCCCACCACTGCCACCTCCTGCACGCCGGGGCATGCCGCCAGCAGGCCTTCGATCTCCTCGCTGGAGATGTTCATGCCGCCCCGAATCACCAGGTCCTTCGACCTTCCCACATAGCGGTAGTATTGCAATTGGTCGCCGGCAATCTCAAACAGGTCGCCGGTGCGGTAAAAGCCCTGTTCGTCAAAGGCGCGGGCGGTCAGTTCAGGGGCCTTGAAGTAGCCACTGAAGACGGTTGGCCCTTGAAAGCGCAATTCGCCGGGTTGGCCGGCCTCAGTGATGTCAGCCCCGCTCGTCAGGTCAACCAATCTGGTTTTGATTTTTCGGGTTGTAGAGACGCTCCACTCGAGGCCTGGCACGCCGACGCGGGGAAAGTACTGAGCGCGCAGCGCCGGGTCAGGAATGTCAATGTCACCGCCCGACAGCGCGGCGCCCTCATTGGAGCCGAAGTAGTTGACGATCTGTACCCCATGCCGCTCGGCAAAGCCACACACCATCCATTGCGACAATGGCGCCGAGCCCGAGCCGATGCGCTTGAGGCGCTGAAAATCGATGCCGGCCAGCAGGCGGTCGTCTTGCAACAGCATGTTCAGGATGGCGGGTGCTGCTACCGTGTAGTCGATGCGCTCTTCGCGCAATTGCTGCAGGAAGACGGATAAGCTGAAGGGTTGGTGTTGTACCACCGTGCCGCCCAGAACCAGCCATGTGGCCAGAGCGCTCGAGAGGCCAGACATGTTGACCAAGGGAAATGGGTTCAGCAGGCGCGCGCCAAGTTCAAGTTGGCCTGCCTCGATGATGCTGGGCGGCACAATCAGCCACTCATTGTGGCTGCGAGGCACCCCCTTGGGTGCTGCTTCGGTGCCCGAGGTCCAGCAGATGCTGAACACATCGTTGGCGGTGACGGCGGCGTTCCGCTCGGCCTGCGCCAGCTGTGCCTGTTGCCCGGCGGTCAGTGCGCCGGGCCAGGCTGCTTCAATGCTGACAACGCCTGCCGGCGCATCGGGGCCCCAAGCCAGCACCTTGCTCAAGCTGGCGTGTGCAGCGCCCAGTGTGAGGTACATGGCGGCAGCCTGATGGCTGTGGCCAATGCGGCCGATGTGGGTGAAGGTGATCGCGGCAGCGGCTTCGGTGATCGTCAGAATATGCGCCAGCTCATGTTCGCGGTACTGGGCAGGAACCGGTGTCACGATCAAACCCAGCCTGGCGCAGGCCAGGTAGACCACATACTGCTCGACACAGTTGGGCAGATGAACCACCACGATGTCATCCCGAAGCAGGCCTTGTTGCAACAACACCAGGCTGAATTTATCGACGTCCTCACCCAGTTGGCGCCAGCTCAGGCGCCGCTGCGGACCATGGGCGAAATCACTGCGGTTGCAGGCGTCGACCACGGCTTCTGCATCGCCGCGCGCACTGACCTGCTGCACAAACAAGTCCCATAGTGTTTGTTGGCACCACCAGCCTTTTGCGGTGTAAGCGGCGATGGTCTCCGGCTTGACCAGCAGCATCTCAGTAGCCGCGCGCCAGGCGTTCGCCGCTGACCCAGGTGGCGTGAAAGCCGTTGGGCACGCGTTGCGGCAGGCGGATACGGCAGACCGGGCCCTGGGCGATGTCGTGCGCGTCAAAGATGGTGACCCAGGAGCTCTTGCTCAGGTCGTCCCACATGAAGCCGACCAGGTAACCGTCGTCCTCAGCTTGCCAGTTGTCCTTGGGCGCGAACGGGGCTTCGCTGAACCACTTGTGCACGCCGGCGTGGTAGGTCGTGCAGCTGTCTTTTTCAAGGTCGTAGCGGGCGAAGCCACAGAAGCGCGGGTCTTCGGCGCGGTTGCTGCGGCCCATCAGCACGTTCCAGGAGTAGCGCGTCTTGTGGCCCTGCATCCAGGAGTTGATCACTGGGAACTCTTGGTTGATGATGTCGTCTATGACCCGCTCCTTGGTCTGGCCGGTGCGCAGGTTGAAGCGCCACTCATAGAACATGAAGTCATGTTCCAGATTGGCGAGCATTTTGGGGAAGCGCTCGACGTCGACCTTGCCGCGCATGTCGGTCGGCAACCTGAAGGGAGTGCCGGTCATCACGATCTCGGTGCCGCCCTGGCCGTCGTCTTCTTCCCAGGCATTGGACGCGTGGTACATGTAGGTCGGGTTGGCCTCAAACCAGCGGATTTGGTCCGGCGCGCCATGACGTGGCACCACGCCAAAGCGCGAGGGCAGGGTGTGGTGAAACTTGAGCTTGTGCCGGCCGGCGGCAAAGGCGTCCATGTCATAAAACAGCGGCAGGTCGTGCAGGATGGTGTAGTTGGGCGTGATCGCCATGTCGTGCGGCAGGCGCGGCCCGGGTAACTGCACCGGCATGAAGGTCTTGAGCTGACCCATGCGGTCCATCACGCCGTAGTGCATGTAAGGCGCTTCTTTGCCATAGGCAAAAAACAGGAACTCGCCGGTGCG
>CAMCZF010000032.1 GCA_945885775.1 Rhodoferax sp. OV413 | reverse complement strand
TCGTGGCTTCCTGCGCGTCCTGGAGCACGCCTTGCCCGTTGGCATACATGAAGCCCAGGTTGGTTTGTACATCTGGTAAACCCTGCTCGGCAGCCTTGAGGTACCAGGACAAGGCCTGCGCATCGTCCTGGGCGACGCCCTGGCCATTGGTGTACATGAAGCCTAGGTTGTACTGTGCCGGTCCATAGTCTTGTGCCGCGGCCAGGCGGTACCATTTCAAGGCTTCACTGTAGTCTTGCGCCACGCCCTGGCCATTGGCGTACATGAAGCCCAGGTTGTTTTGGGCTGCAGCGTAGTCCAGGGATGCCAGGGGACGGGAAATTCTCAGGGCGTTGACGTAGTCGCCTCGGCTGTAGGCGGCGTCTGCATCAGCGAGCAGTCCGTTCATTGACTAACACTCCAGCCCGAATGCGCTGTTCCAGCCGCTTTCATTCTTGGTGTTCCTGGAGCTGGGGCAGACTTTGATGCCGAATGGGGTGTGCCTGGTGAGTCACCATAAAGCCTTTTTGACCATGAGGCACGTGTGCTTTGTCGGAGATGATCAGGGCACTGATGGGAACATGAGCTTGGTAGGGGGCTCGTGGCGGATGGGCAGTAGCCTCCATATGCTGGGGCTCGGTTTGGTGGTGCTTGACTTGACCCATGACATATCCTTTTTTGAGCGAGTGCCGCAAACCCCATCCCAGGTGTCTGGTTCCCGACATTGGGGGCTCAATCTCAGCCATCAAAGCATAATTTATGCCTACACAAAGGCGGCTCACCGCTGCGGCTTCAGTCGCACCGATCAAATCGGGTCGCTGCCGAGAATTGACATGATTGAGAGGAGGTCAGCAGCGTTAAGTTCCTGCACGTCAAAGCTTTGGTGCTCGCTGACCAGCGAAGCAAACCAGTGCTCGCTAAAGGCCTGATAGAAATCCGGACTCCAAGGCAGGTTCGGTTGGCCGCTCAAGGTTGCCCAGTTCCAGAATTCCTTGTACCGTTCGACCAAAGTCACGCTCCAAGGTAGTGACGGGTTGGCGCTCAGGCGCTCCCAGTCCCAAAGATCTGCATGACTTGCAATAAGGGCCTCGTTCCAAGGCAATTGAGCATTGCTGCTAAGACCGGCCCAGTCCCACAGATGATTAAACTTGGCGATCAGGTCGTCATCCCATGGCAGGCCGGTGTTCCAGCTCAGACCGTCCCAATCCCAGTGTTTCTGGTGAAGCGCCAAGAGCGACTGTGACCAGGGCAGGGCAGGATTCTGGCTGAGTCCTTGCCAATCCCACTTGTCGGAGTATTGTTCGAGCAGGGCCTCGCTCCAGCAAAGCGTTGGATTTTTGCTCAAGGCACCCCAGTTCCATCGGTCACTCCACCTGTCGATGAGATCTGGTCGCCAGGGTAAATTGGTGTTGCTGCTGAGCGTGGTCCAGCACCAGCGGTCGCGGTAGCAGTCGATCAAATTAGCAGTCCAGGGCAACGCTGATTGGGCACTTAGGGCTTTCCAGTCCCATTGGTCTGAGAACTGATCGATCAGTGGCTCGCTCCATTGAAGTCCTGGGTTGCTGCTGAGCCACGTCCAGTGCCAGAAGCGCGCGAACTGTCCCACAAGTTGGCGGTCTGCATGCAAAGCCAGGTTGGCACTGAGACCACTCCAGTCCCATTGTTCCCCGTGACGCTCGATCAGGGCCGATGTTAGTGGCAGCGCACTGTTCCAGCTAAGCGCAGTCCAATCCCAACGGTGCAGATTGGCAGCAATGAAATTCGATGTCCACGGCAAGTGACGGCTGCGACTCAATGTCACCCAATGCCACTGGTAAGTGTTGGCTTGGAGTAAGCCAATGCTCCAGGGTAGGCTGGGATTGTCACTTAACAGTGGCCAATTCCAGTGCTGGGTGTGTCTTTCGATGAGTGATGCCGACCACGGAATTGCCTGATTTTGACTGAGGGCTGTCCAATCGAGGACACTGGTTTGCTCGTCGATCAGCTGTTCTGACCATGCCAATGCACGACTGCTGCTGAGGCGACGCCAATCCCAATGTGCCTCTGGCTGCGCGAGTAGATCGGGCGTCAAGGGATAGTGCCTGTACAGGCAGTGAGCCAACAAGGCAGCATGTTTCCGAAAAAACGCCAAGATGTGCCGGCTCTCCAGGTGCAACAGGGTGCTGGCGACGATGTCCAGACGCCGCTGGATGGCGACTTGCCCCTGGCTTGACGTCAGAAGTGTTAGCGAATTACTCATGGGCTCGCCTGCGCTGTCATCCCTTGCAAAGTCCGCTCGTAGCGGGTGATCTCTTCCTGCAAAAACAAGGCTTGTTGTGAAAACCAAAGCGCCCAGTTACTTTGAGTACTCAGTGTGCGCCAACTTGGATTGCGAAAAATGGCGTTGCGGGTCGCGTGCTCGCTCGCCAATCTCTTCTGCAAGTTGGACAGTCGCAAGCCTAGACTTTCAAGGCCCTGCTCTGGAGGCCCAGGCTGCCGATTGCCCAAAGTCTGCGTCTGAAGTGTCGCCTCCAAGTGCTTCATGGCCGAAAAATCGCTGTTGCGATAACTTCGCTGTAATTGTTGAAAGACCACCTCGGCCTGGGACTTTTGCCTCTCCTCAACGCGATCGGGATGACAGATCATGGCCAATTTTCGGTAGAGCTGCTTGATATCAGCCAGTTCTTGCCCGTCCAAGGGCTGCGCTACCGGGGCCTGCGCCAAGCTTTGGTGAGTCTGTTCATAGGTGCGAAAAGCGGCTTGCGCTTCCTCGGCTTCTTCAAGGTTCACTTGCCCGCCCAATTGGGCATGACGCCTGATCATGCAGCGCTGCTTGGCATCCAGCAATTGCCGAATTAATTCGCCAATAGCCTGGTCTTGGGCGTGATCAAAAGCATATGTCTTACGCAGGGCCTCAGCCGTATCGGCTTCCATGGCCAAGGCGTGTTGCTCAAGCACCTGAAATTGCCATAGCGCAATTTGCTGCAATGGCCCTTGTCGGTTGGTCAACGGCCAACCATTGTGTGCCGTGATGGCTTCGATTTGAGCAGTTGATTGGGTCCTCGGGACGACTGCTGTAGTGGGAAGAGAGGGATCTGTGGCTTCGGGCTTCCATTGATTTGTTTGCCGCAGCGCGAGCAAAGCGGCCGCGGATTGGATAACTATGTCGGGGTCGTCTTGGATCAAGATGCCGTTGAAATTTGTTCCGGGCAGGTGGACAGTTTGCGCAAAGTCGCCGCTCATCACCAAAATACCATCGATCACGCATTCTGATGTATGCAATGCAATTCGATCAGGCAGCAGCCAGGCCAATTGACCCCCCATCGCCGTAAGTCGCTCCCATGCAATAGCCGAATTTAGATTTTCCGGGGTCGCCTCTATGCCAAGCGTAACCGTCAAGCCGCGTCTGAGACCATGGAGCATGAGCTCAAACCAGGCTCGTCCGCAGGGGCCTTCAATGCAGGCATTGAGCGTGTAACGGGCTAGTCCAATTTGGCTGCTGACAGCTTGAAGCGAATCAGAGAAATAGGCTTGGCTCGAGCTTTTGCGCGCTTGCGTCGCGATTGGAAGCTGATACATGTCAGTTTGGGTCAGTCATAGCCTTGGAAGTTGGCTTGCTGGCACATACGGGCCATGTCTTGGGCAGCCGCGATTTGGGGCGCAATCATTTGCTGGGCGACATAGTCACGCCCTTTGATTGCGTCAGCATGGCCGCTAATTGCCCCCAAATTGAACCACATATGCGCACGGACATAGTCTTGCAAAACGCCCAAGCCTCTGGCATACAACCAGCCTAGCGCCACTTTGGCGTCGTCATGATCTCGTGTTGCAGCCAATCGGAAGCATGCCAGCGCCTGCCCATAGTTGGCTTCTTGATGAGAGTCGTCCTGATGGAGAACGCCGAGGTTGTACAGTGCCTGTGGGTCTCCTTGGTCGGCGGCCAATTGGAGCCATTGTTTGGCGATAGTAGGGTTCGGTCCTGTGCCCAGCCCGTTGGCGATCATCACCCCAAGGTTGTACTGAGCCTGCGAATCGCCTTGATCAGCAGCGAGTTGGTACCAGGCGACAGCAACGGTGTCGTCTCGGGTCGTACCTTGGCCCGTGGCATACATCAACCCAAGGTTGTACTGCGCTGCAGCGTCGCCCTGGTGTGCTGCAGCCAGGTAACATTGAAGCGCTTTTTCCGCATTCATTTCAACGCCTTGTCCAGTGCTATACATCACCCCTAAGTTGTAGTGTGCCGCAGCCTCGCCGTGGCTGGCAGCGCGCTCGTACCAGTAGACAGCTTTGCGGTAGTCAACAGGAATATCTTGCCCCTGAGAATAAAAAAAACCTAAATTGAACTGAGCTTGAGAATGCTCGCGTTCCGCCGCTAGACTGAACCAGTGGCAGGCTGTCTTGACGTCGCGCTCTACCCCGTGCCCTTGTGCATAAATGACCCCTAGCCCGTATTGAGCCAATGGGTCATCGAGCGCGGCACCGCTTTGGTAATAGCTTAGGGCCTTTCCATAATCTTGACCTACCCCTTGACCATTGGCGTACATCACACCCAAGTTGATTTGGGCCACCGTGTCGCCTTGAGCAGCTGCCTCTTGGTACCACTTCAGCGCCTCAAGATAATCAGGCTCTACGCCACGCCCATTGGCATACATGACCGCCAAGTTAGATTGGGCGTAGGGGAGTCCTTGCTCCGCGGCGGCCCGATACCATTTGATAGCTTCTTGATCGTCTTGCGCAACGCCTTGGCCGTTGGCATACATCACGGCAAGATTGGACTGGGCACTGGCTACGCCTTGCTCTGCAGCCAATCGGTAGCACCTCAGCGCTTCTGTCAAGTCCTGCTCAACCCCCTGCCCGCTGGCATACATCAGCCCCAGGTTGTTCAGTGCAGCAAGTTGGAGATTCAAAGGCTTGGCTTTCACGGTTGCAGTGTCCCACCTATCGACATCTGCCGAAGGTCAAATTTTTAAACAGACAGAAAAGGGTTTCAACATCAGAACTGCCTGTTATGATACTGTCAAATTTTGTTAAATATATCCGTTTTTTGTGTGATAGAGGTGTGAGTAATGCAAGGGTCTTCTGTTTAGCCAATGGCTGTTAACACCCCCCAATTCATCGGTGACAGCGACGCTGTGCGTGCCATTCGTGGCTTGCTGCCGGTGGTTGCGCAGTCCAGCTCTACCGTTTTGATCACCGGAGAGAGCGGCACCGGCAAAGAAATCGTGGCGCGTTCGCTGCATGATATGTCTGGGCGTTCGGCTGGCAACTTCGTGCCCATCAACTGCGCGGCGATTCCTAAAGACCTCATTGAAAGTGAGCTTTTTGGACACAGCAAGGGCGCGTTTACCGGCGCGGCCACTGATCGAAAAGGCCGGTTTGAGCTGGCCCACAATGGTTCCATTTTTTTGGATGAGATCGGCGACTTATCCTTAGAGCTTCAGGTTAAATTGCTGCGCGTGTTGCAAGAGCGTGTGGTGGATCCGGTTGGTGGCGCGAAGGCAGTCCCCATCAATGTAAGGGTCATTGCCGCAACGCATCGAGATCTTGAAGCCGAAATAGTCGCCGGTCGATTCAGGGAGGATTTGTACTACCGGCTTAATGTGTTGCCAATTAGCACACCACCGCTGCGAGAGCGCTCTGCAGATGTGCCGCTTCTACTGAATTTTTTTGCACAGAGGTTTATGGCTGAAGGTGAAAAGCCGGTAAGTTTTTCACCTGATTTTATGCAAGCGCTAAAGGCTTACCACTGGCCCGGTAATGTTCGAGAGTTGTCAAATTTGGTCGACCGATTCAGCACTCTCTTTGCCGGGCAACGATTGCGCCTGCGGTCTTTGCCTGTCGCTTTGCTTCCCAAGGGTCTGGCCGCACTTCAGTTGCTTGCAAATGAAGGTGGGCTAGGGGAGGAAGATCCAGCCCCAATGCCAGATGCTCCCGCTTGGGAAAATTCTCCCGTGGCAGATGGTGTCGTTGGTGAGGTATCGGCGCAAGTCTATGACGAAGGCAACGCCAGTTCCCTGGAGCAAATGACCTTTTTATCTGAAAGCCTGGCCGTATTGCCGCCAGAGGGGCTATCGTTGAAGAACCGGCTGGCAGAGATTGAACGAGACTTGATATCTCAAGCTCTCAGTCGAACGAAAGGGAACGTGTCACAAACCGCCCGTATCTTAAACTTGCAGCGGACCACTTTGATCGAGAAAATTCAGAAGTTCGGATTGCGGGTCAACTAATTTGCTTGTCTCTGGAATCAGGGTGCTGTTGAGACAGGATTTGGATTTGGCAGTTTGGGGTAGCGCACCAGGCTCTCTGGAGCCTTCACTGGTGGCGGAGGTTTTACCGTCGCAACAGGCGCAACATTAACGGGTGCCGCAGCAGGCGGCGGCGCTGAGCTTGCGGCCTTTTCTTGGCGCTGCAGTGCGGCTTCTACTTCACGCCTTATCAGGGCCGGGTCTGGCCGTGGGGCGACACGCGGGGCAGACTGCAATTTGGTCGAAACCGTTTTCAGTGCCGTCGCATGGCTCTGGATGTTGGCCTCCGCGGCGGCGAGGCGCTTTGCGTTCTCTTTGCCTTGCGCGTCTATGGTTTGCGCGTTAGTTTGCATGGCGCTTTGCGCGGTCTTCATGAGATCTTCAATCCGAGTGTCCAACTTGACTTGCTGACGGGAGATCGTGTCTTGCCTTTCCGCAATGGCTTGAAAGACTTCGCCAGAATTATTCACGAGTTTGAGGGACTCGTCCATGACGATAACCCGCTTGCCCACTGCCAGAAGCATGGCGTCTAGCTGATTGATCCTTTGCTGCAGGCGGATTGACATGACACTGAACAATATCAGAGCCATCACAACCAAAAGGGCAAAAACAGAAAGAACCACGATGCCGTGTTTGCGCTGTGTGGCGTGATCGACCGCCAAGTCTTTGGCGGCTGCGTGCATGTCTGCCCCTGCTTTTGCCGCCTGAACCCCAGCGCGACCAGCGAGTTCAGCTGCGTCTATAAGGGTGAGTTTGATATCAACGATCTGGGGATCTTCGTCCATCTGCTGCAGCTCCGAAGAGTTCGCCGTCGTTGTAGCGCCGGTGCTGGCTGTGCTGACGTCTTCCGGCGTTTCCGCATGGGTGGAGAGGTCTTGGGCAGAGTCCGGGTTAGCGGCTGGGGTGGATTCGTTCATGGCATCTACCGTTGTTGGTTTGTTGACGGTGTTCATGCCTGGACCAATGATTGCGAATCGAAGGCGTCCAGGCTGGCCCTGACAGTGTTGTTTTGGGCTTTGAGTGTGTTGAGCCGGGCGGCAATGTGAGGGTCAGGTTCAGGGCGCTGATGGGTCGTTAGCTTTGCAACTGAACTATGCGTAGCTTTGGGGCTGTCCTCTTCAGTCTGGGTATGAATGGAGACCGGCTCAGCGACTTGAAACTTGTGCAGTGCGGTTGGACTTTCTGGCTGATCTTGGTCAGCCGGTTGGGACACACTTGCGTTTGTGACATCAATATCCGGGTTTATGAACTCTTTGGTTCCAGATTGCGGTGCTTCATAGGCAGAAAAAGCTATTTTTTTTCTGTTTGCCGTATCCAAGGCGTGAGCCATTTCACCGGTATGTTCAGGGTCAGTTTCATCGTGCCTAGCGGCTGTTGTCTTGACGTCCGCAATAGGGGCGTTGATCTCTGCAGTTGGAGTTTGGATCGAGAGTGGCTGAGCGACTTGAAACTTGGGCCGTGGAGGCGGACTCCCTGGCCGATCTATAGCAGCTGATTCAGTCGAACTTGCTTTGCTGTCTTCAACATCGGGTTTTATGGATTTTTTTGTTCCCGAGTGCGTTGCTGGGTCCGCAGAAAAAGGTACTTTTTTTCTGTTTGCGGCATCCATGGCATCTGCCATTTCATCCGAATTGACCGCCGTTTGGCTGTCATTTTCAACGACAAATGACTTTCTACCCTTGGCGTCGCGGCTACCCTCATCCACTGCAATGAAGTGCGGGGAAGAGCTTTGAATCAACTCGGGACGGTTCATCTGGTCACCTTTGGTTTAGCGGCCGCAACAGCTTTGGGGTCACGCGACAGGCGGTCTGCCATTAGTTTGAGTGGCATGGCCCAGGCGCCTTTGGACATCTCAGCATTTTTGGCATAGCGCATTGCCTCAAGTCGTGAGTCAAATGGCCCTGAGACAACCGAAAATTTAAGATCGGAATCAATGGAGGTATAGTTGGCGACGATATGCAGGTTATTCAGTTCAGGCCGGTCTTTGATCCAGGTTGATGCCACGGCGTAGGAAGACTTTGTGACATGCAGCACCAGGAAGATGTCTGTAGGCAAAGACAGTATCCAGGCATGCCCGGCGCGCAATTGGTCTGCCAGAGTGCTAATGACTTCCTCTTTTGGCCCTATGTCAACAGCCGGAGTAGTCAAAGCCTTAAGACCTGGCGCTGATGCTGCGGGCACTGATGGCAATTCTGCCAGAGCTGTTGCAGTCATGGCACCATTTACCTGGTCTGGGACTGCGGTAGCCGATGCACTGGCTAAAGGGCTAACGGGCGCTGCCATAGAAGCCGCCGGCAATGCGGCAGGGGAGGGGATGGCCACCACCGCTGATGCGATGGGTGCAGCGCCAACTGCTGCCGAGGCCGGCAATGCCTGAGATGGGAGTAGGCGTCTCCAGTCGACGTTGATGGACTCCAAAACTTTGGTTTTGATGGAGGACCCCCCATAGAGTTGGCCTAAAACAATCCCGGACAGGAGCAATATGGCCGATATTGGCAATACCCAGCCCCACCCCCCCCACTTCTGGCGTTCGGGTTTCGCTTGCCAGTTTGGTGTGACGTCCTCGGGATCAACTTGTATTGCATTTCCTTCGGGCAACATCGGTAGTGGAGCATGGTCATCCGATGGGACCAACTGCTTAAGTAGAGCATTGACCAGTGTCTCGCGCCCCTGTGCGCGGGCCTGTTCCAAAAGAGCTTGCTTTTGAGCCGACGTGGGTGGCTCAATATCCCAGTGCATAAACCGACGGCCAAAGGCGCTGAGGAGTTGGTGTTTCTGGCTGGCTTCGGCCAATAGCATCACTACCCGAATGTTGGCGCCCGGACAATTTTGCACCAAACGGGCTAACAACTGGATTTCATGGTCGGGCAGAGCCGCGGCATCGTGCACGATCCATATTCTGGGCGGCGCCTGGCTGGTCAAGTTACCCATCGCATCTTCAATTGAGCACGTACGTAGAACTTCATTGAAACGAGAAATCAGGGCGTCCGCACTGGCCGGAAAACACACCTCAAGCTCAATGTGCGGCGCTGCCTCGCGCAGCCTTGCCACCAGCAACTTCCCGTAGTGATCCAAGATGGCGTCTTGACTGCTCACCACAGACAGACTCATACCACTTTGAGTCAAGCCAGCGACATAGCCCTCAAGCCTAAGGCGGTCAGAGACTCGAAAAAAAATCGCCTGACTCAATTTCAGGTCGTCGTCTTGGTGATGCAAGGGCAGCGTCATGATGTAGCAGACTCGGACGATAGTTGTTTTCCGGAAGAATCAAACAACATGGATTTCGGGATGCTTGGTGACGGTCGCACCATGGGATCCACGCCCGGTTGAACATTGGCGAGACTAAAAACGTAAGCGATCACTTGAGCCACCGAAAAATAAAGCGACTCCGGAATCGATTGGTCAAGTTCAGTAGTGAAATACAAGGCGCGGGCCAAGGGAGCTGCTTCAAAAATTTCGATGCCATGAATTTTTGCTTCTTCACGAATTCTTGCCGCTACAAAATCGCCGCCTTTAGCAAGAAGTATGGGTGCCCCATCAGCGGTAGGGTCATAGCTGAGTGCAACGGCGAAGTGCTCAGGGTTGGTGATGATGACGTCGGCGTCTTTCACCTTTCTCATCATTTGAGCAGTTGCAATTTCTCGCTGTCGCCGTCTGATTTGCGCCTTGACTTCTGGGCGGCCTTCCATGTCTTTATGCTCATCCCGGATTTCTTGCTTGGTCATGCGCATACGTTTCATGAAAGATAGCCGCTGATAAGGCGCATCAATCAGTGCAATGAGAACCAAACCAAAGGTCAACCAAATCAGAGCCTCAAGCATCAAGGCGCCTGTCAATTCAAAGGCGGGCTGAAGACTCATGGTGCCCATGCCCATAAGTGATGAAAAATGCTTGTCTAAAAGAATCAGCGATATGATGGCGACAAGAAGAAATTTAAAGATCGCTTTGAACAATTCCACCAGGGCATGGGTGCCTAGCATCCTCTTTAAACCAGCAAACGGACTGAGTTTGGATAATTTCGGGACTACTGACTTGACTGAAAAAAGATAGCCGCCGATGGCGCCAGAAGCTAGGACGGCCAAGACTATCGCCAGTAACATCATTGGCATAAACAACAAAAATGCATCGACGATCTGGGTCGAAAAAACATGGGGAAGCAATGTCGGTGTATCTAATGTTTTCCTGTCAAATATGAAGCCTTTTGCAAATTTCTCGGATATCTCTTGCCACCAAAAACGACCAAGCACAAAAAATGACAATACCGAGCCGATCATGACAGCGGCGGATGTCAATTCAACCGAGCGCGCTATTTGACCCTCTTCGCGCGAACGCTGGAGTTTGCGTGCGGTCGGTTCTTCAGTTCTATCCGCGCTGTCTTCCGCCATGATCTTTCATCGCACTAGCTCATGCCGAGCTGAGTGCGAACCTCCATAAAACCCTGTAGCCAGAGCCATTCGATACGGCTGCCCATACTAGGCAATGTCAGAACCAAAACGCCAAATCCTGCAATGATCATGGCAGGTAACCCGACTTGGAATATGTTGAGGCTAGGCGCAGCACGTGATGCTACGCCTAAGCCTATATTGATGAAAAGCAGCGTAACCATGACAGGTATAGCAATCAGCAGGGCACCAAGAAAAATCATTGAGCTCCACACCAAGAAATGAGCCCAGGCCCCGTCTGTCAGCACGCCCTGGCCCATTGGCATGCTGTAAAAGCTGTCAACCACCAATCTCAACATCATGGCGTGACCCCCGAGACCCACAAAAATTAGTGTGCTTAGGATCAGCATGAACTGCGCAATTACGGGTACGTTTCCCAAATTGGGATCCATCATCGTTGCGATTGAAAGGCCCATAGCATTAGAGATGGACTGACCGGCCAACAGGATCGCCGCGGTGATGATTTGCATGCTCAAGCCCATGACCAGACCGATGGCGATTTGATTGAAGACCTCAACCAGGCCGGCTGCCGACATGGGATCCAGTTTAGGCCATTGAAAAAGCGGATAGATCATCCACGTCAATGCGCCGGCCAGAAGAATGCGTAACCGCAGGTTGAATGATCGCAGAGAAAAAATGGGGGCCGACATGAGCAGTGCTGACACCCGGAGCATCGGCCACAGAAAGGCATAAAAGCGCTCGACGATCTCGTTGGCAAGCAAGTTCATGACTTGGGCTTTGCTGCGTTTGAGGTCAGGCAAATAAAAGGGGGATGCGCTGAAACATGCTTTTGGTGTAATCCACCAGAGTGGCCACTTGCCAGCCGCCGACCAACGCCAGGGTGAGTGCCATTGCCGTCACCTTGGGAATGAAACTCAAGGTCGATTCGTTGATCGATGTCGCCGCCTGGATCACGCCAACCAGCAGGCCGACTGCCAGTGCCACGCCCAGCAGGGGGGCTGAGATCAGCACAGTCATCCATAGAGCCAGACGTCCAACGTCAATAACGGCGGCAATGTCCATATTTAAAATATCTCGGGTTTAAGAAGGATGGATCCGCTAAGGCTTGCAATATGTTCAAGTGGCGAAACTGGCCGCTAAAGAGCTCATGATCAAGCTCCAACCATCCACCAGGACAAACAGCATCAATTTGAAGGGCGCGGAGATCATCATTGGAGATAACATCATCATGCCCATAGACATCAAGACGCTGGCCACAATCAAGTCAATCACTACAAAGGGAACATAGATCAGAAAACCTATCGTGAACGCGCTTTTTAGTTCCGAAGTGATAAAAGCGGGGACTAAGGTCGTGAATGGAACGGATTCGGCGCCGCCGACATCATCCTTGCGCGCCATTTGCATGAATAAGCCAATATCGTCTTGCCGGGTCTGCTTGACCATAAAGCCCCGTATGGGTGCCTCGGCGGCGGCGAGCGCTTTGTCAAAGACCAAGTTACCTTGCATGTAGGGCGTAATTGCATTTTGGTACACATCAGTCAGCACTGGCGACATGATGAAGAGGGTGAGGAACAGGGAAATCCCGACCAAGACGTTGTTGGGCGGCGTTTGTCCTGTACCTAATGCTTGGCGAAGAATAGACATAACGATGATGATGCGAACGAAGGAGGTCATCATCAGTAAAAACGAAGGGAGCAGCGTGATCGTGGTCATCAACGCCAAGAGCTGCAGAGACAGGCTGTACTGGGTGCCCTTGCCAGAGTCACTCACGTTGACCATTGGGATTCCCTGTGCCCAGGAAATTACCGGAACGCAAACCAGTAAAGTCACCAGGCCGATCCAAATAAAGCCGCGTTTCAAGACAGCTCTCCAGTGCTTGACTGAACTTGTTGCCACTGACCCAGTGATGTGAATTGGTTGGCACTCATGCCGATCAAAATCATGTGTTGGTCAACACGAACTAACGCTATTTTTTGCCTCGGACCGATGCTCATAGTTTCAATAACTTCCAGCTTTCTGATTCCGCCTTTTGCGATCTGAATTGATCGAAGACGCTGCAAGATCCATAGCATGGCTGCGAGAAGTACCAACACAAGAACGACACTGCCGCCGATTCGCAACCAATCTATATTGCCGGATACATTAGTTCCCATGGTAGTGATTTCAGAGGTTCTTCATTCGTTCTGAGGCTGGGACAACCCGGGTGAGCCGAATTCCATAGCGCTCATTGACCAAGACGACTTCCCCTTGTGCGACAACCGTGTCATTGACCAGTAGATCGAGAGGCTCTCCTGCGATTCGGTCTAGTTCCACGACGCTGCCTTGTGTCAGACGCATGAGATCTTTGATTTTTATCATCGCTCGGCCAACCTCGACGCTGAGCGTTACGCTGATAGTCTGTAATACGTCTTTGTGGATCTGTTTGTCATGATCCTGCGTTTCGTTTGAGGGGCTGCCTTCAATAATGGTTTCTGTCATGGGGTGTCCTGAACTGGGTTAGTGCTTACCGGGGCTGACTGCGCTGACAATTTGTACGGCAGTCTGTGCGCCCAGTGTGCCGATGTGAACATTGAAAGCGGGTATGCCGGCCGCTTGGAGGGTGGCGAATTCTGGCTTCTTGAAGTACAAAATGTCGCCTGACGTCATGGTTTCAATGTCTTTGATCGTTGTTTTTATTGTTCCTAGAACGACATTTGCTTGCAGGCATGAGTCGTTGACCGAATCTTCGAAGCTTTCTCGCCATTGCCGGTCTGAGTCCTCATTGCCATCGCCTGTTTGGACTCGGCTTCGAAGTAGCTCTCGTACTGGCTTAAGGGAAGCATATGGCTGGACAACATCGATGAATCCGGTGTTTTTAGTGGCCGTCTCCGTCTCAAAGCGGCTGACAATCACGAGATCGTTTTCGTCAGATATTTGGGCAAATTGGGGATTAATCTCAGCGCTTACAAACTCAAGGCTGATCTGCATCAATGGAGCCCAAGCCTCTTTCATGTCTGAAAAAGTGACATCAAGAATCATTTTTATGATTCGCATCTCCATCGGCGTGAACATCCGCCCAGGCAACAAGACGCCTACTGTTCCCTGACCAAAACCGCCAAAGAAACTGTCTAGAGAACTGAAGACGATGGTTGGATCGATCACGACCAAAGAGTAGCCCCGGAGTGGGTTTATCCGGACCACATTCACTGACAGAGGTGCTTTCAAATCTTTGATGTACTGCCCAAACTTGACGATGGTCGATTTGGTCGGCGTGACTCTGGGACTGGTACGTAGCACCTCCATCAGGTTTGGTCTAAAGAGCCGTATGAAGCGCTCATTGATCATGTCAATGGCGTTGGTATTCACGCCTAGGCTGCTATCCTCGCTGGCCAAGTCATGTTTTTTGAATCGAGTCGAAGTGTTGAAGCCGGTATCGATGGCGATCGAGCCATCGTCCACTCCTTCAGCAAGTGCCGCGAATTCGTCAGCTGATAGTAGGTTGTCGGCCATGATTGATGATCAGCGTCTTTTGATCAGGTTACTGAACGACGAAGGACGTGAAGAAGACTTCTTCGATCCCACCAAAGTCTTCTAGTTTTTCGAGAAGGGAGTTGATTGCATCCCGCAGCTTGATGGCCAGATCTTTTCTGAATTCTGGTTTTACTAAGTCTGCCTCTGTGGTTTGTCGCAATACATCCAAGATCACAGAGCGCAAGGCCGCTTCGTGCTTATCGACGTTTTCGAAGACGCGTTCGTCATAACGGGTCATGATCGAGATTTGGATTGACATGACCTTTTTAGAGCTCATGAGGTTGGACAGAAAGTCGCGCTTGAGTTGGTGATAGGTGTACTCAAAGCGAGGACTGTCAGGCGACTTTTTATTCAGTTTCGGTAGACCGTCGGACGGTTTCTTGTCACCTTTAGCATCGGCGGGTTTATCGCTCTTGGCATCAGCTGGTTTTTTGTCGGCCTTAGCCTCTGCTGGTTTGGCGCCCTTGGCATCGGCTGGTTTTTTGTCGGCCTTAGCGTCTGCCGGCTTGGCGCCATGGGCGTCAGCTCCAGTCGCACTATGTCCGTCCTCTTCAAGCAGTTGCTGGTCGGCCGAAGGCTGCGGTTTAGAGAAAAAGCCGGTGATAAACAGCGTCCCGACCATAGTCCCTGCAATGATGACAACCAATGCCAGTACGCCAGCAATGATGAGGACAATCGGTTTTTTGGATTTGGCCGGAGCTTCATCCCCCGCCGCTGCTGCTGCTGGCGCTGCTGCCGTCTTAGCCATGGAACACCTCTATGTAATGATTCAATTTCATTCCTGCCTGGCTGTGCTGTCATGCCAATATGTTTAATCTGTCATCCGTGTTTGTCGGCGGTGTCTCCGGAGCTGCTGTCAAGACCGCTGCCCGCGCATTGACTGTTACAGCTTCAACCTCATTTTGGTTCCCACGTTGGGGTGTCGGATTTCCGCCAGATTGACGCGCCTGATCCCCGTTTACGGTCACTGATGCAACTGTCATGCCAGCTTGGGCCAGTGTGTCCTTGAGCCTGTTTGTGCCCTGGGCAATCAGTTCTCGGGTCAGCGCGCTGTCAGCACTAAACGTCGCTTCAAGGCCGCGGGCGTGCATAGCGAGCTCCACATCGATTTTTCCTAGCTTTCCGGGCTGCAGCCGCATTTGCATCTTCCACTCACCCCGTTCAATTTGGGCAATCAGTCGGTGGGCCGCTGCCTCGCCCAGTCGGTCTGCCAGTTGTTGTTGCTGGAGGGCGCGCAGTTCAGTTTGGGCTGCTACAGCTGAGGGCTCGCCCCGAAACGGGTTCGCTTCTGCGGGGCCGAGCCTGGCTGCATAGCCTTCTGGATGCTGTGGGATGCCGGGGGCCGTGATTTGAGCTTGGTTCAAAGTCGACAGCGTTCCACTTTGCTCGTCAAGGTCGAAACCTTCTGGTATCGCCAGATGCAGGGTTTCCCAGGCCTGTGTCACTGCAACTTTATGACTGCTAAGTCCGACAAGCAACCCCGACCCGTTGTTCGCATCGGTGGTGGTTGCGGAGTTTGGCGGGCGCTTTATGATGTCTTTGGCTGATACAGTGACGGCGATCCGCATGGCATCCTGGATTGATTCTTCAGAACCGGGGGGCAGTGGCACTTCAGGTCTTGCGCCAGAAACCTTGGTTGGGCTGCTCGGCTCGGTAAAGGCCAACGCCGCGATGCCCACCGACGCTGCGAGCGGTATGTTTACTTCTTGCGGGCGACTGGCATCTTGAACTGCTGAGCCTGCTCCAGCTCCAGCTTGAAGGTGTCCGGTTGTTGTGATGCTGGCTGGTAGGGACACGGCCACGCCTGTTTCAGCCAACGCTTCCTGCCCTTGACGCAGCGCCTCGATTCTCTGAAAACTGCCCAGCTCGCGCAGCTCAGGCACCACTGCGGTTGCGCCTTGTGCCAAAGCGGCTCTTTCCTGTCCTATGGCGTCGGTACCAAACGCCAGCAGGTTGGCTTTACCGAAGTTCGGCAAAACTGAAGCAAAGGTCACGCCCGGAAGCGTCTTGCTGGCTAATGCCTGCCCGGCGCCGCTGGTTATGAGCTGGCTTTTTGAGCCGGTGCTTGGGCCGAAAAGGGCTTGTATAGCCGCCTCGTCTAATCCTTGGGCACGAGCGAAGTTTGCCAGACTGGTAAGGTCCGGTAGCGGCTCGTCAGTTGTGATGACATTCAGCTTTTGGCCCAGAGAGAAAACTTGCAAACTTGGGCTGCCGACTAACTGTGCGGCAAGACCTTGCCGATCTGACTTGAACATTTGCCCAGTCAAAACGGCAGCAAATTCGTCGGTTTTCGGGTCGCCATCAGTTTGCGTCGTGCTCAGAGCGAGGTTAGCGCCATTGGGCGACACGGTGTTTATTGAGGGAAAGGTTAGGTTAGCGTTCATTGGGCAGACAGTTCTCGGTAAGCCACTTTGGGTGGCGGTTACCCCTTGGTCAGCAAGAATCGTGTCAGGCCAATGTTTGCCGCTCCGAAGATCAATGGCCGATTGCTGATGTGTCGGAAAATCGTGGCATGGAGTTTGCGTATCACTGCCTGTTAGAACCTACTCGACCCCCCTGACAGCTCCAAAACCGCTACTTCCACGCAATTCCACTCATGAGCACGCTGTCGCTGTCAACCGTTCGACACAATCTTTCGAAGTTCAATTTCACAGAATTGAGCATTCCGTTTTTGGTCTTGCTGATTATGGGAATGCTGGTCATTCCGCTCCACCCAGTAATTCTGGACTTCCTTTTCACGTTCAATATCGCGTCAAGTGTGTTGATCATCATGATCGCGATCAGAGTGCGAAAGCCGTTAGAGTTTTCCGCTTTTCCGACTATTTTGTTGTTTGCGACGATGCTGCGACTTGCGCTGAATGTGGCGTCGACGCGAGTCGTTTTGGTTGATGGGCATACCGGCCACGATGCTGCTGGCAAAGTGATTGCGGCGTTTGGTGAGTTTGTGATTGGTGGCAACTACATCGTTGGATTCATCATTTTTTCAATTTTGATGATCATCAACTTTATTGTGGTGACCAAAGGTGCGGGGCGCGTATCTGAGGTCAATGCCAGGTTTACCTTGGACGCGATGCCTGGCAAACAAATGTCGATCGACGCAGACCTTAATGCCGGCGTGATTGATCAGGAGACTGCCAAAAAGCGGCGTGCTGAATTGTCGCAAGAGTCGGACTTCTTCGGTTCGATGGATGGCGCCTCTAAGTTTGTAAGCGGTGATGCCATTGCGGGTCTGTTGATTCTCCTGATCAATCTCTTTGGGGGTTTGGCCATTGGGATCGGGCAGCATGACCTGTCATTCAGTGAGGCAGGGAGAATTTATTCAACGTTGACGATTGGCGACGGCCTGGTTGCACAAGTTCCAGCGCTGCTTCTGTCCTTGGCGACCGCGATTATCGTCACGCGGGTGACGACGAGCGAGTCGATGACAGAACAGGCAAGTAGTCAGTTGGGGAACCCTACCGCCTTGTTTGTAACGGCTTGCATCATGGCGATCTTCGGTTTGGTCCCAGGAATGCCGCATTTGGTGTTCATCGGCTTGTCGGCATGCAGCACGGCGTTGGGCATCATGGTTTTGCGCCGGCAGGCGGTCGGGAACTCTCCGGAAAAAATGGCGGGGGACAAAATCGCCGCTGAAGCCCCCAAAGAATTAGGATGGGAAGATCTTGACCAGGTTGATCTTGTCGGTCTTGAAATCGGTTATGGCCTGGTTCCTTTGGTCAATGTCGAGACTGGCGGACAGCTGATGACACGTGTTAAAGGGGTACGCAAGAAGCTATCGGCCGAATTGGGGTTCCTGATTCAGCCGGTTCGCATTCGCGATGCGCTTAACATTGACCCTGACACCTACCACATTGTGCTTAAAGGGGTGATCCGAGGCCGCGGCAAGATCAAAGTTGGCCGTGAAATGGCGATCAATCCTGGTCAGGTCTACGGCGTTTTGGAGGGAGCCCCCACCCAGGAGCCGGCCTTTGGCCTAGATGCTGTTTGGATCGATTCTTCCCAGCGCGACCATGCGCGGGCCTTGGGGTATACCGTGGTCGATGCCGCCACAGCGGTGGCAACCCATTTGAACAAGGTGTTGCGTGAGAACGCATCAGACCTACTTGGCCATGACGAAGTCCAACAGTTGCTGGACAAACTGATTGCTAAGTCGCCTAAGTTGGTCGAGGACTTGATTCCAGCAAAGTTGCCCTTGGGCGCTCTTACGAGGACGTTACAGGGCCTGCTCAGCGACGGCGTCTCGATTCGTGACATGCGGACTATTGTGGAAACATTGTCAGAGGTCAGTGTGAGAACCCAGGACCCTGATCAATTGACAGCTTTGGTACGTCCTCGCCTTGGCCGAATGATTGTGCAGGGTTTGATTGATGACAAAGCGACCTTGTCAGTGATGACCTTAGACCCCAATTTAGAACAGTTACTGCATAACGTGTTGCAACAGCATGATTCTGGTCAAGGGGTGGTGATGGAGCCTGGACTTGCGGAGCGACTCTTTTCTGCGCTGCGCGAGGGAACGAAGGCTGTTGAAGGGCTTGGCCACAACGCCGTGCTGGTTGTGTCGCCAGCAGTGCGCCCATGGCTGGCCAAGTCTGTACGCAGCCGGGTGAACGACCTGGTTGTGTTGTCTTACAGCGAGATACCAGACGATCAATCTGTGAAGGTCATCCATACAGTCTCTGCCGAAGCTCAACACGATGGCAATAACCCGAGGCGCTGACATGATAAAAACACTACACGTACCAATGGGGCGCCGCAATGGAGCTTAAACGAATTCTTGCTAACGACGCAAAAACTGCCAATGACCGTGCCATGTCTTTGTACGGCCGCGATGTCTTGATCATTTCTAGCCATACGGTTGGCGGGCAAACTGAATTGATCGTAGCGCTCGACATCGAAGAGCAGGGCCAGGAATCGGTGGTTAGTGTGGCGCAGTCTCAAGTTTCACGGGCTGAGCCATCCGTGAGCTTTGGCAGCCAGATGGCTCTGGTAAGCGCCGAAACCAAAGGCGGTGCGGTTAATGCAGTGAAAGCACCAGTGGCGGCGATGACAGCCCATACCGCAGTGACTAAAACAGAGCCAGCCATGACACAACCTGGGACGCCCTTTGACCGCGAGGTAATGGATCAAATTTTGGATGAACTCAAGTCCTTGCGGCGCGAGGTGAGCTTGAATCAAAAGATATCTGGTTGGCACAGCAACCTTGATTTGGCACCCGATGTTGAGAACTTGTTGACGTCCTTTACGCATGCCGGTATGCCGGCAGGTCTTCGTACCTTGTTGGTTGACACGGTCAAGGACATGCGCAGTGAAAAAGAGGCGCTGGACGCTGTACGCAATCAGTTAGAGCAAGTGGTGCACCGCCCCAGCGTCGCGTTGCCAAAAAGTGGCGTCCACTTGGTGGCAGGTCCCAGTGGCACAGGCAAGACCTTGATGGTGGTACGACTCGCCACTCATGCTGTAACCCAAGTTGCTGCAGGCAGGGTTGCGATGGTCAGTTATCGCGACCTTCGTTTGGGTGCCTGGGCTCAAACTTTGGCGATGGCCCGCGAGGCGGGGGTTGAATGTTTCAGGGCTGATACCAAGGAAGCTTTGAGCACCGTTCTTGCAGCGCTTTCTGGCTACAGCCTGGTCCTGATCGATACGTCGGGGAACCAATTGTCGCAGCGTGTGACCGAAATTCAATCGGTTTGCCCATCCTGCCTTGCCCACGCGCTGGTGTCCGCTGATTCGTCGACGGCCACCTTGCGCCGTACCCTTCGAGTCTCCGGTATTCGTTGGAACAGCCTGATGATCAGCAAGCTGGATGAGACGGTCCAGCCCTGGCCCTTGGTGGAGTTTCTCTGCGAGAATTTTATTGCGCTGTCGGCGGCCAGTGAGGGTGTTGACCCTGGTGGACTCAAGTGTGACCTGACGACTGGGGCATTGGTTGAAATGGCATTGGCTCATTTGTCAAGAGTGCCCGATCCTAACGTTCAAATACCTGCTATCAAGCTGTCTAAGCCCACCCCGGAAAAGCTGCCGGCGCCTTCACCACGCATGTTCATGTCAGCCAACCCCAAGGGTTTGCGCGGGCCATTTGCTTGACAACAAAGAAAGTAATTGATGAATGCTTCAACTCGCACCGAAGTGATCGGTGTTGCCAGCGGAAAAGGTGGCGTTGGTAAGACGACGGTGGCGGTGAATTTGGCGATTGCCCTGGTGCAAATGGGCCGGCGTGTCATGCTGTTTGATGCCGATTTAGGACTCGCCAACTCCCAGATCGCACTGGGTTGCCGTTGCCCCTTTAATTTAAGTCACTTCATGAGCGGGCAAAAAACTCTTCAAGAAATCATTGTCACGTCTAGGCAGGGTGTCAAGCTCATACCCGGTGCGTCCGGCGTAAGTGAATTGGCCGCCTTGAGCCGTGTCCAGGCCTCGCGCGTAGTTCAATCTTTCAGTGCGCTGGAAGACGACATCGATTACTTGGTGGTTGATATGGCGGCCGGTATAT
>CAMCZF010000031.1 GCA_945885775.1 Rhodoferax sp. OV413 | reverse complement strand
ATCACGCCACCAGCGCCTTGCACAGGTTCAGCGATGAAGGCGGCCACCTTCTCAGCGCCAAGTTCCAGGATTTTGGTCTCCAACCAGCCAGCGGCGCGCACGCCAAAGTCGGGTTCGCTCTCGCCTGGCAAGCGGTTCTCAAAATAGTAAGGCTGCTCGATGTGGGTAATGTTGGGGATTGGTAAGTCACCTTGCGCATGCATGCCGCTCATTCCGCCCAGTGAAGCGCCTGCCATGGTGCTGCCGTGGTAGCCATTGATGCGCCCGATGATGATCTTGCGCTGCGGCTTGCCCAGCAGATCCCAATAGCGGCGCACCATGCGCACATTGGTGTCATTGCTTTCGCTGCCGCTGGACGAATAAAAAACGTGATCAAAGCTCCTGTCGCCCACGGTTGGCGCAAGCAAGGCCAACTTGGCTGCCAACTTGGCTGCAGGCACGTTGGTGGTTTGAAAGAAACTGTTGTAGTAGGGCAGTTCCATCATTTGCTGGTAGGCGGCATCGGCAATCTCCTTGCGGCCATAGCCCACATTCACGCACCACAAGCCGCTCATGCCGTCCAGAATTTTTTTTCCTTCAGAGTCCCAGACGTAAATATCATCAGCCCTGGTAATCACCCGCGCGCCACGGGTAGCCAAATCACCATGGTCGGTAAACGAATGGATGTAATGCGCGCTGTCCATTGCCTGAATGGCCTTGGTGTCAATGGCCCGAGCCCGGCTGACAATGGCCGGGGGCGCGATCAAAGGGGAAAAAGATGTCTTGCTCATAAAGATTCTCGTGATGTAGGTATGAACGTCAACGGCCGATAGGGCGACTAAACATGAAGCAACAAATGCTCCCGCTCCCAGGGCGAGATGACCTTCATGAACTCGTCGAACTCCAATTCCTTGATTTCAGCATAGACGGTGATGAATTCCTTGCCCAGCACCTCGTGCAGGTCCGACTCGCGGCGCAGCCAATCGAGCGCCTCACCCAGGCTGCGCGGCAGCGCGTAGGGGGACAGGTAGGCGTCGCCCTTCATCTCGGCCTTGGGCTTGATCTTGTTCTTCAGGCCCAGGTAGCCGCAAGCCAGCGTCATGGCCAGGGCCACATACGGGTTGGCATCGGCGCCGATGACGCGATTTTCCACCCGACGGGCCTGGGGCGACGAGATTGGCGAGCGGATGCCCACCGTGCGGTTGTCGTAGCCCCACTCGATGTTGATCGGGGCGGCGGTGTTGCGCGACAGCCGTCGGTAGCTGTTGACATAGGGCGCCACCAGCACCATGGCCGCCGGGATGTAGCGCTGCAGACCGCCGATGTAATGCATGAAGGCCTCGGACGGGGAACCGTCCGGGTTGCTGAAGATATTCATCCCCGTGGCCTTGTCCAGGATACTTTGGTGCACGTGCATGGCACTGCCTGGCTCCGCTGCAATAGGCTTGGCCATGAAGGTGGCGTACATGTCATGCCTGAGGGCCGCCTCGCGCACCGTTCGCTTAAAGAAGAACACCTCATCGGCCAGCCCGAGCGGCTCAGCATGGAAGAAGTTGATCTCCATCTGCCCAGCACCCACCTCATGGATCAGGGTGTCGACGTTGAGCTCCATCTTGTCGCAGTAGTCGTAAATTTCCTCAAACAGTGGATCGAACTCGTTGACGGCATCGATGCTGTAGGCCTGGCGCGAGGTCTCGGCCCGACCACTACGGCCCACCGGGGCACGCAGCAGCGTGTTCGGGTCGGTGTTGCGAGCGGTCAGGTAAAACTCCAGCTCGGGCGCCACGATGGGCTGTAGGCCCTCGGCCGCAAACAGCTCGCACACCCGGCGCAGCACCGAGCGGGGCGCAAACGGCACCAGCTTGCCCTGGTGGTCAAAGCAGTCATGGATCACCTGCGCCGTGGGGTCGCTGGCCCAGGGCACGATGCGCACCGTGGACGGGTCAGGTCGCAGCTGCATGTCACGGTCGGTCGGGTCAATCACATCGTAATAGGGCCCGCTTTCGGGGAACTCGCCCGTGACCCCCATCGCCACGACCGCCTGCGGCAAGCGCATGCCACGGTCCTCGGTGAATTTGGTGCGGGGCAGAATCTTGCCGCGCGCCACGCCGGTCAGGTCAGGTACCAGGCATTCAACCTCGGTCACCCGGCGTTCGTTGAGCCATTGCTCCAGGTCGTTGAAATTCAAGACTTTTTTGTCGTACATGGTCGTCTCCAATTTTGCCGCCAACACACCTTTTCAGGCTAGCATGCCGGCCCATTGTGCGGCCCGAGAATGGACAAGAACAGGGCCATTTGGGTCCGAAGCAAAGGACCCAGTAGCGAAACAGAAGTCGGGGCAGACCTAAAGCTGCGTTGAGATCGCGTCGAACGCAGCGAGGACATGCCGGTCAGTCTCATCGTCCTCCGGTTTGGGTTGACAAGACAGTTTGACGATCACGACTTCCGAACGGCGGTCGATATAGAGCCATTGACCGTGGATTCCGATGGCACAAAACGACCCGCGCTGCTTGTCAAGAATGTACCAATTGCTCCGGTATCGGCCATTCTCAATAAACCCTGACATGCCTCCCCGCTGCCAGGCACTTGTATCGCCGTTTTCAATGATGTCGTCCATCCACGCCTGGGGAACAACTTGCTGGCCATGGCTCCGGCCACCTTGACGCATCATCTCGCCGAACCGCCCGAGATCGCGAAGGGTGGCGCTGATCCCACCGGCGGCTCTGGGTGCCCCTAACCGATCCAGGGTGATCTGGGCAGGCATCTCGGCACCGATGCGCCGCCAGATCTGTTCACTCAGAAGATCGGCGAACCGGGTGCCGGCAACGCGCTCCATCACCAAGCCCAGCAAATCAGAGTTTGGCGAAACATAGTGATAGCGATGCCCGTGTGGCCCGTCACCCCGACGGGTACTGCTCAGGAAGCTGCGCAAATCCGACGGATTCGACAGCGGGGGCACCGGGTTCCATCCGATCGCCCGGCGGTATCGCATGAAATCACTGTCCGGGTCGAGGTAGGCCTCCTCAAAGTCAATCGCAACCGTCATGTCCAGCAGATCGCGGACCGCGGCATTCGCATAGGCTGAGCCCGCCAGTTCGGGCAGGTAATACGACAACGTCGCCTGCACGTCCAGTTGCCCGGATTCCACCAGAACGCCGGCAAGGGATCCCGTGATGGACTTGCTCACTGAAAAAAATATGTGCGGTCGGTGCCTGTCAAGGTGACCCATGTAGCGTTCAGCAACGATACAGCCCCGATGGATAACCAAAAAACCGTCAGTGCTAGAGTTGGCAAGCATGCTTGCGATCGTGCCCGGCTCGCCTGTCTTCGTCCGGTAAGCCAGGGTGTCAATCTCGGTGGCAACTTCGGTCATGCCGACGATGTGCCAAGGATCGTGAGCGATGACGGCGCTCGGTATCAACTCGCTGACATGGGAAAAAGACCATTGGCTGAAGGGCTCGGTCCGCCAATTGGCCAAGCTGACACCGATGGGCGCTCTCGGAATGGCCGCCGTCATGACGCATTTCCCTTCTTTTGCTGTTGGCTGGCGCCTTGGATCACCATGAAAGCCAGCGAAATCATGATGACCGACCCCAGCAAAAAAATGGCAGACAACGCATTGACTTCCGGCGTGACCCCTAGGCGAATCAGGCCAAAGATATATACAGGAAGCGTTGTTGCGCCAGGCCCAGCCACAAAATAAGTGATGACAAAGTCACCCAAAGAACTGATGAATGCCAACAAGGCGCCGGCCAATATACCGGCGCGCAAGAGCGGGAGTTCCACCCTAAACAAACGGCGTCGCGGGGAAGCATACAAATCACTCGCAGCCTCCATCAAGCTCGGGTCCAGGCTCGCCAATCGGGACTTGATCGGGTAGTACGCAAAAGGGATGCAGAAAACCGTATGGGCGACCACCACCGATGCGAGGCCCAAAGGGAACCCGATCATTACAAACAATATCAGCAACGCCACCGCAGTGACAATCTCCGGCACCAACAGCGGCAAACCGACCAGCCCCTCCATCCACAGCTTGGTCCCATCGCCGGTGCGGGCCAATCCCAGCGCTGCCAGGGTCGAAATGCAGGTCGCAAAAAAAGTGGCAGAGCAGGCAACGATCAATGAGTTTTTGGTCGCCCGCAACATGTCGTCGTTTTGCATGACTGCGGCATACCACTTTGTACTTGCGGTGGTCCAAATCGTCGTTAAATCGTTGTCGTTGAACGACAGGACAACCAGGGTCAGTATCGGCAGATACAAAAACAGCAAAGCCAGGCTGGTGGTCGTGGCACCGACCCGACTGCGAAGCAGCGCGTGGCGGCTCATGGCGAGCTTCCCTTGACAGGGCGCTTTGCCCAGGCGGCAAATGCCATCACCGTCAGCAAAGCCAAGACCAGAACAATTGCCAATGCCGCCCCAAATGGCCAGTTTCTGGAAGCCCCGAACTGAGCCTGAACCAGGTTGCCGATCATGAGTGACTTGCCCCCGCCGAGCAGCTCAGGGCTGACATAGGCCCCAAGACAGGGCACGAAGACCAGCACGACACCGCCAACAATTCCCGGCATCGCCAAGGGCAGTACAACTTTTTGCAAGGCACGAACCCGGTTGGCACCCAAGTCAAAGGCAGCTTCAACCACGGCTGGGTCAATGCGTTCCAGAGCCACATAGATCGGCAATATCATGAAGGGCAAGAACGAATAGCTCAGGCCGATGCCAGTTGCCAGGGGCGTGTAGAGCAGGTCCAGCGGCGTTGACATCCAGCCCAGCCATTGCAAAAGCGTGTCGAGCGCGCCGCCATTTCTCAATATCAGGATCCAGGCAAAATTGCGCACGAGCAGATTGGTCCAAAACGGGATGGTGACCAGGAAAAGAATCCAGGCAGCACGGCGGCGCGACAGCGTCGACATGTACAAAGCGGTTGGCAGCCCCACCAACAATGTGACCAGTGTGGTGACAGCCGCAAGCCGGCATGAACGGGCAAAAATGGCGATGTAATCGCTGTTGAACGACAGATTGCCGAGCAGGTCACGCTCGTACAACAGTTTTTGGTAGGCAATCCCCGTATGACTACCCCAGACGACGCCCCCGTAACTACCTCGCTCCAGCACGGAGACATACAGCATGAGAAGCAGGGGGATCAGCATGAACGCGCCGAGAAACAACAATGCAGGCGCCGTCAGCGCCAGTTGGCGCAAGCGCTGACCGTTCATAAGACAAATGCCGTCAGTGCGGCCGGATCGGCTGCAAAGCCGATTTCTCCTGTTAATGTCTCTCCTGCCGCCTGGCTACCGTCAAGCCGGACACGCAGCAAGGTGCCATCCTTCAGCGTGGCGTGCAACAGGCGATTGCTGCCGCTGTAAATGGTGTCGAAGACCTGTCCGGTCAAGGCAGCCCCATGGGCAGCGACCACCTTGACCCGTTCAGGGCGGACCATGAGCATGGCCTTCTGCCCAACGGCCACATGGGCCGCATGGTTCACGGTCAGGGTCGGCGCGAATTCTGACTGTCCGTCGACACTGAATTCGGCGTTCGGCCCGGTGTGGATCCGGCAGGTCGCCGGTAGGAAATTGGCATCCCCCACAAATTCAGCGACAAACAGATCGGTCGGCCGCTCGTAAATGTCGCTCGGACGCCCGACCTGACGCACGAGGCCACTGTGCATGACGGCGATCCGGTCCGACATCGTCAAGGCCTCGTCCTGATCATGGGTGACAAAAACAAAGGTAATCCCGGTCTGGGCCTGCAGGCGTTTGAGTTCAACCTGCATGGCCTTGCGCAACTTCAGGTCCAACGCGGAAAGCGGTTCGTCAAGCAACAAGACGTCCGGCTTAGGCGCCAACGCCCTGCCAAGTGCGACGCGCTGCTGCTGCCCGCCGGACAACTGGGCCGAATAGCGGTCGTCCAGGCCTTCAAGTCGCAGCAGAGCGATCACCTCGGCGACGCGACTTCGGATCTGGTCACGCGGGTGATTCAACATGTCCAAGGCGAACCCGATGTTTTGCGCCACGGTCATGTGCGGGAACAATGCATAGCTCTGAAAGACGGTGTTGACTGGCCTGCGGTTGGGGGGCGTGCGCCCCATGTTGATGCCGGACAGCGTGATCTCGCCAGCGTCTGGGTGATCGAAGCCGGCGATCATGCGCAGTAGCGTGGTTTTGCCGCACCCGGACGGGCCCAGGAGCGTGAAGAATTCATTCTTGCGGATCGCCAGTGATACACCGGCAAGCGCTGCTTGTTCGGCGCCGGGGTAGGTCTTGCGTACCCCGGCGATATCGATCGCGACGTTGTTCATCGTGATGTCAGGGGCAATCCCTCAGCGCCGCAACCGGGTCCACACGCCGTCGCGCAACTCCCGGTTCTTCACCGAACAGTCTTTGACAGGACGAAGTCGGCTCTTGAGCGACTCCGGCGTGTTGATCGCGGGGTTGTTGCGCAGGTCAGCATTCATGAACGCCTCAGAACCTTTGACCGCATTGTTGTACCCGGAAAAATTCGATGCCTCTGCCGCATTTTTCGGGTCCATCATCCAGTTCATGAACAACTTGGCGTTCTCCGGGTTGGGTGAACCCTTGGGAACTGCAAAGTTGTCACCCCATAAATTCAGCCCCTCGACCGGGTACACATAGACCACTGTCGGCAATTTCGTTTTGGCTCGATGTGACGCCCCATTCCACTGATGGTGCAGCGCAACCTCCCCTGCAGCCACCCGGTCGATGGTGCCGGATGATGAGTAAATTTTCAATTTTGGCTTTTGCCGCTCAAGCAACTCCAAGATTTTTTGCGCGTCTGCCGCGTTCTCGGTACATGTGTCCAGGTTGGGGTAGATTGCCGCAGCGGAGAACATTTCTCCTTGATCGTTCAGGGCCGCCATTTTGCCAACCATTTCCGGGCGGGGTTCGAAAAACTCTTTCCAGCTCTCTTCCAACTTTCCACCGGGAACTTTGGCTGAATCGTAGGTAAACCCCGATGTGCCAATCAGGTACGGCACCGAATAATCTCTGTTTTTGTCGGCATCCGGCTTGTCGTGCGGCGCGGACAAATTCTTGAAATTCGACATTTTCGACGCGTCGACCTTGAGCAACAAGCCGGAGCGGATCATCGCTGCAAGGACCGTATTGCTCGGCACCACAATGTCGTAGCCTCCGCCACCGGCCTGGAGCTTCGCGAGCATTGCGTCGTTGCTGTCGTAGGAATCCAGGCTGACCTTCACGCCGGTTTCGGCTTCAAAGCGTTTGATCAAGGCCGGCGGAACATAGTTGGACCAACTGTAAATCAGCAACTGTTTGGATTGCGCCATCGCCACCGATGGCATGGCTGCGAGCGCCAGCGCCGCGCTGACGACCAGGCAGGCCCGGCGGATAGACGAGCCGCTACGCGGTCTGTGATTTTCTGCTTGCATCAGTGTCTCCAGGTTGTTGTGTCTGGCATTGTGGACTCGCCCATGGACCCGCGCTAGAGCCAATTGCCACAAGGTAGATGAGACCACTTGAGGCTCTGACGAACGGCACTGCTTGATGGCGTCGCGCCATGGCACACTGGCACACGCGTCGCGAGGCGATGCAAAATTCAAGCAACCACACGGATTCCATGCTTTCTGAACTCTTGTTGACGGAGATGACGCGACTGGGTCGCACGGACAAGCAGCCACTGCATCGGCAGCTTTACGAAGCGATCCGCCGGTCAATCATTGACGGGAAAATCGGCGCAGGGGACCGCCTGCCGTCAAGTCGCGAGTTGACGGCAGACCTGGGGTTATCCCGTAACACGGTCATCGCTGCGGTCAGCCAACTGGTCGTTGAGGGCTACCTCGAAAGCCATGTCGGCAGCGGAACATTCGTCAAAAACAGTGTGCCCAAAACCTACGGAAATCGCCGTCCCATTGTCGAAGCGGCAGTTGGAACGTTGTCGGCCCGTGGTCATGCCCTGGCGTCGTCTTACTGCGCCACCGAGCTCGAAGTCCAACCCTTCAGTTCCGGCATTGCCGACTTCAGTGCCTTCCCGGTGGCCCTCTGGCAACGCCTGCAAAACAAGCACTGGCGCATGGCCTACCCCGACATGCTCGATTACAGTGACGCTGGCGGCTATGCGCCGCTGCGGCGGGCCCTAGCCGACTACCTGCGCGTCTTCCGCAGCGTGCCGCTTCAGGCAGAGCAAATCATCATCACCAGCGGTACGCAGCAGTCTCTGGCCTTGTGTGCCCATATGCTGGCCGACCACGGCGACACTGTCTGGCTGGAGGACCCGGCCTACTGGGGTGCCACCAAAGTCTTCATGGCTGCTGGCCTGCACACGCATCCGGTGGCGGTTGATCAGGAGGGCATTGCACCGACTGCTACCGATGAGGTGATGGCCCCGCGACTGATTTACGTCACGCCCTCGCACCAGTATCCAACGGGCGAAGTGATGAGCCTGGTACGGCGCCATCTGGTGCTGGAACTGGCCCACAAACACCAAGCCTGGGTGCTGGAAGACGACTATGACAGCGAGTTTCGCTTCAGTGGCCCGCCGATTTCCTCGCTCACCGGGCTGGACAGTGGCGAACGCGTCTTGTACATGGGCTCATTCTCCAAAGTCTTGTATCCGGGACTCAAGCTGGGCTACCTGGTGGTGCCACCCAGGCTGGTCTCTGCGTTTGGGCAGGCCCACTATGACCTCAACCGGCCGGGGCAACTGCTCCTACAGGCGGCCCTGGCAGAGTTCATCGAAATGGGGCATTTCGCCAGCGCCCTGCGCCGCGCCCGGCAAAGCTACGCCGAGCGCCGCCGCTGCCTGTTGGCGGCCTTGCAGCCCTGCCTTGGGCCTGCGGCCTACATTACCGGCGCAGAGCAGGGCTTGCACCTGTGCCTGCGCCTGGCACCTGATGCCGATGACCGGACCTTGGCTGCCCAGCTCGCGCAAGTGGGCCTGACTGTGCGGCCGCTATCGGCCTACTGCCTGCGGCGGCAAGACGCGCGAGGGCTGGTTATCGGCTACGGCTACACCCCACTGGCCGACATTGAACGCTGCGGCCCCTTCCTGACCCGCACACTGATGGCAGCCTTGGCGCAGGGTCAAAAAGCATCGCGCAAACGGTAAAACAGCATTGCCAGTGCCAGGGTAGGCATGCGAAGCAGGGGCCCGCCGGGAAAGGGCCGATGCTTGAGCCGGGCAAACAGGTCAAATCGTGCGGCTTGCCCGGCCACCGCCTCGGCCACCAATCGGCCGGCCAGCCCGGTCAAGGCCACGCCATGGCCGCTGAAGCCCTGCAGGTAATACAGGTTGTCGCCGAGCCGGCCGAAATCGGGGGCGCGGTTCATGCTGATGTCGACGAAGCCCCCCCACACATGCTCGATCGGCGTGTTGTTGAGCTGCGGGAAAACTTGCCGCAGGCGGGCCGCCATCAACTGCTCCAGACGGTCTGGCGTGCGGGTCGTGTAGCTGACCCGGCCACCAAACAACAGGCGGTGGTCGGCGCTGAAACGAAAGTAGTCCAGTACAAAATTGGTGTCACACACTGCCGCGTTGGAGGGAATCAGCTGCCGGCACAGGGCCGGGTCCAGCGGCGCAGTGCTGACCATGTAGGTGCCCACCGGCATGATGCGCGGGGCGATGTCTGGCGCCACTTGTGGTCCGTATTCGCCCAGCGTGCAATTGCCGGCCAGCACGCCGAACGCGGCGCTGACCGAGCCACCGGCCGTGCGCGCCCGCAGCCGGGCTCCGCGGCTCAGGCCGAGCACGGGCGAATGCTCACAGATCGTCACCCCCAGCGCCCGGGCGGCCGCAGCCAACCCAAGACCGTACTTGAGCGGGTGCAGGTGTCCAGACACGCGGTCGTAGGCGGCAGCTTGGTAGCGCGGGCTGTCAATCAGCCGCCGAGTTGCTGCGCCGCTAGCAAAGTCGGTAGCAAAACCATAATCCCGCGCCAAGCCGGCCATCTCCGCTTCCAACCGGCGCGCTTTGGCCGCGGTCTCAGCGACGTAGAGGTAGCCGTGCACGCGATCGCAGTCGATGCCGAAGGCGTCAATGCGCTCATCGATCAGGCGCACAGCCTCCAGCGACATGTCCCAGGCCAAGCGGGCGTCGCCGCGGCCGAGTTGATGCTCAATCGGGCCTTGCCCACTGGCAAAGCCGGCGATCGCCTGGCCACCGTTGCGGCCCGAGGCGCCGCTGCAAAGCCGGTCGGCCTCCAGCACCACCACGCGCAGGCCGCGCTGTGCCAGCTCAATGGCCGCCGACAGGCCGGCAAAGCCGGCGCCCACCACCAGCACGTCAGCCACCTGGTCGCCCTGCAGCGGCGGGGCCGGCGGCGGGCGCACGACGCTGGCCTCGTAGTAGCTGCGCCGATTGAGTTGGGTATCCGAGTCGATCAGCATGGTCGTGCTAGGTGCTTGACGATTTGGCGACCTGACCGCACAGGTAGGTCCAAACACAAGTGGCGGCGGCATGGCTGGTCAACTCGGCGTGGTCATAAGCCGGTGCCACCTCGACGCAGTCCATGCCCACCATGTTCAGGGGCGCCAGCCCTTCCAGCAGGGTCAGCAGCTGCGAGCTGCTCAGGCCACCCGGCTCGGGTGTACCGGTGCCAGGTGCAAAGGCCGGGTCCAGGCAGTCGATGTCCAGCGTCAGGTAGCAGGGGCGCTGACCGATCCGCTCTAGCACCGTGGCCAGCACGGGTGCTAAGGCAGCGCCATCCAGCCCACGCAGCTGCCGCGCCGTGAAGATCAACCCACCCTGGTCCTGCACGTACTCGCGCGCCGCACGGTCGCCGCTGGAGCGCAGGCCGATTTGTACCGTGTGGGCCGGGCTGACCAGGCCTTCGGCCAAGGCCTCGTAGGTCCAGGTGCCATGGCCGGACGGCTCGCCAAAGTGGTCCTGCCAGGTGTCGCAATGGGCGTCAAAGTGCACCAGCGCCAGCGCACCATGCCGGGCGTGCGCCGCGCGCAACAACGGCAGGGTGACGGAATGGTCGCCGCCCAGAAACACGCAGTGGTGGCGCGCCATCAGGGCTGTCGCTTGCACCTGAATTTGCTCACGCGCCAGCGCCAGGGCGGAGGCGTTGGGCAAGCGCATGTCCAGCGCATCGCCCAGCAGCGGCAGCGGCGAGACCTCAAACCAGGGGTGCAGACCGTCGCACAGCATCAAACTGGCGCGCCGGATCTCCTGCGGGCCAAAGCGGGCGCCGGGCCGGTGCGTGACCGCGCCGTCAAAGGGCACGCCCACCACGGCGAAGGGCTGCGTTGTCAACGGCTCGGCCGCCAGAAAGCGATTGCTGTTGTTGGCGTATGCAAATTGGCCCAATCCCATGACGCACCTTGTTTTGGTTGGCAGACCCTGAAGTTACACCATTTGCGCGGGCCGGCATGGTGCCAATTACCAGGCCGCTCAGCAAACCGGTCCCACACGAGACAAGGCCAAGCTCAGGCATGATGCAGGACCTCTCAACTCACGCAACCCGCGACCCGCCCCGTGGCGCACACCCAACACCCGTTGCCAAACCCGGCGCCGTCGCCAACTCACCCGCTGAGCGCCTACCTGTTTCTGGCCTTGAGCATGTCTCTGGCGGGCAGCTATGTGGCACTGTCAAAACCCTTGGTCATGGCGCTGCCCGTGTTGCTGCTGGCCTGGATTCGTTTTGGCATTGGCGCGGTCGCCATGGTGCACTGGCTGAAGAAGCCGCCCCAGGAGGCACCGGTTACCCCCGCCACACGCCGGCTTGTATTTTTCGAATCACTGCTGGGCAATGTTCTGTTTTCGATTTGCATGCTCTACGGCGTCAGCATGACCAGTGCTGTTTCGGCCGGCATCATTCTGGCGTCGATACCGGCGGTGGTCGCGCTGCTGAGCTGGTGGTGGCTGGGCGAGCGAATCAGCCCTCGGGTGGCGATGGCCATTGCCTGTGCCGCGTTGGGGCTGGGACTGCTTTCGCTATCAAAACAAGAGCTAACTATTCAATCAGGACAAGGCCTGGAGGCCGATTTTCTTCAAAATAACCAGTTATGGGGCAACCTGCTGGTGTTCGGTGCAGTGCTGTGCGAGGCCGCTTATGCCGTGATCGGCAAGAAGCTCACCGGCGTCCTGAGTCCAAAACGGATCACGGCACTGATCAACCTATGGGGCCTGGCGCTGAGCACGCCGGTCGGCCTTTACCTGGCCCTGCGCTTCGACTTCGGTACGGTGTCCTGGTCCATCTGGGCCCTGGTGCTGTTTTACGGGCTGGCAGCGAGCGTGGGCACGGTGTGGCTGTGGATGACCGGCTTGCAGTCAGTACCCGCCGCCCGGGCCGGTGTTTTTACTGTGATGTTGCCGATTACGGCGGCACTGGTCGGGGTGCTGGCACTGGGTGAGACCCTGGGCGGCCTGCAATTGCTGGCCTTTGCCATCGCCCTGCTTGGCGTGTTGCTGGCGACTTTGCCGGCGCGCGCTGGCGCCATCACAGCGAAAACGGCAGAAAAAAGCAACTCTCTCCAATGAAAAAGGGATATTCCCCTATGAAACACCTGCTTTCTCCAGTAGCATGCGGTCTGCCAGCGAAGAAGCGGTTTTTTTCTGGTGACTCATCAACTTCTAGAAGGTACATACATCATGGCAACTGCAAAGAAAGCCCCGGCCAAGAAAGCCGCTCCTGCCAAGAAGGCAGCCCCGGCCACTAAAGCTGCGCCAGCCACCAAAGCTGCGCCAGCCACCAAAGCCGCTCCGGCCAAGAAAGCCGCCCCGGCCAAGAAAGTAGCCGCCAAGGCTGCACCGGCAAAAGCGCCTGCCAAAAAGGCAGCCCCAGCCAAGAAAGCTGCACCTGCCAAAAAACGCGTGGCCAACGCCGCTTTCATGAAAGCTCTGACCCCCAGCGCCCACTTGGCGGCTGTGGTTGGCGCAAGCCCACTGCCCCGTACCGAGGTGGTCAGCAAGCTGTGGACTTACATCAAAAAGCACAAGCTGCAAGACGCTGTTAACAAGCGCATGATCAACGCTGACGCCAAGCTCAAAGAAGTGTTTGGCAAGGTGCAGGTGTCCATGTTTGAGATGGCCGGCCTGATCGGCAAACACCTCAAGTAAGCAGCCCGACTGCTACCCAGAAAGGCCCGCTGCTGCGGGCCTTTTTTTATATAAGAAATAGCACGCTAACCTTAGTTGCGCTTGGTCCAACAGCTATTTTTTTGGTAGTAAAGACGCCAAGGCCTTATCCCGTATCGCCGACAAGGTACCGCGGGTGCTGATGACCTCCGGGTCCAGCATCACCTCGATCAGGCTGCCCTGCGGCCGTGCCAGTGCTGCCAGCAGGGCCGGCTCAAACTCGTCGGTGCGGGTGATGCGTTGGGCGGCATAGCCATAGGCTTGGGCCAGCGCCACAAAGTCGGGGTTTTTAAGACCGGTGCCGGCCACATGGGCGGGATACTCGCGCTCCTGGTGCATTCGGATCGTGCCGAACATGCTGTTGTTGAGCAGCACGATGATGGTTTTGGCACCGTATTGGACCGCCGTGGCCAGCTCCTGGCCATTCATCAAAAAATCGCCATCGCCCGCCATGGTAAAGGCCAGTCGACCAGTGGTGATGGCTGCGGCGATCCCGGCGGGCACACCGTAACCCATGGCGCCATTGGTCGGGGCCAGTTGGGTCTTGCAGCCCTTGGCTAGGCCATGGTGCCGGTAAAAGCGGTGCACCCAGCTGGCAAAATTGCCAGCGCCATTGGTCAGCACGGCATCGGCTGGCAAATGCGTCTGCAGACATGCCACTATGGCTGGCATGTCAATCAGACCGGGCAGGGGCTGTGGCTCAAGGTTAGCCAGGTAGTCGGCATGGCAGGCCGCACTCCAATCGGCCCAGGGCAGCGTCACTGGCGCGGTCAGCACCTCCAGCGAGCGAGCGGCGGCATTCATGGTGGCGTTGATGGCCAAGTCTGCATGGTAGACCCGGTGCAATTCCTCGGCGCTGGCGTGAATGTGCACCAGGGTTTGGCGCGGCCGCGGCACCTCGAACAGGGTGTAGCCGCCGCTGGTCATCTCACCCAGGCGCGGCCCGATGGCCAGCACCAGGTCGCTCGCACGGATGCGCTCAGCCAGTTTGGGGTTGATGCCGATGCCGACATCACCAGCGTACAGCGGATGGTGGTTGTCAAAAGTATCCTGGAAACGAAAGGCGTTGCCCACCGGCAGGCACCAGTTCTCGGCAAAGCGTTGCAGCGCCTGCGCCGACTGCACTGTCCAGCCCCCGCCGCCGGCAATCACCATGGGACGCTCTGATTTCAGAAGCAGCTCACGCAGCGTGCGCAAGGCTCCCGGGTCGCTCCAAGCCTCAACCGGAGCCAGGCGGGGCAATGCCTGCGGCGTCAGGCCCGTGACCGGGTGAGCCACCACAGCCTGGGTCAGCATGTCTTCGGGCAGCACCACCACCACCGGGCCGGGGCGGCCGTTCATGGCGGTGGCAAAGGCACGGGCGACGTATTCCGGTATGCGTCGCACATCGTCAATCCGCTCGACCCGCTTCGCAAAGCCCTTGGTGCTGGGGCCGAAAAAACTCAGGTAATCCACCTCTTGGAAGGCTTCGCGGTCCCGTGTGTCGCTGGCCACGTCGCCAACAAACAGCACCATGGGCGTAGAGTCTTGGAACGCGGTGTGCACCCCGATCGAGGCATTGGTGGCGCCCGGGCCGCGAGTCACAAAACACACGCCGGGCCGGCCGGTCAATTTGCCATGGGCCTCAGCCATGAAGGCGGCGCCACCCTCCTGGCGGTTGATGATGAAGTGGATCTGGTCGGCGTGGCGGTGAAAGCCATCCAGCACGGCCAGATAGCTCTCGCCCGGTACACCAAACGCGTGCGTGACGCCCTGTGCCACCAGGCACTCGACCAACAGGTGGCCGCCGATTGTTTGACTGTTCATGGGCGGATTATGGCGATCTTCAGAAGCTTTCCCAATCCCCGTCATCAGAGGTCGACGGTGTCGCTTTGGCGTTGGCGCGCGGGGGCGCGAGCGCAGCGCTTGGCGCAGGCGCCATCCGTGCCAACACGGGCTGGCTGGGCGATTTGGGCAATTGGGCCCGGGGCTTGGCCGAAGCCGCCGACACCAAGCTGCGCCCTGGGTTGCTGCCCGAGGTGTAGGCGCGCGACTCTCGACCAGCCGGTAGTTTAAACAGCGCAACAGTGCCCACCAGATCGCCCGCCTGCGCCTTGAGGCTGCTGGCCGCAGCTGCCATTTCTTCAACCAGGGCGGCATTTTGCTGGGTTGCCTGATCCATCTGCGTGATCGCCTCGCCGACCTGTGCCACGCCAATGCTTTGCTCCTTGCTGGCGGAACTGATCTCGCCCATCAGGTCGGTCACCCGTTTGATTGCATTCACAACTTCGGTCATGGTGAGGCCGGCTCGGTCAACCAGCGCACTGCCCTGCTCTACCCGCTTGACGCTGTCGTTGATCAAGCCTTTGATCTCCTTGGCGGCTTCAGCTGAACGGCCCGCTAGCGAACGGACTTCGCTCGCCACCACGGCAAACCCCCGGCCTTGCTCACCAGCACGGGCAGCCTCAACCGCTGCATTCAAGGCCAAAATATTGGTCTGGAAAGCGATGCCATCGATCACGCTGATGATGTCGGCAATCTTGCGCGACGAGTCATTGATGCCCTTCATGGTCTCCACCACCTGGCCCACCACCTGCCCCCCCTGTACCGCCACGGTCGAGGCATTAAGAGCGAGCTGATTGGCCTGGGCTGCGCTTTCGGCGTTGTTTACCACCGTGGCCCCCAGCTGCTCCATGGCAGCGGAGGTCTGTTCCAGCGCGCTGGCCTGGCTTTCGGTTCGGGCGGACAGGTCATGGTTGCCTTGCGCAATCTCGGCACTGGCCGTGGCTACGCTCTGAGACCCCACGCGCACCGTTGCAACCACCCCGATCAGGCTGTCTTTCATGCCCACCAGTGCCTTGAGCAGCACGGCAATCTCGTCCGCGCCGCGGATTTGAGTGTCCGCCGTAAGGTCACCGGCGGCGACGGCGCCCGTCATTGCCGTGGCCTGCCGAATGGCGCGGGAGATACCGCGAATCATGAAAAAACCCAGCAGTGCGGCAGCCAGAACACCCAAGGCCACCGACAGAATAGACCAAAGGCGAATCGATTCATACCGGGCGAATGCGGCATCGTGTTCCAGCTTGGCTTCTTTGAGCTGGATTTGGATCAAAGCCGCCATACTTGCATAGCTCGGGGCATAAACCTGAGGCAGTACCGAGATGGCGATGCGCTGCGCCTCTTTGAAGTCGCCTGTGTTCAGCGCTGCCAGACCGGGTCGCAGGCCCTCGCTCACGTAGCGGCTACGCTGGGTCGCAAACAACACCGCGGTTTTTTCTTCTTCAGGCGTCAGCTTGGTGGCCATGTAAGCCGCCCAGACTTTGCTCACTGCAGCAATATTGCCTTCAATCACGGCGACATGTTTGCTTGTAGCCTCCGGCGTCGCTTCAAGTGCGGCAGCCGAGAGTTCGGCGCCATTGGTCACCATCATGCGCTGGATCTCTGCCAACTGGCCCAATGGCACAAGTCGGTCGTCGTAGACGGTTTGCAAGGCGGCGTTGCTGGCGGCGATGCCGTACAAGCCCAAACTGCCAATACCGATCAGCAAAGCTGACATCAAACCGACCAGCAGCATCAAACGCGTCGAAATTTTCATGAAGATCACCCGGAAAAATGAAAAAAACTCATGGCGCCTACGCACCCAGACACCTCGGAGACCCATTATCCAGCCATGCCAATGAATCAGGCCATTGTGGCGGTCTCAGGGCTTTGGCGGCCTACCGCCAATGCCGCAGCCACACTCAGCAGCAGGGTGCCGGCGGCACCCAGCAGGGTTGCCGCGTACCAACCCCGGTCCATGAACAGGCCAAAAACCATGGGTGACAGCGCAAAACCGACGTCCAGCCCCGAGTACACCATGCCATACACCCGCCCGGTGGCCTCGCGCGGCGTGGCCCGCTTGATCATCATGTCGCGCGACGGTCCGCCGATACCAACCGCCAGACCGGTGGCCGCCAGCACCACCATGGTGCCGGTGCCGCCCAGCAGCCCCGTGCTGCACAGGGCCAGGCAAAGGGCTGCCACCGTCATGGCAACAGCAACCACCCGGTCGCTGTGAGCGGCACGCCCAGCGACGAAGCCGCCAGCCAGCATGCCGGCAGCGCCACACAGCATGTAGGCCGTGAGCGTGAGCGTGGCCGCCTCGATGCTGACGCCATGCACGGCTTTGAGGATGGAGGCGGAAAAGCTCTGCACCACCGCCAGCGTCATGGTCGACAGCAAAAAGAACCCAAAGCACCACCACACCACCGGCAGCTTCATGAAGGCCAATTTGTGCTCCTCGGCCATGCCAGCCGGGCGTACCACCGCCCGCGTGCTCAGCTTGTCCCGGTGCAGCCAGAGCAGGGCCAAAATAGCCAGGTACATCAGGGCAGCGGCCAGGTAGGCGGTGCGCCAGTCAGACAGCCGGGTCAGGCCGACCAGGAACAAGGGCGCTGCCGCCCAGCCCAGGTTGCCGGTCAGGCCGTGGGCGCTGAAAGCATGGCCCAGCCGCGGCGCCGACACCCGCTGGTTCATGATGGTGAAGTCCACCGGGTGAAAAGTGGCATTGCCCAGACCGGCCAGCGCCGCCACCAACAGCAGCGCCGGGTAACCATTGGCCAGCGAGGCCGCCGCGCAGGCCAACGCCAAGATGGCCTGAGCCGCAAACAACAGGGGCCGCGCCCCAAGCCGGTCCACTGCAAAGCCAGCGGCGGCCTGACCAATGCCGGAGACGACAAAAAACACCGTCATCAGCAGCCCCACTTGCGAGTAGCTCAACGAGAACTCGGCCATGAACACCGGGAACATCAGCGGCAGTAGCAGGTGCGAAAAGTGCGAACTCGCATGGGCCAGCCCCACCAGCCCGACCACAGCCGCGTCCTGGCGAAACGGCACTGTTTGCGACAGTGACAGTGATGGATTGACGCTCACGGCGTTTTGAGCCCGAGCGGATCGGTCGACGAACCCTGGGTCAACAACGGCCCCATCTTGAAAATGCCACTCATGCGCAGCGCGGGCTCGCCATCGGCAGTGACCAGCCCCTGACCAAACAGCATGTTTCGGGTGGTGCGCAAAATATCAGCCTGCCCCTGCACCCAGGCACCCAGCGGGGCCGGACTCATGTAGTCAATCTGCAGGCTGATGGTCGGCAAAAAACGGCGCTCGAGGGTGGACTGGTACATGTTGGCGCAGGGCACCAGCATGTCAGCAAAGGTGGCCAGCATGCCGCCATGGCAGATCTTGAGCGGGTTGGTGTGACGCTCCTCCACCCGAAAGCCCAGCAGCACGCGCTCGCCGGTCCAGCGCGCGTACAAGGGCCCGTTGTGCACCAAGAAGCCACCTCCCAGCGAAATGCGCCTAAAGCCGGCCGGAATATCGTCTGGCAAAGGGACCCCGGAATTGTCAAACGGGTGGAAGGGGTCAGGTTGGCTCATGGGCAATTTTCGTCAGGCTGGAGACCTTGCACTATAAAGACATTGGTGGCCACTGCGCCCGAGCCAGGCGCCATGCTTGTCCGGGTCGCGACATGAATCCGTGGATGAGTGGGCGCGCCGGTCAAGGCGGCGCCGGGCTGAGCAGCTACGCGGCTGTCCTCCGCCCTTTGGGCTCCTCCTTGATGCCGCTGCGCCACTCAGCCCGTCACCACCTTGACAACCTTGGCACGCAAACCGTGTCGTTCCTGGCCCCCAACCCGTCATCCCCGACCCACTTCGTCATCCTCGCGGATGCGGGGATCCATGACTTCCATGACAGCTGGATTCCCGGTTGTAGCCGGGAATGACGGGCCAGAGGGGCATTCAGGTATTCAGTCGCGCCCAGCCCCGCCCAACGCCAACGCCAACGAAAAAGCCATAGCAACAACTCAGCCCCACAACTCACCCATCGTCCTGGCGAAGTCTTGCGCCAACTGCTCGCGCAGCCCAGGCTCCGCGCCGTGCCGGCACAGCCGTGCGCCATCAAGGCGCAGTTGCCCGCCCTGGTACACCTGGGCCGGCGCTGTGTGAGGGCTGGAAAACACCAGAGCATCCAGCGTCTGGGCGCCGGGCACGCCCAGCAATGCGGGCGACTGGGCGTCCAGGATCACGAAGTCGGCGCGGTGCCCCACTGAGATTGACCCCAGCGGAAGACCACTGGCGGCTCGCCCGCCGGCCATCGCGCCATCAAACAGCGCCGTGGCCGAGCTGCCGCCGGGCTGGGCCGCCACATTGCGCCGGCGCAGCGTCAGCCGCTGCGAATACTCCAGCAGACACAGCTCTTGCTGCCAGTTGCGGGTGACATGGCTGTCGGAACCGATCGACCAATTGCCACCGGCGGCGGCATAACTTGGGAAATCAAAAACGCCATCGCCCAGGTTGGCCTCGGTGCTGGGGCAGATCACAATGGCCGCGCCGCTCTGGGCCACCGCCTGCAACTCTGCCGGGCAGGCGTGGGTGGCGTGCACCAGGTTCCACTGGGCGTTGACCGGCAGGTTGTTGAGCAGCCATTCGATCGGGCGCTGCCCGGTGTGGGCCAGGCAGTCTTGCACCTCCTGAGTCTGTTCGGCGATGTGGATGTGCACCGGCAACTGCTGCGCGCCGGCCCAAGTGGCCAACTCGGTCATGGCTGGCAAGCCGGCTGCGCGCAAGGAGTGGATGGCCAAGCCCAGGTTGACGCCAGGCAGATCTCTGCAAGCGGCTTGCACCTCGCCGACCAGCCGCACCAGGGTGTCGGGCGAGGAGGCGAAGCGGCGCTGGTCTTCGCGCAGTCCGGACGCGCCAAAGCCCGAGCGCATGTACAGGGTGGGTAAAAGGGTCAGGCCCATGCCGACCCGCTCTGCTGCGCGCACCAGCGCCAATGACATGTCCAGCGGGTCGCCGCCTGCGGCGTCGGCTGGCTGGTGCAGGTAATGAAATTCACAAACCTGGGTATAGCCGCCGGCCAGCAACTCGGCGTAGAGCCAGGCCGCGATGTGCTCCATTTGGCTCGGCGTGATGCGCCGGGCGGCCGAATACATGCGGTCGCGCCAGCTCCAGAAGTCGTCGCTGCTGCCGGCTACGCCGGCACGCTCGGTCAGACCAGCGATGGCGCGTTGGAAGGCATGGCTGTGGGCGTTGACCAGGCCTGGCAGCACCGGCCCGGCCAGACGCGTCGCCCCTTGCGCTTGAGCGGCCGAGGCGTTGGGCTGCAGGCCCGACCAGCAACCGTCAGCACCCACCGACAGCAGCACATCATGCGCCCAGCGACCGTCCAGCCAGGCCTGCGCGGCGTAGAAGCGTTCAGTCATACAGCTTGGCGCAGGTGTGCAGCGCAGTGTCCAGCAGGGTGCGCAGGAGTGGCCGGATCGCGGCGGCCCGCTCAGCCTCAAAGGCGTAGGGGCTGTGCTCCTGCATGTACAGGTCCTGGCACATCTCCAACTGTACGGCGTGCACGCCTTGCGCTGGGGCGCCATAGCGGCGGGTGATGTAGCCACCTTTGAAACGGCCGTTGAGCACGTGGCTGACCGCCGTCTGACCGGCACAGGCCTGCACCAAGGCGTTTGCAATCGTGACGTCGGCGCTGGCGCCACTCGCCGTGCCCAGGTTGAGGCCGGGTAGCCGGCCCTCAAACAGCCAGGGAATCCGTGAGCGGATGCTGTGGGCGTCCCACAGAAGCGCATAGCCATGCACGTTCTGCAGGCGCTGCAACTCGGTGGCCAGGGCCTGGTGGTAGGGCTGCCAATAGGCCTCGCGCCGGCGCAGACGCTCCGCCGCATCGGGCTCGGCGCCGGGCTGGTAGAGCGGGTCGCCATTGAAGAACCGGGTCGGACACAACTCGGTGTTGGAGGCGCCCGGGTACATGGGTGCGTCATCAGG
>CAMCZF010000030.1 GCA_945885775.1 Rhodoferax sp. OV413 | reverse complement strand
GTATTTTTCGCCGGCACATGACCCCGAGATGGACTCGTATGCTCCTAACACAGATCGGCCGATCGATGTGCTTTTTGTAGGAGGCTATTCGCGCCATCATCGCAAACGTGCATTGGTTTTAGAGACAGTCTCTTCTCTGCGGGATAAGCTGAATATCGTTTTCTGCCTTGATCGATCAAGGCTCACACGTTTAGCGGAATCGCCAATAGGGTATTTTTTGCCACTAGCATCACATTGCCGCCCGGCGGATATTCGAGCGGTTAGTCATGCGCCGGTATTCGGGCGAGAGTTATACAAGATGATTTCGCAAGCAAAGATCGTTTTGAATGGCGCTGTAGATATGGCCGGTCAAGACCGTGGCAATATGCGTTGCTTCGAGGCCATGGGATGTGGCAGTCTTCTGTTGTCGGACGAAGGCAACTACCCGGCGAGCATGGTTGCTGGCGAAAACTTGGTCACGTATTCCGCACCAAATATTGCTTTAGACCTGATAAGTCAACTTCTGAGGAGTGAAGACCAGCGATCTGGTATATCGGTCGCCGGGAATGCCATGATTTCTGAAAAGTACAGCAAAGCGCTCCAGTGGGAGCGCTTTGTCCACCTTACGCAATAAACATCTAGGGCTCGTCTGTGCTTGGTATTAACTTTCATTATCTTCTGCGTCGCTTGGTTGGTAAGCCGACTTGCGACAAGCACCCAACGGCTAGACTGGGACCGTCAGCGCGAATCATCAATATCGGCAATGATTCAGCCCTCATCAAGATTGGGGCAGGCACTATTGTGGAGGGGTCCTTATTGACATTTGCTCACGGGGGGCAAATCACGGTGGGCCAGTGGTGCTACATAGGCGAGGGTAGTCGCATCTGGTCAGCTGGACAAATTGACATTGGCAATAGAGTCATGATTTCACACAATGTCAACATCTTCGACAATCTGACTCATCCTGTTGACCCCGTCTCGCGTCATCAGCATTTTCGCGCCATCGCCACGGTCGGTCATCCCAACCGAGTGGACTTGGGCGAACGGCCTGTGCTAATCGACGATGACGCTTGGATCGCTGCGGGTGCCATGGTGCTACGCGGCGTCACCATCGGAAAAGCGGCGATCGTAGGCGCTGGGGCCGTTGTGACGCACGATGTGCCACCCTTTGCCATTGTGGCTGGGAACCCTGCGCGGGTGATCCGTTATGTGGGCTCGGCTGACGCCGAAACGAGCGACACCGTCAATGGCAAAGACCGACCTCCCCGAACTGGACGCCATCATGTTTATTAAACTTAATCGTCTGGCTGAAGCGTTGCCGATGCTGTTGAAACTGGACCGCCATATTGATGCGATCAAAATCAATCAGGGCCGTATATTGACTCAGATGCAAAGGCCCGACGCGACTAGACCTCTTTGGCAACATGAGTTCAAGGTGTTTTCGCAATGGGGCGAGGACGGCATCATTCAATTCTTGGTCAATCACTTGCAAGTCGCCAACCGCACATTTATCGAGTTCGGTGTTGAAGATTTCGCTGAGTCAAATTGCCGCTTCTTGCTCATGAAGGACTATTGGAGCGGCTTTGTGATCGACGGCTCCGCAAAAAACATCGCTCGCCTGCGTACTTCTTACTTTTATTGGCAACACCAGCTTACCTCCAAGGCCTCGTTCATCACGCGAGAAAATGTGGCGACTCTGCTGGACGAAAGCGGCTTCGACAAGGAGTTGGGCATCCTCTCTGTGGATATTGATGGTGTAGATTACCACGTGCTCGAAGCGCTTGGCCAGTGGCGGCCGGCCATCCTGATTGTGGAATACAACGAGGCGTTCGGAACCCAGCGACCTGTCACGGTGCCTTACGATCCCATGTTTGTCCGCCAGGAAAAACATGTGTCCAACCAGTACTGGGGCGCAAATTTGCCCGCGTTTTGTCATCTTGCAAACCAGCGAGGTTATGCCCTGGTTGGCGTTAATGGGGTCGCCAGCAATGCTTTCTTTGTTCGGCGGGATTTGTTAAACGAACATGTACGAGAAGTGAGCTTGCATTCATGCAGCCGGCAGGCGAATTTTCGCGACAGCCGAGGTACCAATGGCGAATTGACGTTTTTGTCGGGAAGCTCACGGGCACTTGCCATGGCAGATATGCCTGTTGTCGATGTGGCGACAGGGGAGTCCATGACCGTTGGAGCACTGTATGGCTGACGCGAAGCAGTCAGGCCACAAAAAACGCTTCCGGACCTGGGAGCAGGCCGTCCAATGGCTGCGCGAGCAGCCCGAGCAGCAGGAACTGGTGCTGGCCGCCTATTACGACGATCCCTTGCCCGCCGCCGCAGACCGCTACTGGCGCAGCGAAGAGTGGCGGGCTATCCGGCCATTGCTGCCGCCAGCGCCTGGTGGTGCGCTGGACGTTGGCGCGGGCCGAGGTATCGCGAGTTATGCGCTCGCCAAAGAGGGTTTTGCGGTCACGGCGCTGGAGCCTGATGATAGTGCGCTGGTTGGTGCGCAAGCAATTCGTGGCCTGGCAGCAGCCAGTGGCTTGCCGATTGAGGTCGCCCAAGAATTTTCTGAGCGGTTGCCATTTGCGGATGCGCAATTCGACGTGGTGTTTGCCAGGGCCGTTTTGCATCACACCAGCGATCTGGCAGCAGCTTGCCGTGAGTTTTTGCGCGTATTGAAGCCGGGCGGCCACCTGCTAGCGGTGCGCGAGCATGTGATCTCGCGGCCCGAAGACCTGCCAGCCTTCCTGGATTTGCATCCGCTGCACAAGCTTTATGGTGGCGAAAACGCCTTTCTGTTGCAGCAGTACGAAGCTGCAATCAGCGCTGCGGGCTTTCGGCTACATCGTGTGCTCGCGCCATTTGAAAGTGCGATCAATTATTCGCCCTACACAGAGGCCAGCCTGAAGGCAGAACTCGCAGCCCGGATTACCCGCCGGTTTCCGGGGGCCAAGGGACTGGTGGCTGGCCTGCTGGGCCTACCTCCGCTCTGGGCTGTAGCGCGCCGTGTGTTAGGGCGCATAGACCACCGTCCTGGCCGGCTTTACTCCTTCATCGCCCAACGGCCCTGATGATGTCGAACATCCTCATCACTGGCGCGCACGGCTTTATCGGCAAGCACTTGGCGCGATGGCTTGCGCACCAAGGCCATCAGGTCATGGGCCTTGGCCACGGAATTTGGCCCATTCCGGAGGCTGCCTCTTGGGGTGTGACCCATTGGCTCAATGGCGATATTCAGTCGGGTAACCTGCGACTGCTGCAGCAAGCTGGCGGCACGCCCGACGTGGTTTACCACCTTGCTGGGGGCTCGTCAGTCGGTGTCGCCCTTGCCAACCCGCGTGAAGATTTTTTTCGTACCGTGGCAACCACTGCGGAGTTGCTGGAATGGATGCGCGTCGATGCGCCGCAGGCACAACTGGTTGCCGTTTCGAGTGCCGCAGTCTATGGCTCCGGTCATGATGGTCCCATTGCTGAAGACGCCACACTGACACCGTTCTCTCCTTACGGGCATCACAAACGCATCATGGAAGAGTTGTGCCGATCCTACGCTGCAAGCTATGGCTTGCGGGTGTCAATCGCACGGTTGTTTTCAGTGTATGGTGCAGAACTCAAAAAACAGCTGCTGTGGGACAGGTGTGTGCGCCTTGCAGCTGGCACGCAGCCACTGGCGCTTGGCGGTAGCGGTCATGAGCTGCGCGACTGGACCGATGTGCGGGACGTGGTCCGCGCATTAGATTTACTCTCTGCGCAGGCAAGCGCTGAGGTGGTGACCCTCAATGTCGGCACAGGAACTGGATCCAGCGTGCAACAGATTGCAAGCGCCATCGTGAGGCACTGGCCGATCTCAGCCACTGTGGACGGCTTGCAGTTTTCGGGCCAGTCCCGGCCCGGAGACCCATTCAGCTTGGTGGCCAACGCCACCAAGCTGAATGGACTTGGCTTTGCCTGGGAGGTGCCGATCGAAGATGGGCTGGCTGCCTATGTCCGGTGGTTCCAGGGTCAAAGGGAAGTGATGCAGTGATTCGGATTGCGTTCACCCTAATTGGCGGCAAGAACTGGACCGGGGGCTACAACTATCTGCTCAACCTCGTACGCGCGCTGGCCGAGCATGTGCCAGATCGCGTGCAGCCCGTATTGTTTTTTGGCACTGACATTGATCAAAAAGATAGGGTGCCTTTCGAGCTTATCGCGGGAGCGGTTGTTATACGCGATGCAGCCTTCAATGAGGCGTACAAAGCGCGGCGGTTGCGACAGGCGCTGTTTATTGGTTGCGATGAGGCGGCAGCGTCTGCGTTTGCTGCGCAGGATATCAACGTCGTATTTGAGGCTGCGCAGTTTTATGGCTGGCGCTTCCCGGTGCCGGCGGTGGCTTGGATTCCTGATTTTCAACACCGCTACCTGCAACACCTGTTCGATTTCAAAGCCTACTGGAAGCGGGAGATCGGATTTAGAGCTCAAATCCTGAGTGGACGTCAGGTCATGTTGAGCAGTGAAGACGCAAGAGAAGATTGTGAGCGGTTTTACCCCAGTACCCGCAGCCGCACCCATGTTGTGCGTTTTGCGGTGCCAGCTGCGAACGCCATCGATGCGGAAGCCGCACGCAGCGTGGCGGATACCTATGGACTACCAGCAACTTTTTTCTTCTTGCCCAATCAGTTTTGGAAACATAAGAATCACGAGTGTGTCATTCAGGCGCTTCGGATATTAAAAGCGAGAGGCAGAGAAGTGGTCGTTGCGGCATCTGGCCAACAGGCTGACCCGCGTGATCCAGAGCACTTTCTAAGGCTTTACCAATTAATCAAATCAAACGGGCTGGAAGAAAACTTTCGCTTGTTAGGGTTGATTCCGCATGCGCATATTCCCGCTCTGATGCGGTCCTGCGCAGCCTTGATCAATCCGTCGACGTTTGAAGGTTGGAGTACGACTGTTGAGGAGGCAAAGGCAATGGGAGCACCCATGATTTTGTCGGCACTACGGGTACACAGGGAGCAGCGTGAAGATGCCCTGTTTTTTGACGCGGATTCGCCCGAGCAATTGAGTCGTGTTTTGGATGGATTTTTGCCGGCGGGAAACTTAGAGCGGGAGACGAAAATTTCTTTTGCTGCACAGCAGGCACCTATTTATATGGAAAAATTCGCAAGAGAGTTTGCCGTGCTGATGACGTCAAGTGCGGAGAGCAAATGAAAATATCAATCATCACTGTATGCTACAACTCAGAAAAAACAATTGGCGATACGCTGCTGTCAGTGCGTCAACAAAATTATGGAAACATCGAGCATATTATTGTTGATGGATTATCAACCGATCGTACATTGGCGGTTGTTGCAACTGAAGGATCACATGTCAACAAAGTTGTTTCAGAGAAGGATAAAGGCATTTATGATGCCATGAACAAAGGTATTGCTCTGGCCACAGGCGATGTTATTGGCTTCATCAACGCCGATGATTTTTACCCAAGCCCGGACGTGCTGGCTGTGGTCGCGTCAGCCTTTGAGTCCAGCGGTGCGGATTGTTGCTACGGAGACTTGTGTTATGTGCAGCAAGACAATGTCGCCAAGACCGTACGTTACTGGCGCTCTGCGCCCTTTGCGCCCGGTATGTTTGGCCGAGGATGGTGCCCGCCGCATCCTACCTTTTTTGTGCGGCGCGAGGTTTATTCGCGCTTGGGCAGCTTTGATCTGAGTTTTAAGATTGGAGCGGACATTGAGTTAATGGCGCGGTATTTGGAGGTGGGGCGCATCAGCAACCACTACATACCCAAGGTCTTGGTACACATGCGCATGGGTGGCACCACAAATCGCAGTTTTTCAAATATAGTCACCCAAAACCTTGAGATAAGGCGCGGGTTTTTGGCGCTTGGCCTGGGATTTTCTTGGTGGCGGTTTATGGGTAATAAAGTAGTCTCTAGGGCTCTTCAGTTTGTGAGGCGGCCGGCGCTTTGAAGGTCCGGGTCGTTACTGGTGCGACAGGTCTTCTGGGTGCGGCCTTATTGCAGCAACTGGCTTTGCAGCAAGCCGACGCGTCTGGCCCCACGGCGTACAGTCTGTCGGGCATCACTCGGCATGCCCCAGCCAAAAGGGTTGCAGGTGTGCGTTATCTGCCATTTGGTGACTTGACTGGGAGGGTAGATTGGCCAGTTGCGCTGTCTGGCGTGGACGTGGTGGTGCATACCGCAGCACGTGTGCATATGATGGCCGACACGGTGGCAGACCCTTTGGCGGAGTTTCGCAGGGTCAATGTGGAGGTAAGTCTGCGCCTGGCGCGCGAGGCCGCTGCAGTGGGGGTGCGACGCTTTGTGTTTATCAGCTCAGTCAAGGTCAATGGCGAGGCAAGCTTGGCTGGCCAGCCATTTACCGAGCAAGATGCGGTGGGGCCACAAGACGCCTACGGCATTTCAAAGATGGAGGCCGAGCAAGGCTTGCGCCAGATTGCCGCTGATACCGACATGGAGGTGGTCATCATCCGACCGCCTTTGGTGTATGGCTCAGGCGTTAGGGCTAACTTTGCCGCCTTGATGCGCGCCGTGCAGCGCGGGTGGCCTTTACCGCTGGGCGCAGTGCAAAACAAGCGCAGCTTGGTGGCGCTGGACAACCTGGTGGATTTCATCATCACCTGCATCAATCACCCCCAAGCGGCCAACCAGACTTTTTTGGTGAGTGACGGGCAAGACCTATCCACCACCGATCTGGTGCGCGGAATGGCGCATGCGGCCGGGGTGCCTGCGCGTTTGCTGCCTGTGCCGGTGTGGGCATTGCAGGCCGGGGCTACCTTGCTGGGCAAGGGTGATGCGGTGCAGCGCTTGTGCGGTAATTTGCAGGTTGATATTTCCAAAGCGCGTAGCTTGTTGGGTTGGGTGCCGCCGGTATCTTTGGAAGAGGGCTTGCGGCGGGCGATGGCGGTATGAAAAGAGTCTTTGATGTTTTGCTGGGCTGCCTGGCGGCGCTTATCCTGTTCATGCCTGTGCTGATGGTAGCGATTGCGGTCCGCTTAACGTCCAAAGGCCCCGCCTTATATTGGTCTGACAGGGTAGGCCGTAACAACGTGATCTTCAAAATGCCAAAGTTCCGCAGCATGCAGGTGGGCACGCCGGCGGTGGCCACGCATCTGCTGGTGGACGCCCGTTCGCACCTGACCCCCATCGGCTCCTTTCTGCGCAAGAGCAGCTTGGATGAGCTGCCACAACTGTGGAGCATTTTGGTGGGCGACATGAGCTTTGTAGGGCCTCGACCGGCCCTATTTAACCAGCACGATTTGATCGCGTTACGCACACAGCAGGGCGTGCACAACCTTGTTCCAGGGCTAACTGGCTGGGCCCAGGTGAATGGACGGGATGAATTGCCGGTTCCTCAAAAAGTTCGATATGACGCTGAGTATTTGCAACGTCAATCGTTTTTGCTGGACTTACATATCCTGTGGCTAACGCTAGTGAAAGTGCTCAGACGTGACGGCGTGACGCACTGAGACAGCCTGACCAAAACACTTTATGAGTATGAGTCCATGATGACGCTTTTATCCCAATTTGCCACGCCCGTGCTGGCCTTGCCAAGAGTGGCCAAACGGGCCGTGGTGCTGGCAGTGGATGCCAGCCTCTGCGTGGTCACGGTCTGGCTCGCATTTTATTTGCGCTTGGGCGAGTTTGTACCCCTCTCAGGCGCACCGGTGTGGGCGGTGGTTGGTTCGCTTGCCTTTGCCATTCCCATTTTTGTGGTGTCTGGTTTTTACCGAGCCATCTTCCGTTATAGCGGCCTGCCAGCCATGGTAGCAGTGGCCCGCGCCATGATGATCTACGGTTTGTTGTTTGCGTCGGTGTTTACTGCCATGGGCATTACTGGCGTGCCCCGCACGGTGGGTCTGATACAGCCCCTGCTGCTCCTGTTTATGGTGGGCACATCACGAGCTTTGGCTCGGGTCTGGCTCGGCGGGCTGTATCAGAGCCACTTACAACGGGCTGCCCTGCCACAAGCCCTGATCTACGGCGCAGGCAATGCCGGACGCCAGTTGGCGGCCGCCATGGCCAACAGCCATGAGATGCGGGTGGTGGGCTTTTTGGATGACGACGATCGGCTGCATGGGCACGTCCTCAATGGTTTGCCGATTTACAGCCCCGGTGATTTGGCTGGAATTCAGCTTGAATTTCGGGTAACCGATGTCCTGATGGCCCTGCCATCGGTCTCGCGCCAGCGCCGTAATGGCATCTTGAGCATGTTGGCACCGCACCGATTGGCCGTGCGCACCCTGCCGGGCCTGTCCGACCTTGCCACCGGCCGAGTCACTATGGCGGATGTGCGCGAGCTCGATATCGATGATCTGCTGGGTCGCGAACCCGTTCAACCTAATGGCTTGCTGCTCAACCGCAACACACATGGCAAGGCCGTGCTGGTGACCGGTGCGGGCGGCAGCATTGGCAGCGAGCTCTGCCGCCAAATCATAAAAACCCAACCCCGGCAGTTGCTGCTGGTGGAAATGAGCGAGTTTGCGTTGTACCAAATCCACCAAGAGCTGCAGGCTGCAGTCCTGGATGCTGACGTGGAGTTAGTGCCCCTGCTGGCGTCGGTGTGCGATGAGGTACGCATGCACGAAATCATGGACACCTGGCGGCCCAACACCGTCTACCACGCTGCGGCCTACAAGCATGTTCCTTTGGTTGAGCACAACCCCGCGGAAGGAGTGCGCAACAATGTGTGGGGAACCAAGGTATGTGCCGAAGCAGCCGCCCGCAATGGCGTTCAAAATTTTGTACTGATCAGCACTGACAAGGCCGTGCGGCCCACCAATATCATGGGCGCAACCAAACGGCTGGCCGAGATGGTGTTGCAGGCTCTGGCACAACTCAAGCCTGCCGCGGTGGCGAAGAGTGGCTACCCCAACCATCGAACCTGTTTCTCCATGGTGCGTTTTGGCAATGTGCTGGGCTCCAGCGGATCGGTGGTGCCCCTGTTTAGGGAGCAGATCAAAAACGGCGGACCCATCACCTTGACCCATACCGACATCACCCGATATTTCATGACCATCCCAGAGGCCGCGCAACTGGTCATCCAGGCCGGCGCCATGGGCTCGGGCGGGGATGTGTTCGTGCTGGACATGGGCCAAGCTGTTCGCATCTATGACTTAGCGGTTCGCATGGTTGAGTTGACCGGCTTCACAGTACGGGATGAGGCCTACCCCGATGGCGACATCGAGATCAAGGTCACGGGCTTGCGCCCCGGAGAAAAGCTGTATGAAGAGCTATTGATTGGCGACGACCCTAAACCCACTCAGCACAGCCGGATCATGAAAGCCCATGACGAATTCTTGCCCTGGCCCCTATTGCAGGAACAACTGCAGGCCCTGGGTCTGGTCTTGGGCGTCAACGACGTGCCGGTGATCCGGGGCATGCTTCAACAGTTGGTCCAGGGCTATGAGCCCAGCGGCGAGGTGGTGGACTGGGTGCACCTGGCCCAGGCGCGCGAAGCGAACGCAAGGGACTTGGGATAAGGGCATAAGCCCATGCAGACCTTAGCTGGCCTAGCGGATGCCGTTAGGAGCCGGTGCCAGCCTGACGTTTTTGCTTAGGGTCGTGGCTCATGTCCCGCCCTTCAAAAACCTACGCATGAGCCTAGGACTTACCGCAATTTAATGGCTGCGCGCAATCTCGTCAGTTTGTCCGCAGACCGGGGTTGGGCTGCCAATACCAGCCACGATCTGCGCATCAACACCCAAATGAGCATCACAAAACCGGCAGCGAGCGCAACCAGCAAGGCAATTTGCCCCTTCTTGGGGGCAACCGGGTCGATCGGAAGAGTAGGCGCCTGAACCACCACATCGCGGCTAAGACCTTGCAGTGCTCGCGTCAAACTGAGCACTTCATTCACATAACGGGATTGCAGGTCAGCGACAGAGACGAGGCTGGTACCTGCCTCGCCACGACTCAGCGGTTGCGCAAGGTAGCCAACTGACTCTTTTGACAAACGCGCCAGCAATGCCGTGACGCCTTCCAAGGAAGTCTTGGCATAGCTCAGTCTGATCTCAATGTCTTTGCGGTCCTGCTCGCCAGGTTTTGTGGTCTTGATCCAAGCATCAATGACAGCATTTGCCAGCAATTGCGCCTGGGCGGGCGATGGTCCGGTCAGCTCCAAGCGAAGGAGGCCGTCCTTGCCAACCGTCGCTTTCATATTCTCGACAAACTCGCTGCGAGCCAAGTTGATTGACTTGCCGCTGGCCAGACCAAACGCAGCAATGACTGGGTCCAGCACCAAGGGCGAACGCATCAGGAAGGCTGCCTGTACCGCAGATTGGCCACCATTGTTGGTAGGCGTCTGCATTGGCAGCGTCAAAATCGCTTCACTGACAAATTTTTGCGGTAACAAAAAAGAGAAGGCCAGAGTTGCCAATCCGGCAATAACAGGCAGCAAGATGAGCAGCTTCGCGTTTTCAACCAGGCCCAGCAATAGGTCGAGCATGCTGCTTCGGCCGTCTTCGGTATTCATACTTCGTTCTCCAACCCGTGGAAGTGTACCGGCTCAAAGGCAAACCTCTCCCATCATTCTGCCCAAACCTCGCTCCCACTTCGGTAGCGCCAAGCCAAACGTACCCTGCAATTTTTGACAATCCAGCCGCGAATTGAGCGGCCGACGGGCGGCAGTGGGAAAGGCACTGGTGGGCACAGGCGCCACCTCGGTTGCTTTTATTTTGATAGCGCCACCATTAAGTCTGGCAAGGTCTAGCACCTGATTGGCATAACCGTGCCAGGTGGTCTCACCGGCAGCGGCCAGGTGGTACAGGCCGGCGTCACGGGGTTGGCGCAGGCACTGGCGCAAGGCGTGGGCGGTGACGTCGGCAATCAGCTCGGCGCCAGTGGGCGCGCCAAACTGGTCGTTGATGACCGTCAGGCGCTCGCGCTCCTGGGCCAGGCGCAGCATAGTCTTGGCAAAGTTGCCGCCGCGCGCGGCATAGACCCAGCTGGTGCGAAAAATAAGGTGCTGCGGGCAGGCGGCTTGGACAAGGCGCTCGCCTTCAAGTTTGCTGCGGCCGTAGACGCTTAAAGGGGCCGGTGTATCGGTTTCTACCCAGGGGCGGCTGCCGCTGCCGTCAAACACGTAGTCGGTGCTGTAGTGCACCAGCCAGGCGCCAATTTTGTTAGCTTCTTGCGCCAGCACGCCGGGCGCCAGGGCATTGAGGGTGTGGGCCAGCTCAGCCTCACTCTCAGCCCGGTCCACCGCCGTGTGCGCAGCGGCATTAACGATCACATCGGGCCGCACGGTTTGCACAGTGCGCGCCAAACCGTCCAAATTGCTCAGGTCGCCGCACAGGCCCGGATCGTCCCGCCCAGGCGCCACCAGCTCGCCCAATGGTGCCAGACTTCGCAGTAGCTCCCAGCCGACCTGGCCGTTTTTACCGAGCAGCAGGATTTTCATGCGGATAACGCCCACTCTTCCACCGCAAGACCGGGAACCCGCAGAAATTCCCGCGCGTTGTTGGTCACGAGCACCGCGTCTTCGGCCAGCGCGTGGGCAGCAATCATCAGGTCCATGCCCCCGATGGGTTGCCCGGCCCGCTCCAGCGCGTACCGGATGTTTGCATATTGGCGCGTCGCGTCGAGAGGCCAGGGCCGCACATCAAAACCTGTCAACCAGGTCTCCACGGCAGCAGCAAACCGGACAGAACCCAGCTTGACTGCTCCAAAACGTAACTCTGCCGCCACGACGGCCGACAACCAAAGCTGGGCGCGATCCAGCCCGGCAAACCGCTCAATCATTGCCACAGGGTGGCGACGCAAGATGTAGCTGCAAATATTGGTGTCGAGGGTGCGGCGCATAGCGGGTTAAGACCAGTCGCGAGATTGCGGCGGCTCGTCCATGCGATCGGCCAGGTAGGCCGCAGGCAATGGCTCAGTGGTCTTGTAGAACGTGGCAAGCCAATCGGCCATGTTTTGACCGGGTTCTGGCTCAGCCTGCACCCACAACGCCTTGCCCACCTGCTCAATGCGCACCTCTTTGGCGTCCAGCCGCAATTTGGCAGGTAGCCGGATAGCCTGGCTGCGGCCACTCATAAAAAGTTTTGCGGTAGTGCTCATAGACCCCCCTGTTGTCATATGACACTAGGATATCACACGGCTAACCAACATACTGCTTGGCCACCCAGTCACGGTAAGCCCCGCTTTGCACATGGGCGACCCAGTCGGGGTGCGCCAGGTACCACTGCACGGTTTTACGGATGCCGGTGTCAAAGGTTTCAGCGGGGCGCCAGCCTAACTCTTGCTCGATCTTGCGAGCGTCGATGGCGTAGCGGCGGTCGTGGCCGGGGCGGTCTTTGACGAAGCTGATCTGGCTGCGGTAGCTTCGGCCGTCGACGCGCGGGCGCAGTTCGTCCAACAGGGCGCACACCGTGTGCACGATCTCCAGGTTGGGTTTTTCGTTCCAACCGCCCACGTTGTACACCTCACCCACCCGGCCCGCTAGCAGCACGCGGCGGATGGCGCTGCAATGGTCATTGACGTAGAGCCAGTCGCGGATTTGCTGGCCGTCGCCGTACACCGGCAGCGGCTTGCCCGCCAGCGCGTTGACGATCATCAGTGGAATGAGTTTTTCTGGGAAGTGATAGGGGCCGTAGTTGTTGCTGCAGTTGGTGGTGAGCACGGGCAGACCGTAAGTGTGGTGCCAGGCGCGCACCAAATGGTCGCTGGCGGCCTTGCTGGCTGAGTAGGGGCTGTTGGGCTCGTAGCGGTGGGTTTCGGTAAAGGCGGCGTCCCCCGGGCCCAGACTGCCGTACACCTCGTCGGTGGACACATGAAGGAAGCGAAAGGCCGCGCGCTCAGCATCGCCCAGGCCCTGCCAGTAGCTGCGCACGCTTTGCAGTAGGCGGGTGGTGCCCACCACATTGGTCTGGATGAAGTCTTCGGGCCCGTGGATGGAGCGGTCGACATGGCTTTCGGCGGCAAAGTTGACCACGGCGCGGGGTTGGTGCTGCGCCAGCAGCTTGGGCAACAGATCAGCGTCACCAATATCGCCCTGCACAAACACGTGCCTGGCGTCGCCCTGCAGCGAAGCAAGATTTTCCGGGTTGCCGGCGTAGGTGAGCTTGTCCAGGTTCAAAACCGGTTCGTCCGATGCACTGAGCCAGTCCAACACAAAATTGGCGCCAATAAAGCCCGCACCGCCAGTGACCAGAATCATGTATTACTCCCTAGCGCCGTCACGCCCGATCACCCTCGGTCCGTCTGATAGCGACCAGAATTATCACTGAAGCTTAGGGCTCTGCAGTTAGAAGTAAATGCCTACACGTCAACGCGCCGTAGGCTTAGAGTGCAGCCATAGTCTTGACCGCCCCAACGGTCAAGTTCAGCGCCAAATCAAACTTTTGAGGATATGCCCCATGGTCACAAAATTGAAAAAGTCTGTCTCATCAAAAGCCAGCTCGGCCAAAACCAACTCAACCAGAGCCGGCTCAGCCCAAGCAGCCCCGGACGCAGCGTCACCACTGGCCAATGCGGTCAAGGATTCGGCGCAGCAAATCTGGCAGGCCGGGCTGGGCGCCTTCCATCGGGCGCAAGCCGAGGGCAGCAAGGCCTTTGAGGCCTTGGTCAAAGAAGGAGTGACCCTGCAGCGCAAAACTCAGTCTGCCGCCGAAGAAAAGATTGCCGAGGCCACCAGCAAGATGTCCAGCCTGGCGACTGATATGTCTGCCAAAGCTACTGGCCAATGGGACCGGCTGGAGACCATTTTTGAAGACCGCGTGGCCAAGGCGATGGGCAAGCTGGGGGCACCTTCAGCCGAGGACTTTAGTGCCTTGGTGGCCCGTATCGATGAACTCAACAAGACCGTGCAACAGCTGTCGGCCCAAGTAGCCGCCAGTCCCGGGAAAAAACCCGCCGCCCGACGAGCCACCCCGCGCAAGACCGCTTCGACGCCAAGTTGACTGTCATCCCCGCTTCGTTGCTGCAGCGCAATGGATTTTTTGACGACAGACGCCTACACTTCGTATTGATGGCAAGTCGTGTTCCACCCCTAGGCGCTCCGGCGTGGTGAAAAAAGCGCCGCGGCGCACCGCTGAGCGAATTCTGGAGACGACGTTGGCCTTGTTCAACCGCTTTGGTGAACCCAACGTCTCAACCACCCTGATCTCCAGTGAGTTGGGCATCAGCCCCGGAAACCTGTACTACCACTACCCAGCCAAAGACGAGTTGATCAATGCTTTGTTTGACCGCTTTGAGGGCGAGCTCAATGGGTTGTTGGGGGCTGCTGAGCAGGTGCGGGACGTCGAAGAAGCCTGGTTCTTTTTTCACAGCCTGTTCGAGCTGATCTGGCAGCACCGTTTTTTGTACCGCGACCTGAACGACCTACTAAGCAAAAACCGGCGGTTGGAGACGCATTTTCAGTCGGTGCTGAAAAACAAAGCGCACGCCATCAAGGGTCTGCTGGATGGCATGGCCCGAGCCGGGGCCCTGCGCAATGACGCCCGCGAGCTGGACACCACGGCCACCAGCATGGTGGTGGTGCTGACTTACTGGCTCAGTTTTGAGTACGTCCGCGATCCGCGCCATGCCCACGAAGCGGCCAACGCACAGGCCGCGTTGATGCGTGGGGCGCAACATGTGTTGAACCTGCTCGCGCCCTACCTGGAGCAAGGGCAGCGCCTTCATCTGGTCAAATTAGTGAGCGCCTACAACCCCACCGCGGCCGCCTGAATCTCCGCGCGCTTAAGATCATGGGTACCAGCCCCACCAGCGGGGCCTGCACCTTGGAGAAACCTAGATGTCCGACTTGAAATCCCGCTTCGACGCCGCCGTGGCCCATTCCAAAGACCTGAGCGAGCGACCCGACAATATGACGCTGCTCAAGCTTTACGCCCTGTTCAAGCAGGGAAGCCTAGGCGACAACACGGACAAAAAACCCGGCTTCAGCGACATGGTAGGTCGCGCCAAGTGGGAAGCCTGGAACACGCTCAAGGGCACCACGGCTGATGATGCGATGCAGCAGTATGTGGACCTGATTGAATCGCTCAGTTAACCCCCAGCCAACCCAACCAACCCAACCAACACTCAGCTCTGCTTTTTGGGCACAGCTTGCGGCGCCAGCAAGGTGTCGAGGTTGCTTGTGATCTCGCGCTCGATGCGTTCCTTGAAGGTACCCAGCAAAAAGCCAAGTTTGACCTTGAGTTCAAAGCGGTCATGGCTGACCACCAGCGTGCCGGCCACACCTGAGCGGCTGAAGCCCACCTCATCCTCTTGCTGGCCCTCGGTGTATTGGCATCGCAGGCCGAAATCAGTTTGGGCCTGCTCGACCCAGCGCAAGGCGAGCGAGCGTGCCTTGGGTAGGCCCAGCGCATGAGGACGCAGAATGTGAAGCTCAGTCATGACGGGGTTTCCCCAGGGTGAGTTGTTGCAAGGCCTGGGCCCGCTCAGGCGCCGGCAGGGCGGCCAGGCGCTGCACTGCCGAATAAAACCGGGGCCAGTCCTGGCCCTCGCGTTCAAATAGGGCCTCAAACGCAGGCACTAATTCGTCGTAGGCGGCCTGGGCTCCAAAGGCCGCGTTGTTGGCGCCCGCCACCCAGGCGTCATAGCCGGCGTAGCCGCCCCAGCCGCGCCGCAATTCGACATAGGCGGCACGGAAATCTTTCATTGCTTCAATTTTCATAGCAAACAACCCTTTACTATCAAGGGCTAGCGGCTTATTTGACTGATAAATTTCGGCCAGGCGGCTGCGGGTGGCCAGCGTCAGTGCGCGGAACTGTTGACGCCGCTTCGTCAGCTCGGCAGCCTCGCGTTGGGTGCCCGCTGTGCCCGGCTGGACTAGCCAGCGCTGGACGCCCAGGCGCTCCACCGCCGTGGCAAAGGACTCATTGAAGCGGGTGTCGTCAGGCACGTACAGCACCTGATGCGCCAGCTCATGAAAAATCAACCGGGCCAGTTCGGCGTCGGGCAAGCCGACAAAGGTATTGAGCAGTGGGTCGCCACCCGCCCAGTTGAGCCAGCCCAGCGTCGAGTAAGCGGGTACACCATAAACGCTGACCTCCAGCCCGGTCTGCTGAAGCGCCGAGGCCTGCTCGCGCGCCTCGGCCTCGTTGAAGTAACCTCGGTAACCGACGCAGCCCGCCACGGGGAAACACCAGGTCTTGAGCGTGAGCGAAAACTCAGGCGCCGCCACCACGTTCCAGACCACCGCGCGGCGCTGCAGGTCGGCATAGCGTTGGTAGCTGGCGTTATCAGGCAACTTCAGCTCAGACACGGCAAAGGCCCGGATCTGCTGCGCCAGCGCCAGCCGCGCCTTGAGCCCGTCCGGCGCCTGGGGGTCGGCCAGCCAATCGCTCACCGGCCGCGCCGCTTGCATCAGCTGCAGGTGGCCGCTGACCGACTGGTAGTAATAACGCGTGTCGGCGCAGCCAGCCAGCAGGGCGGACAGCAGCAAGGCAGCAAGAAAACGGGCAAGCACCATGACTGTCAGATGACCGCTTCCAAGCCCTTGCGGTCCAACAGGTTCAACAGCTTGAGCGATGGGCCGCTGGGATGCTTGTCGCCGATTTCCCACTTGCGTACGGTGGAGATGCTGGTGTTCAAGACGGCGGCCAAGACCGACTGACTCAGTTGGAGGTGGTCCCGCAGCGCCCGAATTCTTTCAGCGTCGTAGGGGGGAATAGGCTCCAGACAGAGCGCATCAAACTTGCGCATCTTGCGTTTGTCAATGAAGCCCAGGCGGTGTAAATCAGCTGCTGTCTCGTGGACAGCCTCTAAAATGCGGCTCTGGCCTTTAAGTGGCGTGGTCATGGCAAATCTCCAGTAAAGCACCGTCTATCGCTGCCAGATCCAGCTGTGGACCTGTCATAGCGAGCAATTGCTCAGCAATATCTTGCAAGGCTCGCAGTTCATCGGCAGCAATGTTGGGTTTTTCATTTTTTTCGAATCCGTAGACGAAAAACCAGCAGTTGCCTTGGTGGGTGGCGACCAGCGTTCTGGCGCCACCGCGTTTGCCCCGGCCCGCAAGACCGATTCTTTTTTTCAAGATTCCGCCGCCCAGGTCAGCATCGATCAGGCCATTGGCCATCTCGCTGATCGCGTTGCAAAGTGCTGCGTCTGACAGTTCGGTCTTGCGCAGCCAACGATGGAAATGGCGAGTCTTGAAAACGCGTCGCATTCTTTAATTATGCCACCAAGTGGCATAATTAAGGCAAGTAAACCATCAATCCGGCAACACCGCCGTGACCTCAATTTCCACCTTGGCCCGTGCTTCGATGAGTGCTGCCACCTGCACGCAGCTCATGGCTGGGAAGTGGCGGCCGATGACCTCGCGGTAGGCCTGGCCCAGCTCTTTGAGGCGGTCGTTGTACTCGGTGCGGTCCAGGATGTACCAGGTCATGCGGACCATGTGCTCGGGGCCGGCACCGGCCTCGGCCAGCACCGCCAGCACATTGCGAAGGGTCTGCGCGGTCTGGGCAATGAAATCGTCGCTTTCAAACTGCTGCTGCGCGTTCCAGCCGATCTGGCCTCCCACATAAATCTGGGTGCCGCGCGCAGCCACGCCATTGGCGTAGCCCTTGGCGGGCACCCAGCCGGGGGGATGGAGGTGTTTCATGGGGTTTTCAGCCTGAAGCGCTGCAGTTTGCCGGTTTCGGTGCGGGGCAGCTTGTCCAGAAAGGCGATCTCTCGCGGGTATTTGTAGGGCGCGATGGTGGCCTTGACGTGGTCCTGCAGCGCCTGCACCAGCGCGGCATCGCCCACCACGCCGGGGCGCAGCACGCAAAAAGCCTTGACGATCATGCCGCGCGCCTCGTCGCTCTGGCCGATCACGCCGCACTCGGCCACCGCCGGGTGGGCCAGCAGCGCGTCTTCGACCTCGGGGGCGCCGACGTTGTAGCCCGAGGTGATGATCATGTCATCGGTACGGGCCTGGTAAAAAAAGTAACCGTCGGCGTCCTGCAAAAAGGCGTCGCCGGGGTAGTTCCAGCCGTCTTTCACGTAGGTGGCCTGGCGGGCGTCACCCATGTATCTGCAGCCGGTGGGGCCAATCACCGCGATGCGGCCGACACTGCCGCGTGGCAGTTCCTGACCGTCCTCGCCCACCACGCGGGCGGTGTAGCCTGGCACCACCGTGCCAATGGCACCTCGCCTCACGTCCTCGGGTGCGGACGAGATAAAAATATGAAACATCTCGGTGGCGCCGATGCCGTCCAGCATCTCCAGGCCGGTGGCGCTTTTCCAGAGCTGGCGGGTGGCGTCGGGCAGGCCCTCGCCGGCACTGACGCTCAGTCGCAACGCTGCCGGGCGGCCGCGCTGCGTGGCCTGCTCTTGCATGAAGGGCGCCATCTGCCTGTAAAAAGTGGGGGCAGTGAACACGATGGTGGCGCCGGTGTCAAAAATCAGCTGCGCCATGGCCTGCGGCGTGTAGGGAATGTCCGGGAAATACACCGAAGCACCGGCCCACATCGGAAAGATCAGCAGGCCGCCCAGGCCGAAGGTGAAGGCCAGCGGCGGCGAACCCATCACGATGTCGTCGGGGGTGGCACGCAACACATGGCGCGGCCAGGTTTCGCAGGCCACCAGCACATCGCGGTGGGTGTGCACCGCGGCCTTGGGTTTGCCCGTGGTGCCCGAGGTGAAGGCCAGCAGCGCCATATCGTCGGCTGACGTAGCGCAGGGCGGACGCCGACCATCTTGCCGGGCTGCGGCCAGGGACAGTTCGCCGGTTTGGTGCAGCGAATCAAAGCTGACCAGCGTTTGCAGCACGGGCTGCTGCGCACGGGCGAGTTGCAGCTCATCAAGCAGGCGTTCGTCGCACAGCGCCAGCGTGGGCTGAGCCTTGTCGATGACCTCAATCAGCTCTTTGGCGCGCAGCAGCGGCATGGTGGCCACCGCCACCGCCCCGGCCTGCACCACCGCCAGCCAGGCCAGTGCCATGCCAATGGAGTTGCCGCCGCGCAGCAGCACCCGGTTGCCCGGCACCAGGCCATAGTCTTGGACCAGCGCCTGCGCGATGCGCGCCACCTCAGCCTGCGCCTGGGCATAACTCAGGGTGCGGCGCGGAGACCGCAACAGAGGCCGGTCGCCCAGTCCACGCCGGGCCGCACTCTCAAACAGGGTCTGCACCAGGTTCAATTGCGCCGGCAATTGCAGCTCGGGCAGCGTGTAGCTGAGTCGGGGCCACTGCGCCGGCGGCGGCAGCCGGTCGTGCACAAAACGGTCGGACTGGGCAGAGTAGCTCATGCAATTCCTTCTGTATGGTGTTAACCGGCTGAGGGCGCCGGGCTGGCCGGCAAGGTTTTCAACACCGACTTGCCGATGATGAGCTGCTGCACCTCGGTGGCGCCCTCGTAGATGCGCAGCGAGCGGATGTCGCGGTACAGGCTCTCCACCTTGGTGCCCACCCGCACGCCCATGCCGCCGTGCATCTGCAGCGCCATGTCGATCACGCGCTGAGCGTTTTCGGTGGCCGTCATCTTGGCCATAGCGGCGGCGGCGGTGTAAGCCTGCGCCTGCGCAGGTGAGTCGGTGCCAACGCAGTCGCGCAGCCAGGCGGCGCGGTAGGTCAGCACGGCGGCGGCGTCCACCAGCGCCGCCATCTCGCCCAGCTTGGCTTGGGTCAGCTGAAAATCTGCCAGCCGCTGGCCAAACATGGGCCTGGCACGCGCATAGGCCACGGCCTCGGCCAGGGCCCTTCGCGCCATGCCCAGGGCGGCAGCCGCCACCGAGGCTCGAAAAATATCAAGCGTGCGCATGGCCAGCTTGAAGCCACCATGCAATTCGCCCAGTAGTGCGCTGGCTGGCAGTTGGCACTGCGCCAAACGCAGGGTTGCCAGCGGGTGCGGCGCCATCACGGCGATGTGCTCGGACGCATCCAGCCCCGGCGTATTGGCATCGACGATAAAGGCGCTGATGCCGCGCGTGCCAGCCTCTGGCGCGGTTTTGGCAAACACGCAGTAGTAGTCGGCGATGCCGCCATTGCTGATCCAGGTCTTGCTGCCGTCCAGCACAAAGCCCGTGGCTTGGGCATCATTTTGGCCTCTAGCCCCCGTGGCATGGACCTGAGTAGCTATTGTTTTCATAGCACCTGCGTCGGAGCCGGCGTCAGCCTCACTCAGGGCAAAGGCAGCGATTTTGTCGCCGCGGGCCACCGCTGGCAGGTAGGCCGCCTGCTGCGCCGGGCTGCCGGCCAAGGTGATGGCGCCACTGCCCAGGCCCTGCATGGCAAAGGCAAAGTCGGCCAGCGGCGAGTGGTAGGCCAGGGTTTCGCGCAGCACCACCAGCGCGCGCGAATCGAGCGCCGGTAGGGCCCCGCCAAACGCCGCCGGGACGCAGTAACGCAGCCAGCCGGCGTCGCCCAGGGCCCGCACCCAGGCACGGCAGGCGGCGCGGTCGTCCTGCTCGTCGATCTGCTGCTGCGGCACCCAGGCCGCCAAAGCGCCGCCCAGGCTGCGATGCGCCGCGTCAAAAAACGGCAGGGCCAGGTGGTCGGTGGGCGCCATCTCAGTCGCCCCCAAAAATGGGTTTTTGCTTGGCGGCAAAGGCTTCATAGGCGCGCCGAAAGTCTTGTGTCTGCATGCAAATCGCCTGCGCCTGCGCCTCGGCCTCCACCGCCTGCTCGATGGTCATGGCCCACTCCTGCTGCAGCATGGTCTTGGTCATGCCATGCGCAAAGGTGGGCCCGGCGGCCAGCTCGGCCGCCAGCGCCTGCGCCCGGGGCAACACGTCGGACGGCTCATGCAGGGCGTTGAAGAAGCCCCAGGCCAGGCCCTCAGGCGCGCTCATGGCGCGGCCGGTGAACAGCAGCTCAGAGGCGCGGCCCTGCCCGATCAGCCGTGGCAGCAGGGCGCAGGCGCCCATGTCGGCACCGGCCAGGCCAACCCGGGTGAACAAAAACGCGGTTTTGGTGCTGGGTGTGCCCAGCCGCAGGTCGCAGGCCAGCGCCATCATGGCCCCGGCACCGGCGCAAATGCCGTCAATGGCGCCGATGACCGGCTGCGGGCAGTCGCGCATGGCCTTGATCAGGTCGCCGGTCATGCGGGTGAAGGCCAGCAGCTCAGGCATGGTCATGCGGGTGAGCGGGCCGATGATCTCGTGCACGTCGCCCCCCGAGCAAAAGTTGCCGCCAGCACCGGTCACCACCACCGCCTTGACGTCGGTGCTGCTGCGCAGACCGTGGAACAGCGTGCGCAGCTCGTGGTACGAGTCAAAGGTGAGCGGGTTTTTACGCTCGGGCCGGTTCAAGGTGATGGTGCCCACGCCATTCCCATACTGCCAGGCAAAGTGGCTGGCCTGGTAGCTGGCGGTGGCTTTGAACTGGCCGTGCATGGGGTTGGCGGGGCCGATGTAATGGGTCATGAAGTCTTATATGGATGCCTCCCGGGTAGCAAGAGAAATTTGTGGTGTGTTGCGAAGAAGTCGGCTGCTCACTTATATCCGGCCTTGATTGCGTGGTCCGTCTGGTTTCCCAGACTCGCCCGCTGGCCCCGATGCATATCCGCTGACAAGCG
>CAMCZF010000029.1 GCA_945885775.1 Rhodoferax sp. OV413 | reverse complement strand
CCACCCTGTACCCTGCCAGCGCCTGCAGGTCTGGCTCCACACCCAGGCCCGGCGCATCAGACAGGGTGGCCCAACCGTCTACCACCGTAAGCGGAAACACTTGCTCACGCAGCGGGTTAGGGTTGGCGTCTACTTCAGCCCAACCGCCGGGCGTGCCGGAGCCGGCCAGGGCGTGAAGGCTGGCAGCGAGGCCAACACCGCCGGCCAGCCAGTGCGGGCAGTAAGCGATGCCCTGCGCCTGTGCCTGGCGCGCCACCGCCAGCCCGCCGGTGATGCCGCCCCACTTGCCTACGTCGGGCTGTACAAACCGCAGGTAGCCAGCCTCGATGGCCTCTGTAAAGGCAGCCTCGCCGCGCAGGTTTTCGCCGGCGGCCAGGGGCACGGGGCTGGCCTGTGCCAGACTGCGCCAGGCGGCGTGGGGCTGGTCGGCGCCAATGGGTTCTTCAATCCAGTAGGGCTGGTAGGGGGCCAGCTCGGCAATACGGGTGGCGGCATGGGCCGGTGACCAAGCCTGGTTGGCGTCACACATGATCACCGCGTCCGGGCCCAGGGCTTCGCGCATGGCGGCTAGGTTGGCTACATCGCGTTCAGCGCCAAACCCGACCTTGAGTTTAAAAGCGCGGTAGCCCTCGGCGTGCTTGGCCAGTGCCACCGCTACCACCTTGTCGGGCCCGATGCCACTGGCATAGACCCGCACCCGGCTGCTGCTGCCGCCCAGCAGTTGCCATAGTGGCAGGTTTGCGCGACGGGCGGCCATGTCCCACAGCGCCTGGTCCACCGCGCCGGTGATTTGTGCAAAGGGCCCGGGCTCGCCACACTGGATCGCCATTTGCCGGGTGCGCTGGTCCAGCAGGCTGCGTACGCTGGCCGGGTCGTCGGCTGACACCCCCGCCAGCATGGGCGCAAAGATGCTGCTGACCAGCCGCGCCCGGTGCTCGGCGCCCACTTGTGGGAAATTACTGAACACCTCACCCCAGCCTGTGGCGCCATCGCTGGCGCTCACGCGCAAAAAAACGGCAGGCCGGTTGCTCATGGCGCCAAAGGCGTTGGCTACAGGCACGGCGATCGGCGCACGCAGCACCCAGCAGTCCAACCGGTCGATGGTGGGGGCCATGAAGCCGCCTTTCAGAGGGCAAAATCAAAGTGTACACTGCCTAAAAAAGGAGACAAATACCATGCGCATCGGCTTTAAATGGCAGCGGCTTTGCGTCGCGCTCTTCGGTTTTTTGGCGGCCTGTACCGTACTGGCCCAGGCCTATCCCAGCAAGCCCATTCGGCTGGTGGTGCCCTTCCCGCCAGGCGGCGCGGTCGACTTTTACGCCCGGGTGGTGCAACCGGCATTGGCCGAGGCGCTGGGTCAACCGGTGGTGATCGACAACAAAGGCGGCGCCAGCGGCATGCTGGGCGCTGGCATCGTGGCGCAAGCCGCGCCAGACGGCTACACCCTGTTGCTGGGCAACATTGCCTCCTTGGCCATCAATGTCGGCATCTACGACAAGATGCCCTATGACCCGCGCAAAGACTTCACGCACATTGTGCGCACGGTGGACGTTAATTACGTGTTGGTGGTCCACCCCAGCCTGCCGGTCAAAACCGTTGCCGAACTGGTGCAATACGCCAAGGCCAACCCGGGCAAGCTGTCCTACGGCTCGGCCGGCAGCGGCAGCTTGCCTCATCTGGGTACCGAGCTGCTCAAGGCCCAAGCCGGCATCGACATGGTGCACGTTCCCTACAAGGGCGGCGGGCCCATGGTCACCGATGCCCTGGGGGGTCAAATCCAGGTGGTGCTTGGTGACCAGGCTAACCTGATGCCGCATGTACAAACCGGTAAGCTGCGGGCGCTGGCAGTGGCCACCACCAAGCGCTCGGCCAACGCACCCACCATTCCTACCATCGCCGAGAGCGGCTTGCCCGGTTTTGACGCCACAGCCTGGCAGGGCTTGGTAGGCCCTGCGGGCATGAACGACGATGTGGTCAAGAAAATCAACGAGGCCTTTAACAAGGTGATGACCACGCCAGTCGTACGCGACAAGCTGGTGGCGGGCGGTCTGGACCCCATGGGCGGCACGCCGCAACAGTTTGGCCGTTTCATCGACGCCGAAATCACCAAGTGGACCAAAATCGCTAAGGATGTGGGGGTCAAGGCCGAGTGAGTGGGCTCGTGCGGTGCGATGGACCAAGCAAATTCAAGGCGCGTTGACTCTAAAAAGTGGCCTCAACCGCCGCCCGCAGCTCAGGCGTGACCTCGGGCAGCACCCCAAACCACGACTGGAACGCCGGGCGCGCCTGGTTCAGCAGCATGCCCAGACCATTGACCGTTCGGTGGCCTGCTTTTCGGGCATCCGCCAGCAGGGGCGTCTCCATTGGAATGTAAATCGCATCCGACACCATGGCATCTTGAGGCAGCGCGTGCAGCGCAACATCCAGTGGTGCTTGCCCGTGCATGCCCAGCGTGGTGGTGTTGACCAGCAGGCTCACGCCCGCCATCGCCTCGTTGCGCTCGGCCCAAGGCACCACCTTGACCCGGTCGCCAAAGGCCTCGGCGAGCTCATGCGCCCGCTCCAGGGTGCGGTTGGTGATGCGTAGCTCAGGCACGCCTTCGTCCAGCAGGGCCACCACAATAGCTCTGGCGGCACCGCCGGCACCCAGCACCAGTGCTGGCCCGGCATCACCGCGCCAGGTGGTGTCGGCATCGCGCAGGCTCTGGATGTAGCCCGCGCCGTCGTTGTTCATGCCCAGCAGGCGCCCGTCGGCTTGCACCACGACGGTGTTGATCGCTGCCACCCGGCGCGCGGCCGGGTGCAGCTCGTCCATGAAGCGCATGGCGCTGACCTTGTGCGGCACGGTCACATTGCAGCCGGCAAAACCCAGGGCCGCCAGGCCACGGATGGCCGCCTCCAGCCGCTCTGGCTGAACCGGCAGCTGCACATAGGCGCCCTTGAGCCCGTACTTGGCGATCCAATGGTTGTGGATGGCGGGCGAGCGGGTGTGCGCTACCGGCCACCCCATCACGCCGGCCAGTACAAACGGTGAATCGGACATAAGCAGGGCTCCTTGTACTGGCTGGGGTGTGTCGGGTCATTCGGGCCGCTGCGGCGGTTAGCCTGCCTTCGCGCTAAAGACGCGCGAGATGGCGGAGTTGCAGCCCATCGCGATTATCATGGGATTTCCGGGGCTCGCCAGCCGGGTTAATTTATAACAAAATAGGCCTCTAGCCCTTGATGGCCGTGGCTTCATAGCTATTTTTTTCATAGCAAAATTCTTCTCTATCCGAATGCCATGAACAACAGTCTCGCCTCGCTACCCCCGCCGCCTGGGGCCCGTGCCTACGCCATGGCCCACCTGACGGCCCACCGTTGCGGGGCGCCCGAGGCGGTGCGCTTGGCGGCTGCCACCGGTTACGGCTTTGTTGGCCTGCGCCTGTGGCCCAACGTCCCGGGCACGCCGTATCAGCACCTGCTGGGTAACGCAGCGCTGATGCGCGAGACCTTGGCCGCCTGCCGCGGCACTGGCGTGGGCGTGTTTGATCTGGAGATCGTGCGCATCGGCGAAGGCTTTGACCCCCGCCTGTACCTGCCCTTGTTCGAGGCTGGCGCTGCACTGGGCGCACGCGCCGTGCTGGTGGTTGGTGACGACACCGAACCAGCGCGCCTGGCTACCAGCTATGCCCGGCTGTGCGAGCAGATGGCGCCCTTTGGCCTGACGGCCGACCTGGAGTTCATGCCCTGGACGGCGGTGCCGGATGCGCGCAGTGCCCTGGCGCTGGTCGAAGCCGCCGGCAACCCGGCCAACGCCGGCATTTTGGTTGATGCGCTGCACTTTGGCCGCTCCAACAGCACACTGGACGATATTCGAGCCATCCCGCGCAGCCTGCTGCACTACGCCCAGATCTGTGACGGTGAGGCCGGCACGCACTTCAGCACCGAGCAGTTGCTGCACACCGCCCGTTGTGAGCGGCTCATGCCGGGTGAGGGCAACATCGACCTGTGCGGCCTGTTTGCCGCATTGCCGCCAGATCTGCCGGTGAGCGTCGAAGTGGTGCACCTGCTGCGCGAAGCAGATACGCCAGCGCATGCCTGGGCCGCGGAATGTCTGGCGGCGAGTCAGCGGGTGCTGGCAACCCTGCCTGGCTAAAAGGATTCCCAGGCGGCTTCTTTCTGCGCTGTGCCTGCCGACGGTAGAGCGAGAGGCGCCGTCCCAGGCCTCGCAGTTGTCGCTGCCTTGTCGACGCCGAACATGGCCACCCGGCCCACCAGCTCCTGGGACAGGGACCTGAGGCTCTGGGCCGCTGCGGCCATCTGCTCCACCAGAGCAGCGTTTTGTTGGGTCGCTTGGTCCATGTGAGTAACGGCCTCGGTGATCTGGTTGACCCCCGCAGTCTGCTCGGCGCTGGCCGAGCTGATCACACTAATCAGGTCGGTCACCTGCTGGATGCTGGCTACCACATCGGTCATGGTATGACCCGCCCGGTCGACGAGCTGCGAGCCCTGGGCGACCCGCTCGACGCTGGCGGTGATCAGGGCTTTGATTTCCCGTGCCGCCTCGGCGCTGCGCCCGGCCAGGCTGCGCACCTCGCTCGCCACCACGGCAAAACCGCGGCCCTGTTCGCCGGCCCGGGCCGCCTCCACGGCAGCGTTGAGGGCCAGGATATTGGTCTGGAAAGCAATACCGTCGATCACGCTGATGATGTCTGCGATCTTGCGAGATGCCTCATTGATGCCTCGCATGGTGTCCACCACCTGGGCCACCACCTGGCCGCCCTGCATGGCTGTGCTGCTGGCTTTTTGCGCCAGTATGCTGGCCTGGCGTGCCGTGTCAGTATGCTGGTTCATGACCGAGCCCAGCTGCTCCATGGAGGCTGCCGTCTGTTGCAGTGCGCTGGCCTGCGATTCGGTTCGGTTGCTCAGATCCTGGTTACCCTGGGCAATTTCGGCCGAGGCCACCGCCACTTGGTTTGAGCCTTCGCGCACGCCAGACACCAGTGTGACCAATTTGGCCTGCATCTCCTGCAAGGCCTGCAGCAGCTGAGCGAACTCGTCCCTGCCGTCGGCATTGAACTGGGTGCGCAGGTCACCGGCGGCAAAGGTCTTGACGACACCGACGGCCTGATTCAGTGGGCCCAGAATGCTGCGGGTGATGAGCCAGGCCACACCCAGACAAACGCCCACCGAGCCCACCAAAATCAGCAGCAGCAAAGTCATGGCGGAGCGAATGCTGTCCTTGGCGCCGGCCTCGTCTTGAGCAGCGCGCTGGATGGACATGGCCACCACTTTGTCAATGGCGGTGCGATGGCTATCGTAAGCCTGGTTGATGCGCAGGGTGGTGGCGCTGATGGCCTCCCGGTTGTCGGCCCGGACCGCCGGAATCAACTGGTCAAAGGCCAGGCTGTAGAACGCCATGGCTGGCTCGTAAGACGACTTGAGCAACAGCTCAGCGAGTTCGGGCTCAAGCGTTTCCCGTGACCAATAGACATGGCGGTCGTCGTAGTCTTTTTTCAGGGCCTTGAGCCGTTCCACCAATCGATCCTGCTCGGTCTTGCCACTCGCACTGACCAGCTGCAGGCTCACGAGGTAAGACTCTATGATGTATTCAGGCGGTGGCAACACATCGGCAATCAGGTCCTTGCTCTGCACAATCCGTTGGTACAAGGGCCCATTCACCTTGAGCGAATCAAGCGTGCGGAATGACCATCCGCCGTACAGCAAAAACCCAGTCAAGAACAGCACCAACAACAGCAGGAACCGAGTTCGAATTTTCAGATGGTTGAGCGTCAGTGACGGCATGCTAAGTGTCTCTTCCTAAAATGGCCTCATGCTACTACGCCGCGACCGACTGATTCCTGCCATTGTGGCAAGCCCCCTGTTTCTTCAAAACCTTGACTCGTCGGTGATGGTCACGGCGCTGCCCAGCATAGCCACCTCATTGGCCGTGCCGCCACTGCACCTTAACCTGGCCATCACCGCCTACTTGCTCAGCCTTGCGGTTTTTCTGCCGCTCAGCGGCTGGCTGGCCGACCGGTTTGGCGCGCGGCGGGTATTTTGTTTGGCGATTGCGCTGTTTTCGCTGGGCTCAGCACTGTGCGGCATGGCTGGAAGCCTGCCTGAGCTGGTGGTTTTTCGCATCCTGCAGGGGCTGGGCGGCGCCATGATGGTGCCGGTAGGTCGCCTGATCTTGTTGCGGGCTGTACCGCCCTCAGGTATGGTCGCGGCCATGGTCTGGTTCACTGTGCCGGCGGTCATTGGTCGCATGATGGGCCCGTTGTTTGGCGGAGCCATCGTCACCTATGCCAGTTGGCGCTGGATTTTTCTGGTCAACATCCCGTTTGGGCTGCTGGCCATTGCACTCATGCTGGCTTTTGTCAGTGACGACCCGCCGGCCGTTGACCCGGTGCCGTTTGATTTCGGCGGTTTCGCCTTGCTGGCCCTGGGCCTGAGTTTGCTGCTCGGCGCGCTGGAAACCGCTGGGCGCACCATGGTGCCTGTGCTGGTGTCCTGGCTGGCGGCGCTGCTAGGGGCGGCGATGCTGTGGCTCTACACGCGCCATGTCCGCCAAAGTGAGCATCCGCTGATTGACCTGGCTATCCTCCGCCACCGGACCTTCCGCCTGTCGGTGTTTGGTGGCCTGCCGCTGCGCATCGGCATTGGTGCCGTGCCCTTTTTGCTGCCGCTGATGTTGCAGCTGGGCTTTGGCTTGTCTCCACTGGCGTCCGGTACGCTCACGGTCGCCACCGCAGTGGGCGCCCTGGGCACACGGGTGGTAATGACCCAGACCATTCGACGTTTTGGTTTTCGCAATCTGCTGACGGGCGCCACCGCGCTCAGCAGCCTGTTTTACCTGGGGTACAGCCAGTTCACGCCAGCCACGCCGCACCTGCTGCTGTTTGTGGTGCTGATGATGGGCGGGCTGGTCACCTCAATGTGCATGATCTGCCTGGGTACGCTGGGCTTCTCTGAAATCCCCGCTCCCCGCATGAGCCATGCCACCGCCTTATCTGCCATGGCCCAGCAGGTCTCTTTGAGCTTTGGCGTGGTGCTAGGCGCCGCCTTGCTGGCAGCGGCCTCTTTTTGGCATGGCGGCAATGGCATAGAGCTGCAACCCGGGGACTTTTCCCCCGCGTTCATCGTCGTCGGCTTGGTCAACGTGCTGTCGCTGTGGTGGTTTGTGCGGCTCGATCCGCATGCGGGCGCGCAGATGCGCTGAGCAGGCTGGGCCAGGCCGCCGCCGTGGCCATTAGCTGCTACCCCCTGGCAGGCGCCATGGGTTGTCATATTTTCTTCATCTGGACTTATTACAGTGAAATGTTATTTTCACTTTATGGTGGTCGTCGCATGAAAAATCGCTCTCTGTCCCTCTCCCTAATCACTGCCGCCATTCTTTCGGCCTGTGGCGGCAACGGTATTCCCGTGACCGCCGGTATCTTTGTAGATGCGCCCGTCGAGGGGTTGAGCTACACCACGGGCTCCATAACGGGGACCACAGACGCTACGGGGCGGTTCTTGTACCCACCGGGCGCAAACGTCACTTTCTCTTTGGGTGGCATTGCGTTTCCGCCGGTTGCTGGTGCGGCCATGGTCACGCCCGTGGACTTGGTCAGCGGCACGGGGACCCAAGACCCAGCCGCAGTCGCCATTGCGCGCTTGCTGCAATCGGCAGACGCGGATGGCAACCCCAACAATGGCATCCAACTTGACAACAACAAGCTTGCAAAAAGTGCCAAGGCGCCGGCCAATTGGGCGTTGGCGAGCGATGGCGAGCTGACAGCCCTATTGGCCGGCTCAACCAGCCTGAAATCAGAGTCAGCGGCCCGCCAACACATGACCGAGCAGCTCGCCATGTTCACCAAGGATGCCGGCCTGCCACGTATGAGCCTGGTTGGGCGCTATGCCAGTGGTGGTACGGTTGCCGTCCCGTCACTGGTCGCCGAGATTGTTGCTTTCCACCCCGGCAGTAAATCCTTGTTCGTCACAGTCGATACGGCTGCCGAGCCATCGTCATTCGCCCGGATCGACCTTTCTGCGCTGCCTACTGCCGCGCTGGCCAACAGCACCACCGCCACCAACCTGACGGCAGCGCTCAGAGTCAACGTAGCGGCCAGCGTCAACGGCGGCGGCTTTACGGCCGGCGGCGTGCAGAGCCTCGACGTCAGCGGCAACCTGCTGGCCATCGCGGTGCAGTCCTCGCCCAAAACCAATGCGGGTGTGATCGCTTTCTACAGCCTGGACTCTGCCGGCACCGCCACCTTCCTTAAGAAGGTCACGGTCGGCTCCCTACCGGACGGTGTGGCCTTCTCGCCAGATGGCAAGTACCTGGTGGTGGCCAATGAGGGCGAGCTCAGTAGCACCTTTATGACGGACGGCATTGACCCGGAAGGGTCCATCTCCATCATTCCAATCACCAGCGGTGTGCCGGCCGATGCGGCCATAACTCTTGGTTTTAGCGACTTCAATGTCGGCGGTAGCCGTCGAGGCGAGCTGCCCGCCGGTATCCGGATCGGACGCCCGGGCGCCACCGTGGCGCAAGACCTGGAGCCGGAATATGTGTCGATTTCAGCCGACAGCAAAACCGCTTTTGTCACCCTGCAGGAGAACAATGCGGTCGCCACAGTCGACCTGGCAACTGGCAAGATCAGCAAGATTTATGCTCTCGGCTATAAGGATTACGCGACCAAGAACCGGATTGCAGCCTCGGACCGGTATGCCGGGACCACAAGCGCGGTTTACAACAGCCCGACCCAGCCGGCACAGCTTAAAAGCTACCCTAACCTGTTCGGTGTCTATATGCCGGATGGCATTGCCACTGTCACCCTCAGCGGCAAGACCTACTTCCTCACGGCTAACGAGGGGGACGACCGTGACGACTTCATGACGGGCGCCTCGGCTGAGACCGCGCGCTTTGCCGACCTGGTGGCCAGCCTTGACGTTACTGCGTTCCCGGCAGCAACCGTGACTGCGATTAACACCGCACAAGAGTTGGGGCGCTTGACCCTGATGGCCAAGGACGCCAACGGCAAGTTCGGCGACACCGACGGCGACGGAGACTATGACCGCCTGTATATGCTGGGCAGCCGTTCCTTCTCGATCTGGGATGCAGAGACTGGCCTGCAGGTGTTCGACTCAGGTGAAGACGTGGAGCGTATCGTTTACAACAACGCGGCTGAAGACGCCACCAAGGCCACGGCCTTGCTTAAGGCATCGCAGCTCCTGGGTCGGCTCGACAACAAAGGCCCTGAGCCCGAGTCTGTGGTGGTGGGCCAGGTGGGCAGTGAGACCTATGCGTTTGTCGCCTTGGAGCGTGCCAGCGCTATTCTGATGTACCAGATCACCAACCCGCTCAAGCCCAAATTTGTGCAGTATGTTCGCAACACGACCGACCTGACCGACGGGGACATTTCGCCTGAGGGGCTGAAATTTATCCCCGCAGCGCAGAGCCCCAATGGTGTGGCCTTGCTGGTGGTGGGCCACGAGGTGGCCGGTTCAGTGGCGGTGTACCAGATCAAGTAAGGGCCTGCAGCCCGGGGACTTTTCCCCCGCGTTCATCGTCGCCGGCCTGGTCAGCGTGCTGTCACTTTGGTGGTTTGTGCGGCTCGATTAGCATGCGGGCGCGCAGATGCGCTGAGCAGGAGCAGTCGCTGTAAATCTGGTGATCTCCATGAAATTCGAATGTGGCAAGTTGGAATTTCATGGTAAATGTCATATCATCTTGGCATGATCAAACGCCATTCAATCGAGTTGGCCCTGCGTACAGCATTGGGCCGCTCGCGTGGTGTGGTCTTGTTGGGCCCTCGCCAATCTGGCAAAACCACCCTGGCCCAGCAGATCCTGCCTCGCGAAAGCGCCAACTACTTCGACCTGGAATACCCCCCCCATGCGCAGCGGCTGGAGCAGGCCACGCAAACGCTGGAGCCGCTGGCCGGGCTGGTGGTCATCGACGAGGTGCAGCTGCGGCCCGGCCTGTTCCCCTTGTTGCGCACCCTGATGGACCGTTCGGACAGACCGGGGCAGTTTTTGCTGCTGGGCAGTGCGGCCCCAGCCCTGATGCGACAGGCCGGCGAGTCCCTGCTGGGGCGTGTCGAAACGCTGGAGGTCGCGGGCTTCGACCTGGCCGAGTTGAGCAACGCCGAGGGCGGCTGCAGCGATACGCTGGTGCAGCAACACTGGCTGCGCGGCGGTTTTCCGCGCGCTTATCTGGCTGCCAACGACCAGGACAGCTTTGCCTGGCGCATGAATGCTGTGGCCGATCATGTGCGGGTAGACATGCCCCAATTTGGCATCAACATTGCAGCGCCCGCGATGCTGCGGTTCTGGACCATGCTGGCACACTACCATGGGCAAATCTGGTCGGCCGCGCCGTTTGCTCAATCGATGGGGGTGTCGGAGCCCACCATCCGCCGCTATCTTGACACTCTGACCCAGACCCTGATGGTGCGCCAGCTCCAGCCCTGGCACGAGAATCTGGGCAAACGGCAGGTCAAGGCGCCCAAAATTTACTTTCGCGACACCGGGCTGCTGCACGGCTTGATGGGAGTCCGCACCCGCGACGATCTGTTGGCACACCCGCACCACGGCGCGAGCTGGGAGGGATTTGCCTTGGAGCAGGTGCTGCGCCTGGCACGTCCCGATGAGGCATTTTTCTGGGCCACCCACCAGGGTGCGGAGCTAGACCTGCTGATGCTGCGCGGCCAACAGCGCATTGGGATCGAGTTCAAACGTGCCGACGCACCCCGTATTACCACCAGCATGCGGATTGCCCTGGTCGACTTGAAGCTCGACGCGCTCTACGTGGTGTACCCGGGCCGTCATCGCTATCGCCTGAGCGACCGTGTCGAAGTCGTGCCGCTGTGGGCCTTGTTGCCTGCGCACGCACTGCTCGAGGGCGCGGCGGCCATATCAGTCTGACGTTTCCGGCATGGCCGAGAGGCAAACCCTAGCTTACGTCAGCCACTGCCGGATAAACCGCGCTGTTTGATCCAGCGCGGCCCGTCCCTCCGGCAGGTAGCGCGCCATGGCCGGGAAGGCGTGCGGGGTGTTGGCCCATTCGAGCAGCTCAACCTGGCCGCCTGCGGCCAGCATCAGCTGGTGTAGTTGTCGGGCATCGTCAATCAGAATTTCGGCGCGGCTGGCAATCAGCAGGCAGGGCGGCAGGTCGGCCAATTGGCCAAACAGCGGCGACAGCCGGGCCTCGTCCAACGCCAGGCCAGGCGCGTACAGGGCGGCGGCCTCGTCCAGCACTTGCTGCGACAGCATCACATCGCTCGTGGCATGGGCCTGGCGCGACGGGCTCTGGCCCGTCAAATCCAGCCAGGGTGAGAACAGCACCAAGGCGGCCGGCAGCGGCACCCCCAGGGCCTGGATTGCCTGCGCCGTGCCCAGTGCCAGATTCCCGCCGGCGCTGTCGCCAGCCAGCAGCAATCGTTGCGCCGGGATACCCTGCGCCAGCAGCGCGCGGTACACCGCTAGGGCGTCGTCCAGTGCTGCCGGAAACGGGTGCTCGGGCGCCAGCCGGTAGTCCACCATCAGCAGCTGGATCTGCGCCCGCTGTGCCAACTGGGCCGCCATGTCACGGTGGCTGTTGAGCCCGCCCATCACAAAGGCCCCGCCATGCAGGTACAGACAGATCGGCGCTGTATCGGGTTGCGTCAGGTTGCGTGGCGTCACCCACTCCACCGGCAGCCCGGCCAATTGCGCTGGCTTGATCTGCACCGCCGTCCCGGGTTTGCTGCGGTCTGTGGCCAAAAAGCGCCGGTTGCGCCGAAAGCGGTGCTCGGCACTCAGCTTGGCGCTGGCGCGTTGCGCCAAGCGCATCAAGGTGCTGATGACAAAGTTCTGCAGGCTCATGACGTGGTCGCCTCAGCCGCGCGGGGCGGCATCTGTCACAAAGGCGCTGATGGCGGCCCGCATGGCCTCGGGCACATCCACCCGCAGTGAGTGGCTGCTGTTGGCCAGCACCTGCAGCTGCGAGCCCGGAATCAGCCGGTGGATTTCTTCAGAAAACTCGGGCGGGCAAATCCAGTCTTGTTGGCCAGCCAGGATCAGCGTGGGCGCGGTGATGCGTGAGAGCTCAGGGCGCAAATCAAATGTCTGCAAAAAACCGCCCGGTGCAAAGGCCTGCGCCATGGCCTCAGGAGAAACGATGCCGCGGGCCCGGCCCTGCTCGGCCACAGCCGCGTCGTACTTCAGCGCGTACATCGGGCCCATGACTGCGTAGTAGTGCCGCATCTTGTCGGCCGTGTCCAGCTTGCCTGCCCACAGGTCGTGGCACACCGCCACCTGCTCGGGCGTGCCACGCTCGGCCACGATCTGCCGGGCCCGGGCATTGAAGCCGGCGTGCGCTGCCGTGACCATCAGCACCAGGTGCGACACCGACTGCGGGTAGCGCGCCGCGTGCGCCATGGCCACCATGCCGCCGTAACTGGTACCCATGCTGACAATCGGGCCCAGCCCCAGGTGCCGGCGCAGCGCCTCCATGTCTTCCACGTTTTCGTCCAGGTTGTACAGGCTTACATCGCCCCGGCCCGAGCGGCCCTGGCCCCGGTGGTCAAAATAGACCAGCTGCAGCTGCTCGGCCAGCGGCCCAAAGCCAGCCTTCAGGTCGCTGTGCTCGCCGCCCGGGCCGCCATGGATGACAAAGGCCGCCGGTTTCTCGCGCATGCGTGGGCCATCGGGCACCAGGCCCATGCCGTCGATGTCAAAGTAGATCTCGGTGTTGCGCAGGTGGGCGAGCATGGCGGTCCTTGGGGCGACAAAAGAGCACATCTTAGTCAGCGTGCTGGACCGCCACCCGGAACTGCTCGCCGAGGTGCGTGAAGAGCCCTGAAAATATGGATCAAATCGGCCTCTAGCCCTTATGCAGCAAGCATTTGTTGCTATCAATTTTGAAATTTATGCCCGTCTAGAGCGCCATCCCGATGGCGTGGCCCTCGGCGGTGGCTGACATTGGCTCGCGGGCCAGCAGGCAGTCGCCAATGCGATGCACCGGCACACCGCTGTCACGCAAGGCCGGCCACAGGGCCAGGTTGGGCTTGCGGGGGGTGGCGTAGGTGATCAGGGCCACTTGGTCGATGTAGCGCAGTGTGTCGCCAAAGATGCTCCGGTAGGCCAGGCGCCCTTCGTCTTCCATCAGATCCGTCCAGACCGGTTCGACCTGCGTCAGAATCTCGATGCTGCGTTCGGCGCATCGGCGCTGAATGCGCTGGCGCACCACCAGGGGCACGTCCTGTGCCACCGATTCCCGGCCGCACAAGATCACCACGCGCTCGAACCGGTCTTTCAACAATTCGGCCCCAGCGTAAGTGCCGGCGGTCTGGTCCAGGTCGTACAGCACGGCCACGCCGGCTTGCTTGCCCGGGCGTTTCAGCAGGTCCACCACCACCTCGCGCAGGTCTTGCACCCAGCCGTCGTCGCGCAGGCGGCTTGGCAGAGCCTGCGGCCAGACCATGGTGGCCCCGGTGGCCAGCACCACCGCCTGGGGCTGCGTGGCCAGCACCTCTGCCGCGGTGACCCATTGGCCAAGCCGGAGCTCGACACCCAGCCGCTGCAGCTGCATGAACTGGTAGTCGGCAATGCTGGAGAGCGACTCACTGATGGGCAGGCGCGACTGCAGTTGCGCCTTGCCGCCGGGCATGGCCCCCTGCCCCCACAGCGTGACCTGATGGCCGCGTTGGGCAGCGGTCATCGCCGCTTCCAGCCCGGCAATGCCCGCCCCCACCACGGCAATGCGTTTTGGCTGCTCGGCGGCGGGCAGGTCGGCGTCGAGTTCGTTGGCGTGCGCCACGCGTGGGTTGTTGTCGCAAGTGAGCGGTAGCCCCTGGATGATGGTGCCCCAGCAAGAGTTGCAAGACACACAGTAGCGGATGTTGCGCGCCATGCCCCGCTGCGCCTTGAGCGGCCAGGCCGGGTCGGTGACCAGGGCCCGGGCCAAGCCCACCAACTCGGCATCGCCCCGCGCCAAAATGCCCTCGGCTTCGGCCGGGTCGGTGATGCGCCCTAGCGCCATCACCGGCACCTCCGGTGTCGCCGCCCTCAGGCGCCGCAGCAAGGGCATGAAGGGCAGCCGCGGGTAGCTGTCGTCAGGCAGGTGCATCTCCAGCGTGTGGTGGTGTGTGCCTTGCGCGTACGACAGCAGGTCGACCTTGACCTGGGCCACCAGATGACCGGCAATCTCTGCCGCCAGAAGGGGGTTCACGCCATCGCGCAGGCCATCATCGCCGGGCAGCTTCACCGCCAGCATGAAGCCATCGCCGCAAACTTGTCGAATAGCCTGGCACACCTCCACCAGCAAGCGGCTGCGACCGGCCAGCGTGCCGCCGTAACCATCTTCGCGCAGGTTGGTGTGCGGTGATAAAAACTGGTGAAAGATGTGACCGTGCCCTGCTGACACCTCAACCCCGGTGTAACCGCAACGCTGCAAGCGCCGGGCGGCGTCCGCCGCGGCTTCTACAAATGCCGCCAGCTCGGGCGGCGTCAGTTCCTCTGGCATGGCGTAGAACAGATCGTCTGGCATGGCAGACGCCCCACGCAGACCACTCACCCGGCCGGGCACGCGCCGGGCCCGGCCGTTGTCTTGAATCTGGGCCAGCAGATGACAGTCCTGTTCGCGAAGGGCTTGGGCAAAACGGCACAAATCATCGGTCATTGAGTCGTTCCAGGCGCACAGCCGCTCTGTACCTTGGCTTGGCAAAAACGCCACTGGGTCGGTGATGACCATGGCGGCCCCGCCGCGTGCCCGGTTCAGGTAGTACTGGTGATAGCCGGGATGCATGCCATGCGCGGCGCCGTAACGCAGCGACATCGAAGCATGGACAATACGATTTTTTAGACACCACGGGCCCACCTGCAGCGGTGAAAAAAGCAACCGGTAGGCCTCGGTTTCAGCCATGTCGCACCGCTCCACTTGAAAGTTTGTAATGACCCCGGAAGAACTCACCCAACGCCTGTCTGTCGTCCAAGCCAAAAGGGGTTACCTGTTGCCCCACCACGGGTTGTTGGCGATCACCTCGCCCGCCATGTTGCAGGCCTATGACCAGTTGTACACGGCGCTGGCGCTCGACCACAAAACCTTGTCGGTGCGAGACCGCGAGCTGGTGTGGCTGGCCATCTTGGTGGCCTGCGATGAGGCGCTGGCCACGCACCATATTGCCCGTTTTTATGAAGGCGGTGGCAGCGACGCCGAGTTCAAGGCCGTGCTGCAACTGACCGCTTCGCTCAAGGGCGCGACGGCCTACCGGTTTGTGCAAAACCACTGGATGCCGCATTTGCCCTCGATTGACATCGTGGCCTCGTATCGGGAAGCGGTGGAGCACGCCGGTCAGCCGCTGTCGCGCCGCGACATCTGGTTGTGCGCCTGCAGCGTGCACGCGGCACTGGGCCACCTGGATTGGCTGCACCATGCCCTCATGGCGGCCTATGCCAGCCAAGTGGATGAGATGGACCTGGCCGAGGCGCTGACGCTGATGATGTTCCCCGGCAGCGTGCCTTATTTCGTTGAGGCGGCGCGGGTCTGGATGGAGGCGATTCGGGATGGCCATGTCAACGCCTCGCCCGCCTTTGCCACCTGGGCAAACCTGCAGGGCCAGGGTGGTTACGACGAGGCATCGACCAAGCCTAAAGGCTGAGCCGGCCGCGCAACACATCGGCGATGCGCTCGGCCAGCATGTACACCGGTGCCGCCGTGTTGCCACTGGTGACACGCGGCAGCGACGAAGCATCCACCACCCGCAGGCCCGCCACACCGCGCACCCGGCACTGGTTGTCCAGCACCGCCATTGGGTCGGCTGTGCCGCCCATGCGGCAACTCGACGTCGGGTGGTACACGGTGTCTGCCGTGGCGCGGATCCAGGCCTCGATGTCGGCATCACTTTGCACCTTGGGCCCCGGCGCCAGTTCCACACCGCGCCAGGCGTTAAAAGCGGGCTGGGCAAAGACCTCACGCAAGCGCTTGACGCCCTCGCGCAGCACCACCAGGTCTTGCGGCGCACTGAGGTAGCCGGGCCGAATGCGCGGGTGCGCCAGCGGGTCGGCCGAGGCCAGTTCGATCGCCCCCGTGGACTCAGGCCGCAGCTGGAACACATTGGCAAAGAACCCGGCGCCGCGGTCTTGCGGCAGCACCTTGGCGAAATACGGCAAACGCAAGGCGGCGCTGGAGAGCGCCGGCAGAAAATGCGACTGCAAATCAGGTTGCGCCAGGTCGGGCGACGACTTGTACAGGCCGCCTACCTCCAGCGGAAAACTGGTGGCTGGGCCCGTGCCCCACACCATCGCCTTGAACAAGGCCCAGGCAGCCAGATCAACGCGGCGCAAGCGGTCCAGCGTGACGCCGCCCAGGGCGCGGTGCTCGACCCGGACCAGCAGGTGGTCCTGCAAGCCCTGCCCGACGCCGGGCAGGTCTATGCGCACCGGCAGGCCCTGGGCCTGCAGCGCCGCCGCTGGCCCAATGCCCGACAGCATCAGCAGTTGCGGTGAGTTGACGGCGCCGCCACACAGCAACACCTCGCGCTCGGCGCGCAGGGTGATTTTCTCGCCGCGGTGCAACACGTCAACGCCCTGCACCCGGCCATTGGCATCCCAGTTCAAGCACAAGGCCTGTGCCTGAGTGACCACGCGCAGGTTGGGGCGATGCAGCGCCTGGCGTAAAAAAGCGCTGGCGGCACTGACGCGTCGGCCATTGCGGATGGTGAAGTCGTAAGCCCCGGCGCCGTGGGGCATGGAGCCGGCAAAGTCATCGCTTTTGGGGTGTCCAGCCTGCTGTGCAGCTTGCAAATAGACTTGAAACAAGGGGTTGTCCAGCCGGCCGGCAGACACGGTCAGGGGGCCGCCGGTGGCATGGAAGGCGCCGCCCCCGCGGTGGGAGTTTTCACTGCGCAAGAAGTAGGGCAACACCTCGTCATAGGACCAGCCTGTCAGGCCCCGGGCCGCCCAGTCGGCAAAGTCGATGGGTAAGCCACGCATGTAGACCATGCCGTGAATGCTGGAGGAGCCGCCCAGTACTTTGCCCCGGGCCCATTGGGTGCGGCGGCCATTCAGCTGGGGCTCAGGCTCTGTGACATAAGACCAATTGGCGTAGGCTGAGCGCAGGATCAGACCCGTCATCAGGGGCACACCCAGCAGCGGGTTCCAGTCACGCCCTCCGGCCTCAATCAGCAGCACTTGGCAATCGGGGTCTTCGCTGAGCCGGGCCGCCAGCACGCAGCCCGCCGGGCCGGCGCCCACCACCACGTAGTCGGCGCGTTGATTGCGGTCAGACACTGAAACCTTTTTTGCACATACGCGGGTTCACCAGATTGTCAAAATCTTTAATTGTCTCTATATTAGAACAATTGCCAACCCTGTCTATATATGGAGTGATTGAATGAGCCAACTGAACCGTCGAACTGTCATTGCTGCCACCACCGCTTTGGGGGTATCGTCAATATTGCCTGCGCGGGTTTATGCCCAAACCGTGCCTGAGATACAGACGCTTCGCTCTACCTCCAAATCCTGGCTGTGGGCAGCCGAAGACTACGCCAACTCCCGTGGATTTTTTGACAAGGCCCGCGTCAAAGTGGTGAGTAACGCCTCAAACCGGGGCACCAATGTGGCGGCCTTGGCCGGCTCTGGCGTCGACATTGTGCTGGGCGACCCGGGCGAAGCGTCCCGTGCGCGCGGCGAAAAACTGGCCATCAAGTCTTTCGTCTCCACCGTCAACAAATACGCCAGCAATGTGGTCCTGTCCAATGCCGTGCTCAAGCGTCTTGGCATCACCGAGCAATCACCGGTTGACCGCAAGGCTGCGGCCTTGAAGGGTTTGCGTCTGGGCACTACTGGCCCCGGTGCCGCACCCGATGCCTTGTTCCGCTGGTTGGCCGTGCAGGCCAAGCTTGACCCCAATACCGATTTGCGCCTGGTCCCCATGCAAGGTGGCGGCCCCGGCATGTTGGCTGCGCTGCAGCAAAACGTCATTGATGGGTTCTGCCTGTCTTCCCCGACGTCCGACCTGGCCGTGAAAGACCGCGACTGCGGCTACCTGTTCAATATGGCGCTCAACCCGCCTGCCGCTCTGAAGGAATACAACTACATCATCGCCTCCACCAGTGAGGCCGCCTTGGCCAACAAAGACCGCCGCGAAGCGCTGGTGCGCTATTGCATGGGCCTGGCCATGGCACTCAAGGAAATCAACGCCAGCCCGCCCGAGTTCCGCGCCTGGGCGGACAAGTGGTTTGAAGGCCTGCCGCCTGAAATTGCCAGCACGTCGTTTGACATCAACAGCAAGATCTTTTTCTCGAACCCATTGCCCAAAGAGAACTTCTTTCAGTCGAATGTTGACTTCTTGAATACGGTGCAAAAGACGATGAACGCCGCGCCGCTGCCCTCCACCCTGACCTTCAAGGACATGTACGACACCTCGGTGGCGCAAGAAGCGCTGAGTCGGCTTTGAGCATGTCGGTTCAGGTTCAGGGCGTAGAGAAGCGCTATGTGCGGCGCGACCGCGAAACCGTCGCCCTAGCGCCGGTTGATTTGACCATCGACAAGGGTGACTTTGTCGCCTTTGTCGGCCCATCGGGTTGCGGCAAATCCACCTTGCTCAACATGATTGCGGGCATCATCGAGCCCTCTGCCGGCAAAATTCTGCACGAAGGGCAGGTGGTCCACGGCGTCAACCAGCGCGTGGGCTACATGACCCAGACCGACAGCGTGCTGCCATGGCGCACGGTGTATGAAAACATTGAGCTGCCCCTGACCTTTCGCCCATTTACCGCTGCGCAGCGGCGCGAGCGGGTCGAGGCCATGATGAAGGCAGTCGACCTGTCTGGCTTTGCTAACAGCTTCCCCAATGAACTGTCTGGCGGCATGCGAAAGCGGGTGGCGCTGGCCCAGGTGCTGGTTTACGAGCCCGGCACCTTGCTGATGGACGAACCCTTTGGCGCCCTGGATGCTCAGCTCAAACTGATGATGCAACGACGCTTGCTCGACATCTGGCAAGAGACCGGTAAAACGGTGATCTTTGTGACCCATGATTTGTCTGAGGCCGTGACCCTGGCCCAGCGCGTGGTGGTGTTTTCTGGCCGGCCCGGCCACATCAAGGCCATTGAGCCCATCAACATTCCGTTCCCGCGTGACCCGTTCAAGGTTCGCTTCGAACCCCAGTTTCAGGCCTCCTATGAGCGTCTGTGGTCCATCCTGGCCCCTGAAATCGCCAAAGGCGAGGATATCTAAGTATGCAAAGCACTGACGCAGAAGCCGCTGTCATGAGTGGCGGCCGCAGCATCGCGGTGGCCCAGTTCGAAGCCGCGCAGGGTCGGCGTGCCCGATGGATCCTCGTCTTGCGCCTGCTGGTGGGTATTGCGTTCCTGGCGTTCTGGGAGTTTGCCTCTGGGCGCCTGATCGACAAGCTGTTCATTTCTTCTGCCTCGGCGGTGATCGGCCGTTTGGGCAAATGGGTGATGGACGGCACCCTGGTCAATCACCTCTCCATCACGCTCTATGCCACGATGTGGGGGTTTTTGATCGGCTCCTTCGTTGGCTTTGCGCTGGGTCTGTTGTTTGGGCGTTTTCGGGGGTTGGCCGAGGTGCTTGACCCCTTCATCACCGCCTTGTACTCCATACCCAAGATCGCCCTGGCGCCCTTGTTCATCATCTGGTTTGGCATTGGCATTGAGTCCAAGGTGGCGGTCTCGGCCTCGATCGTGTTTTTTGTGGTGTTTCTCAATACCTATGCCGGGGTGCGAGATGTCAACCCATTGTTCATCAACGCCATCCGTATCATGGGCGGCAATCAGTGGCATGTGTTGCGCTCGGTGATCATGCCCAGCGCCACCTCGTGGGTGATTACCGGCTTGAAGGTGTCCGTGCCTTACGCTTTGGTGGGGACGGTGATCGGCGAGTTCATGTCGTCCAACCGTGGCATTGGCTTTTTGATCAGCCAGGCCACCGGTTTGTTTGACACCACCTCGGTCTTTGCCGGTCTGATCGTGCTGTCGATGGTGGGGGCTATCTTCAACGAAGGCTTAGGACGACTCGAGACTTTCTTTTTGCGCTGGCGATAGGGTGTAAAGCGTTTTCATATCGTGCTACGATTTGGAAATGTCTTACGTTTAAATGCTATGACCTCCGTTGCACTATCGCCAAAATTTCAGATCGTTATACCCAAGGACGTTCGTAAAGCGCTCAATCTTGTAGCGGGCCAGAGAATGGAAGCGCGCGTCGTTGGCGACCATGTGGAGTTGGTGCCCGAATTGCCTATCACTTCGATCCGAGGCATGTGCCGTGGCATCAATACCGATGTTCCGAATGATCCGGAAGTCAACCAGGGCCGCAGCCTATGAACGTGGTGGATTCCTGCGGATGGCTGGAATACATTGCAGACGGCCCGAATGCCTCTTTTTTTGAACCTGTACTGGCAGACCTGCCTAAACTGGTGGTGCCCGCCATCACGATCTATGAGGTGTGCAAGCGGATCTTGTTGCAGCGGGATCAAGCCGATGCCGACCGGGTCGTGACCGCCATGAGCCGCGGACAGGTAGTGCATTTAGACGCGCAGGGCTTGCGTCTGGCGGCTATGGCGGCATTGCGTTACCAACTGGCCATGGCCGACGCCATCATTTGGCAGACCGCACAGGCACATGGCGCACAACTTTTCACTCAGGATGTAGACCTAAAAAATGCCCCGGGTGTGCAATACCGGGCGAAGGGCTGACTGCAGGTGCGGGCAGGACCCGGGCGGAGCAAAGCACTTTCCAAATCAGGCCCGAGCCATCGTGGTATTTTCGGGATAACTCAGGAATTTTTTGTAACTTCGGAGAAATGCAATGGACCTTGGACTCAAAGGAAAGCGTGTGCTGGTCACTGGCGGTAGCAAAGGGATTGGGCGGGCGGTGGCGGAGGGCTTCGCGGCTGAAGGCGCCCACGTCTCGGTGTGCGCCCGCAATGCCGCAGAGGTGGCCGCCACTGTGACAGCACTCAAGGGCATGGGTGTTCACGCCTGCGGTCAGGCGATTGATGTGGCCGATGCCGTGGCACTCGCCAAATGGGTCGCTGACAGTGCAGCAGAGCTGGGTGGCATTGACGCGCTGGTGTGCAACGTCAGCGCGCTGGCTGTTGGCGATTCCGCTGAGACCTGGGACAAGTCTTTCCGTGTCGACATGATGCACAGTGTCAATGCAGTCGCGGCAGCCGTGCCATTTTTGGAACAATCTGCCAGCGCGTCGATTGTGCTGATTTCCAGCGTCTCGGGCTTTGAGGTTGACTTTGCTGCCGGATCCTATGGCGCCATCAAGGCCGCCCTGATCCATTACGGCAAAGGCCTCAGCCGCCAACTTGTTGCCAAGGGCATACGCGTCAACGTGGTGTCGCCTGGCAACACCTATTTTGACGGTGGCATCTGGCAGACTATCGAGAAGAATGTTCCAGACCTCTACAGCTCTACCCTCAAGGTCAACCCCACAGGCAAGTTCGGCACACCACAAGAGGTGGCGAACGGCGTGGTTTTTATCTCCAGCCCGGTGGCGAGCCGCATCTCCGGGACCAACCTGGTGATCGATGGCGCGCTGACGGTCGCGGTCTAGGAGATGCTATGGATGCCTCCCTGCCCACGGGCAAGGAATTGAGACCGCTGAACGCCAAGAGCATGAACAGCCGTCTATCAGGAAGAGTGACTTCGAGCAATCGAGGTGGATCCTCTGATGGATACGGCATCAAAGTGCCCATGGCGTG
>CAMCZF010000028.1 GCA_945885775.1 Rhodoferax sp. OV413 | reverse complement strand
ACCGCAACCCTTTGTGCCCGCTGAACTCGATCCCCTGTCCAAAGTCGTGGCGAACACGGTCAAACCATGAACCCACAACTCAAGTCATTGCAACAGTGGTTTGGCCGCTACGCCGCGCTGATCCAGGGCGCTGCCACACCGATGTTGGTCGTGGCGATTTTGGCCATGATGGTGCTACCGCTGCCCACCTGGCTGCTCGACGTCTTTTTCACGCTGAATATTTCAGTGGCCTTGATGGTGATGATGGTCGCCGCCTACATGCTGCGGCCGCTGGATTTCTCGGCCTTTCCGGCCATTCTGCTGCTCACCACCCTGATGCGGCTGTCGCTGAACGTAGCATCCACCCGGGTGGTCTTGCTGGAGGGCCACACCGGCCCGGGCGCCGCTGGCGCGGTGATCGAGGCCTTTGGCCACTTTTTGATCGGTGGCAATTTTGCGGTCGGCCTGATCGTGTTCTCGATCCTGGTGGTGATCAACTTTGTGGTGGTGACCAAGGGTGCAGAGCGGATTGCCGAGGTGTCCGCCCGCTTTGCCCTGGACGCCATGCCCGGCAAGCAAATGGCCGTGGACGCCGACCTGAACGCCGGCCTGATCGACGAGAAAGAAGCCAAACGCCGACGCGCTGAAGTGTCTGAAGAAGCCGACTTTTTTGGCTCGATGGACGGCGCCTCCAAGTTTGTGCGCGGCGACGCGGTGGCAGGCATTCTGATTCTGCTCATCAACATTTTTGGCGGCTTTGCCATCGGCGTGCTGCAACACGGCCTGACCGCCAGCCAGGCGGCTGACACCTACATTCTGCTGGCGGTGGGCGACGCCCTGGTGGCACAGATTCCGGGCCTGCTGATCTCGGTGGCCGCTGCCATGGTGGTGTCTCGCGTGGGCAAGGAAGAAGATCTGGGGCGGCAGATCGTGCAGCAAATGCTGATCTCGCCCAAGGTGCTGGGCATTACCGCCGCCATCATGGGCATCCTGGGCCTGATTCCTGGCATGCCGCATGTGGTGTTTCTGGGGATCTCCCTGGTGCTGGGCTACGGCGCCTGGGTGATTGCGCACAAGCCGCCCCCCCCTGACCCGGCCATTGCTGAGGCCGACGCTGCAGCCGCCGTGTCGCCCGACGGCGAGGCCACCTGGGACGACCTGCAACCGGTCGACCAGCTGGGGTTGGAGCTGGGTTACCGCCTGATCGCCTTGGTGGACAAGAATCGTCAGGGCGACCTGCTGACGCGTATCAAGGGCGTGCGCCGCAAGTTTGCCCAAGAGGTGGGCTTCCTGCCGCCTGCCGTGCACGTGCGTGACAACCTGGAGCTCAAGCCCAGTGGTTACCGCATTACCCTGCGCGGCGTGATTGTGGGCGAGGGCGAAGCCTTCCCCGGCATGCACCTGGCCATCAACCCCGGTGGCATCACCACACCCCTGATCGGCACCGCCACCACCGACCCGGCCTTTGGCCTGCCGGCGCACTGGATCGACGATCGGCAAAAGGAAGCGGCACAAATGGCCGGTTTTACTGTGGTTGATTCAGAGACTGTGATGGCCACCCATTTGTCACACTTGATGCAAGTTCAGGCCTCGAAATTATTGAGCCGAACCGAGACCCAACAACTGGTAGAGCATGTGGCCAAGCAGGCCCCCAAACTGATTGAAGAAGTAGTCCCCAAAATGGTGTCGATCTCCATATTCCAGAAAGTGTTGCAGCTGTTGCTCGAAGAGTCGGTGCACATCCGTGACATCCGCACCATCATTGAGTCTCTGGCCGAGCACGCCGCCAGCGTGGCAGACCCGGCCGAACTGGCACGCCGGGTGCGCATTGCGCTCTCGCCGGCCATCGTGCAACAAATCTACGGCCCCTCGCGTGAGTTGGATGTGATTGCCATCGACCCGTCGCTGGAGCGGCTGCTGGTGCAGGCTTTGGGCAATGCCTCAGGCCCTGCGCTGGACCCAGGCGTGGCCGACATCCTGTCCCGCAGCGCCGCCGAGGTGGCCCTCAGGCAGGAAGAGCTGGGCATCCCGGCCTGCCTGCTGGTTCCCGACACGATTCGCAGTGCCATTGCCCGCCTGGTACGGCGCGTGGCACCGCGACTGCAGGTGCTGGCACACAGCGAAATTCCTGAATCCCACACCATCCGCATCGGTCCGATTCTCAGAGGCGCAACATCATGAACATCCAACGCTTTACCGCCCCCACCTCGCGTGAGGCACTGGCCAAGGCACGGCTCGCCTTCGGTGACGAAACCCTGATTCTGTCCAACCGCAGCACTGCGTCGGGTGTCGAGGTGCTGGCCACGGCCGAGAACACGCTGGCACCGTCGGACCGGTCCGAGTCATTTGCCACCAGAGTGCGCGACCAGGCGTCGCCCCTGTCCAGGGACTCAGACGTTGGCACCTTGGACCTTCGGGCCCAGGTGGAGGACGACGCCGCTCAACTTGCGATGAGCACGCTGTCATTCCAGGACTATGTGCGCGAACGGATGCTGCGCCGCCGGGCCGAGGCCCTGGCCGCCGAAAAGAATGGCAATATCCTTGGCAATGGCAATGGCAATGTCAATGGCAGCGGCAACGCCAAGCCCAGCGCCGATCCCCGTCCGCCCGCGCCAGCCCTGCGCTCCGCTGCAGCCCCTGCCAAAGCCACCCGCGCGGACGTGCCAGCGGCCATCAAGACCGCACCGGCGCGCAAGGCCGAAGCACCTGCGCCCATCGCCACCGCAGCAGCGTCCAAACTGTCGGAGGGCATGGTGGACGAGTTGCACGCCATGAAAACCCTGATCGAGGACCGCTTTAACACCTTGACCTGGCTGGGCCAGGCGCGTCAGCACCCGATTCAGTCGAATCTGATGCTCAAGCTGATCCGGGCCGGCTATTCACCGACGCTGGCGCGGACCATTCTGGAGCGCATGCCTGAAGACGTGGGCGCCGCCGAGTCGCTGCGCTGGGTCATGGCAGTGCTGGAGCGCAACCTTAAAACTGACGCCCGTTCCCGCCCGCTGATTGAAGAAGGCGGCGTGTACGCCCTGGTTGGCGCAACCGGGGTCGGCAAGACCACCACGGCTGCCAAGCTGGCGGGGCTGTGCGCCCGCGAACATGGCCCGGCCAGTGTCGGCCTGATCACTCTAGACAATTACCGCGTGGGCGCGCATGACCAATTGCGCTCCTTTGGCCGCATGCTGGGGGTGGTCGCGCACCTGGCACATGACCGCGCAGCACTGCAAGACCTGCTGAACCTGCTGGCCAACAAAAAAATGGTCTTGATCGACACCACCGGCCTGGCGCCGAGCGACCCGCGCAAGCGCGAGATGCTCAGCGTGCTGGATTTGCCACGGGTGAACCGGCTGCTGGTGCTCAACGCGGGCGGCCATGGCGACACCCTTGACAGCGTGGTGGCCTCGTTCAAATCCAGCGGGGTGCAACAGGCCGTGCTGTCCAAGATCGACGAGGCCGCCAAGCTGGGCCCGGTACTGGATGCCTCCATTCGCCACCAGTTGCTGCTGCGCGGCGTCACCATGGGGCAGAAAGTGCCCGAAGACTGGGACTCGGCCGATGCCGCGAAACTGGTGCGCATGTCTATGCGCTCACCTGCCAAGTCGGCGTTTGACCCCAAGGCAGCCGACCTGGGCTTCTTTTATTCGCAACCGCTGCCTGTACATCCGGGGCACCTCCATGCTTGAATACTTCTCCAACCAAGGCGCCGGCCTGCAGGGTTTCGCCCTGCAGACGGCCCCACGGGTGATGGCACTGGCCAGCCACGGCAGCCAGCAGGACGAACTGCCACTGCTGTGGGAGCTGTGCTCGACCCTGGTTGGGCTCGGTTATTCCGTGGCCGTGCTGGACGGCACGAGTGCAGAGAGCGAGCAAAACCTTGGGTTGGGCCACCTGCTCGAAGACGCCTGCTGGCGCCCTGACGGCATGGACGAACCCAATTCCTGGGTGGTCTTGCCGGCCGGGCTAGGGCTGCAGCGGCTGTGCGACTCGGCTGGTAGCCGAGCCAGTGCGCTCGAGCCGCTGAGTCAGTTGTTCCAGAACTACGGGGTGGTGTTGATTTACGCGCGCGTGGGCCTGATGGTGCCGCTGCTCGACGGCAGCGACATCGAGCCCCTGCTGGCGGTATCGCCGCAAGCCATGTCGCCGGTGACCGCCTACCAAGCCCTGAAGGAAATGGTGCTTAAGGCCCGCCTCAAGCCAACCATTGCCGCCATCATGGACGACAGCCCCGCAGCGGGCCCGTCTCATATCGGCGACTCGGCCGCCAAAAAGTTACAGGACTGCGCCATGACCTTTCTGGGCTACCAGGCCCACGCGCAACCGGTCGGCCGGCAAACGGCGTCCGGGCCCGATCAGATGTTTCAATTGGCGCTGCGCCTACTTGAAAACGCCGTCGCGCTGCCGCGCAAACACTGGGCAGGAGTGCACTGATGTATACCGCCAAAGGCCAACTCGACCGCAACGCCATGATCCGTCAGTACCAGCCCCTGGTACGGCGGCTGGCGCACCACATGATGGCCAAACTGCCGGCCAATGTGCAGGTGGATGACCTCATCCAGGTTGGCCTGATTGGCTTGTCAGACGCTTTGTCTCGCTATGAGGCGGGCCAGGGCGCGCAGTTTGAAACCTTCGCCACGCAGCGCATTCGCGGCGCCATGCTGGACGAACTGCGAGAAAACGACTGGATGTCGCGCGGCTCGCGCAAGAGCCAGAAGGACATTGAGCAGGCCCTGCACCGGCTGGAGCACCGCCTGGGTCGCACCCCGCTGGAGAGCGAAATTGCCGCTGAAATGGGCATGAGCCTGAGCGACTACCAGTCGCTGTTGGGTAAAGTGCGCGGCACGCAGCTGGTGTACCTGGAGGACATGGGGCGCGGCAGCGACGACGACGACAGCTTTCTCGACCGCCATGTGGCCGACAGCGACGCCGACCCCCTGAACCTGCTGGGCGACCAGCGCCTGCGCGACGCCTTGGTGGCCGCCATTAAGCTGTTGCCGGAACGCGAGCAGCTCATCATGAGCATGTATTACGAGCAGGACATGAACCTGAAAGAAATCGCTCTGGTGATGAACGTCACCGAGTCGCGCATTTGCCAGCTGCACAGCCAGTCCATCGCCCGCCTGCGCGCCAAAATGCGGGCCCACTGAGCGGCGGGTAGGGCCGCTTGCGGCCGCGGCGGCGTCATTCGCGCTTCGCCAAACCTCTCAGCCTCTCAACCTCTCAACCTCTAACGTAGATCAAGACCAAAAAAAGGGCTGCCAGCGGCAGCCCAATCCTGGAGAAAATCGACGCTCAGGGTGTCAGGCCGACAACCGCCCAAACGCACCGCTTTGACGGCCCGGCCTGCCGTAGGCGCCGGCGCCCTGTGCGTAACCTGCGTCGCGGGTGGCGGGCACCAAGGTATTCAGGGCACGCTCCACCAACACGGTGCGACGGATCAAGCTCTCGCGATGCAAGGCCAGTGCGGCAGCCATTTTGCGGACTCGCGCGCTGACCCGAGGGTCGCGTTGCTGGGCCGGACTGAGCCGTTGAACGGCATCTGTCAGGGTCAGCGTGGCCTGGCGCAGGCTGGCGGAGGCGATACCCAAAGACTGCGGCTCGCCCGACACGATGGCCGCCGCCACCTCAGCCACGTGGCGTTCTGCATCGGCAAAAGATTTTTCGATCAAGTTAGACATGGGGCTGGCTTAACAGGGGGACGCAGGACGTCGGGGCTCAGACGCGGCTGCGCTTGAGCAATTCCTGGGCGTTGGACAACAGTTTGTCGGCAATGGCGTCGGCGTTGACGGTGTAGGTGCCCTGCTGGATCGCCGCCCGCACGGCGTTGACCTTGTCCATGTCCATGTCCACATCCGCGGTATCGCTGCGGCCGGCAGCGGCCAGGGACCGGGCCGCGGTCGACACTGTGACTGCCACACCCGCCGACTGCGTGCTTTGGGCCGCGGTGGCGTTGGCAGTCGCTGCTGCGCCCCGCTCCGGCTTGGCCGATGGCGTTTGCGCCCCGGTACTGACCAGGATGGCGTTATCGTGCGGTTGACCAATTTTCATCATGTTCTCCCGAAATGCCTTTGAAGTGGCTTCGTACAATCTTTATCGGCCGATTCCGGATGGGCTTGAGCGTTATTTTGCATGTTTTTCACCCTTAGAGCTCCAAACTGACGGTACGGCGGTCAGTCACCAAGCCCGACATGATCCGCCCATTCTCCATCCGGACCCGGGCTTGCTGACCAATCACCCCCGCCGACAGCGCCAGGCCATCGGTCATGACCTGAAAACCATGGCCCTGCGCCACGACGCGAATCTGGGCGCCGGCCAAAAACACCTGCGCCGGCCGGATCGTTCCCTGGCGCAACACCTGGCCAGTGCTCAAGGCACGTGCCGCCACTTGCCCGACCCATTGGTCTGGCGTGGCCACCACGGGGCTAGGCTCCAGCGCCCAGTCCACCTCGGCCTGCAGCGCGTCGCTCTCGGTCAGCACGGTGCCAGAGGCCACGTCGCCCCTAATTACCCAAGCTGGCCCAAAGGCCTTGATCGTCAGTGGCAAAAAAACACTCCAGCGAGAGGGGCCATCGACACAGCGCACCCCAAGGCGGGTCTTGCCCCACAGCCGTGAGCCAGGTGGCAAGAAGGGCTCCACTTTGGCACAGGGGGCCAGCCGCAGCCGGCCGTCAAGTTCCCCCAGCTCGATTTCAGCACGCAGCGGGCTCGTACCCGGAGGCAGCGCCGTGGCCACCGCAGCATCTAGCCAGCGCTGGGTGGGCGCCAGCCAGTCGGGGCGGGACGGGTTCAGCGCTTGTGCGCACAGGCTGGCAGAAGCCAAGCCGGCCAGGGCCAGCACCGTCAAAGACCTGCGGTACGGAATGATCAGCGTTGACAACATGATGGTGAGCCTTGAACAAGATGCGGGTTTGACTATAGAAGTTCCACGGATCAAGCAAAGACCGGAGTTGACCGGGCTTTTCCCCTCTATTCGAGGCCTCCGAAATTCAAGTTTTCCTCACAATCGCTCCACGTCGTCAAACCGGGCCGTGGGCACCGGGTTCCGATCCACCACCGCTGAGAGGCACTATGTTCGCAACAATGACCAATGGCTTGGACTTTCATTCGAAGGCCCTGGTCGTGCGCGCCGACCGGCAACGCGTCATCGCCAGCAACATTGCCAACGCTGATACACCGGGCTACGTGGCCCGAGACCTCAATTTCCGCGACGCCATGGCCGCCGCGAGCGGCAGCAGCGCCCAACTGGCCGGGCCCCGCATTCAAGCCACTGCCCGTCAACCCGGTCACATTGCGCTGGCCGGCAGCACCATTGGCAGCCTGGGTGGAACAGACGGCATGGCCTATACCGTACAAACCCAGCCCAGCATGGATGGCAACAGCGTTGACATGGACCGGGAACGCGCCAACTTTGCCGACAATTCGGTCCGTTATGAAGCCACCCTCAGGTTTATTAACGGCTATTCCAAGACAATCTTGAGCGCAATCCAAGGCCAGTAAGCCGACAGCACCCACGGAGACCCGCCATGTCCATGTTTTCCATCTTCAATGTATCAGGCAGCGCCATCAGCGCCCAGTCACAACGCCTCAACGTGGTGGCCAGCAACTTGGCCAACGCCGACGCCGTGGCCGGGCCCGATGGCCAGGGCTACAAAGGGCGTCAGGTCGTCTTCGAAACCGTGAAGATGGGCTCAGACGCCTCGTCGGGTGTGCGCGTCAATGCCATCAAGGAAAGTAATGAGCCCCTGCGCAAGGTTCACAACCCGAATCACCCGTCCGCCGACGCCGAGGGCTATGTCACCCACTCCAACGTGAACCCGGTGGAGGAAATGGTGAACATGATCTCGGCCTCACGCTCGTACCAGAACAACGTCGAGGTGATGAACACCGCCAAGACGCTGCTGCTCAAAACCCTGCAAATGGGTCAATAACCCGAAGGAAACCAGCCATGGCGATCAACTCCACCTCCCCCGTCAGCAGCCCGGTGCTGCAGAGCCTGCAGGGCAGCAGCACGGCGGGTGAAAAAACCGATGCCGCGTCACAGCAGGACCGCTTCATGAAGCTGCTGGTGGCGCAGTTGAACAACCAAGACCCGATGAACCCCATGGACAACGCGCAGCTGACCAGCCAGACAGCGCAGATCAGCACGGTGTCCGGCATTGAACAGCTTAACAACAGTGTGCTGGCCATGGCCAAGCAGTTTTCTTCCATGCAGATGCTGCAAAGCGCACCCATGATCGGGCACGACGTGCTGACCGCCGGCAACAGTCTGACTGTGAGTGACGGCCGAGCCAACGGCGGCGTGGAACTGGCCAGTTCCGCCGACAAGGTGAGCGTGCAAATTCTGTCGCCAGGCGGCCAGTTACTCGACACGCTCGACCTGGGTGGCATGGCGGCCGGGCGACAGCAGTTCTCCTGGGATGCCAGCAAATACCCCGGCGGCGGCAACTTGAGCTTCAAGGTGACCGCCAGCAACGCCGGTCAAGCCATCCCAGCCACCGCCCTGGCGCGCGACACCATCAGTTCCGTCGGCACCGATGGCAGTGCCATGAGCATCGCACTCAAGAGTGGCGCAACTGTGCGCTATGAACAAATCAAAGCGGTGCTCTGACGCGCCGACTCACACCAACACATTCAAACCTGACAGGAGCAAATCATGGGCTTTCAAACTGGCCTCGCCGGCCTCAACGCCGCGACCAAGAATCTGGACATCATCGGCAACAACATTGCCAACGCCAATACCGTGGGTGCCAAGGCATCGCGAGCCGAGTTTGCAGCCCTGGTGTCGTCGGCAGGCACGGGTGGCACCGATGAGGGGCAGGGCATTGGCGTGGCCGTGGCCGCTGTTTCGCAACAGTTCACCCAGGGCAGCATCAACATCACGGGGAACAGCCTGGATGTGGCGATCAACGGCGGCGGCTTCTTCCAGATCACGACCACTGAGGGCAAGGCTGCCTACACGCGCGACGGCCAGTTCAAGCTGGACCGCGAGGGCAACCTGGTGACCAACCTGCAAGCCAATGTGATGGGCTATACCCTGGACGCACTTGGCCAACCCACCAGTGTCACCCCCGGTAAACTGGTGGTGCCGACCGGCGCGCCAATCGCTGCCAGTCCCACCAAGACCATCGCCGCCGAAGTGAATCTGGACGCGCGGGCGACGGTGGCCTCTAATTCGGCCACACCCACGCCGTTCACCAAATACGGTACTGCGGTGACTGCCTTCGATTCGCAAGGACTCGAAGTACCGGTCAACGTCTATTTTGTGAAAGTCGGGCCTGACCCGGCAGCCATCCCGCCAGTCGCCAAAGACGCTTGGGATGTGTTTGACGCCGCCAGCCAGGCTGCTGGCGAAACGGCTTTGACGGAAAACGCGACCATCAAGGCCACCAACGCCACCAACAAAGCACTGGACATCAAGAACACCGCGCTCAATGCCGCTACTCCGGCGCTAGGCCTGCCCACCTACGCCAACGCCGGTATCCCCGCGGATCAGCCGCTCAAGCCGTCGGGCTCGCTGTTCCGCATGGAGTTTGGGGCAGACGGCACGCTGCTGCGCATGATCACCCCCGCCGTGGTGACCGGCACCGGCGCGACCGCGGTCACCACGCCAGAGGTGGTGCTGCCCTTGGATACCCAAGCCCTCACCCTGACGTCGGGCAATACCGCCATCGGCAATTTTTCTGCCGTGCTGGACGTGACCAAGACCACGCAATACGGCTCGTCATTCCAGGTGACTAAGCTGACCCAAGACGGCTACACCGCAGGTGATTTGACCGGGGTCTCGATCGACCAGACCGGTGTGCTGGAGACCCGCTACTCCAACGGCCAGACCAAGCGTCTGGCGCAGCTTACCTTGGCAGATTTCCGCAACCCACAGGGCCTGACCCCGATCTCGGGCGGGGCCTGGGTCGAGACCTTTGCCTCCGGCCAGCCCATCCAGGGCTTGCCCACCCAAGGCAAATTTGGCGAGCTGCGCTCCGGCGCGGTAGAAGACTCGAATGTGGACCTGACCGCCGAGCTGGTGGCGATGATGACCGCGCAGCGCAGTTACCAGGCCAATGTGCAGACCATCAAGACCCAGGACCAGGCCGTGCAAGCCCTGGTGAACCTGCGCTAAGCGAGGATAAGTCGCCATGGACCGCATGATCTACACCGCCATGACCGGCGCCAATGCCGCGGCTGCGCGGCAGGCAGTGCTGTCCAACAACCTGGCCAATGCCTCGACCAACGGGTTTCGCGCCGAGCTGTCAACTTTTCGCGCCGTGCCGGTGCGTGGCGACGGAGCCAGCACCCGGGTGATGGCCCTGGAGGCGACATCGGGCGAGCTTGACACCCCGGGAGCGGCTCAAAGAACGGGTCGCAACCTGGACGCCATGACGTTGGGCAAGGCCTGGTTTGGCGTGCAGGCGCTAGACGGCACCGAGTCCTACACCCGCAGCGGCTCCTTTGATGTTTCCCCCGACGGCACCCTGCTGACCAGTACTGGCCTGACGGTGCTGTCTGACGGTGGGGCCCCCATCACCGCGCCAGCCAATGCCGAGGTGACCATTGGCTTTGATGGCACGCTGAGCGCCAGGGTGGGCAACCAGGCCCCCGGCGTCATTGGCCGCCTGAAACTGGTGACCCCCACCGCCGAAGACCCGCTGCGCCGCGGTACCGACGGCCTGTTCCGCGCCGCCTCTGGTGATGCGCTGCCGAATGACCCCAACGCCCGGGTGCAAAGCGGTGTTCTGGAGGGCTCTAACGTGAACTCGATTGAAACCATGGTGGGCATGATTCAGGCCGCCAGACAGTTTGAGTCGCAGATGCGGCTGCTGCAAACCGCCGAATCCAACGACCGCTCCGCCGGCAAGCTGCTGGGCCAGCAGTGATGAACCCGCAACCGATTGACGACACAAGGACACCCACATGATCAACTCGCTCTGGATCTCCAAGACCGGCATGGAAGCCCAGCAAATGCAGCTGGACGTCATCTCCAACAACCTGGCCAACGTCTCCACCAACGGCTTCAAGCGCGCCAGCGCCGTGTTCGAAGACCTGATGTACCAAAACCTGCGCCAGGTTGGCGCCAACAGCTCAGAACAGTCCCAGTTGCCAACCGGCTTGCAGCTTGGGCTGGGTGTGCGTACCGTGGCCACCAGCCGCTCGTTTGCCCAGGGCAATCTGCAGCAGTCGGGCAACAAGCTCGATGTCGCGATTCAGGGCAATGGCTTTTTCCAGGTGACCATGCCTGACGGCTCCACCAACTACACCCGTGACGGTGCTCTGCAGGTGGATTCACAAGGCCGACTGGTGACAGCCACCGGGCTACCGCTGGCCAATGGCGTCACGGTTCCGGTCAATGCCACCAGTGTGGCCATTGCCGCCGACGGCACGGTCACCGTGCAAATTCCGGGTACCACGGCACCGCAGACCGCTGGCACCATCGCGCTGGCCAACTTTCTCAACCCGGCAGGCCTGGAGCCCAAGGGCCAGAACCTGTACGCCGAAAGCACGGCATCGGGCCAACCCACCAGCGGCACGCCGGGGGCCAATGGCATGGGCTCACTGATGCAGGGCTTTGTGGAAACTTCGAACGTCAATGTGGTGCAGGAGCTGGTCACCATGATCCAGACCCAACGCGCCTATGAAATGAACTCCAAGGCGATCCAGACCTCAGACCAGATGCTGCAGAAACTGGGGCAGCTGTGATGCGCCGCCTGACTCTGACCCTTGGACTGACCGCCGGCCTGGGCCTGCTGCTGGCCGGCTGCGAGACCATCCCCAAGCCGGTGAAAGTGGACTTTGCCGAAGCCCGGCCAGCGCCGCTGCCCATGTTGGCTGCGCCTCGCCCTGTCAACGGCAGCCTGTTTCAGGCCGTCAGTTACCGGCCCGCCTTCGAGGACCCGCGCGCCCGCACCATTGGCGACACCATCACCATCCAAATCGTGGAAAACGTGACCGCCAGCCAGGTCTCCAAATCAACCTCCAACCGAACCACCAGCATGGACGCCGGCGTCTCTGCGGCACCGCTGATCTCGGCCATGGACATTGCCAACCTGAAGGTGGGCGCGGCCTCTACCAATGATTTTTCAGGCAAGGGCGGCACCGAGAGCGCCAACACCTTTGCCGGCACCATCACCGCGACGGTGGTCGAGGTGCTGCCCAACGGCCACATGATCGTCACGGGTGAAAAACAGGTCGGCGTGAACCAGAATGTCGACGTGCTGCGGTTTTCGGGCACGGTGGACCCTAAATCAGTGCAACCGGGCAATGTGGTCAGCTCCAACAAGGTGGCCAACGCGCGCATGGAGTCGCGTGGCCGTGGCGCTCAAGCCGAAGCGCAAACAGTTGGCCTGTTAACACGGTTCTTTTTCAGCTTTCTACCGTTCTAAAGCTTATGAGAATAGTGCCGAGGGGTCACTATTCATGCATGCTTTATTTCAAACATTTTTCCCACAGCGCTTCCGCCGCTTCAAGCCAGTTATCAGCTGGCTGCTGCTGGCCAGTCTGCTTTGTACCGGGCCGGCCCAAGCCGGCCGGATCAAGGAAGTGGCCGCCGTGGAAGGCGTGCGCAGCAACCAGTTGACCGGCTTTGGCCTGGTGGTGGGGCTGGACGGCACCGGCGACCAGACTACCCAAATGCCCTACACCGCGCAGGGCCTCACCAATTACCTGCAGCAACTCGGCATTACCTTGCCGGCAGCCGCTGTAGGACAGTTGCAGCTCAAGAATGTGGCTGCCGTGTTGGTCACTGCACAATTGCCCGCCTTTGCCCGGCCAGGCCAGGCGCTCGACGTGAACGTCTCCTCCATGGGCAACTCCAAATCGCTCAAGGGCGGTATGCTGATCACCACGCCGCTCAAGGGTGCTGATGGCGAGATCTATGCCCTGGCTCAGGGCAATCTGGTGGTGGCCGGTGCTGGCGCCTCAGCTGGGGGCAGCAAGGTTCAGGTCAACCACCTGAGCGCGGGGCGCATCCCCGGCGGCGCCCAGGTGGAACGCGCAGTGCCGACGCCGCTGCTGGAGGGCATCAGTATCACCCTGGGGCTGGAGGCCTCTGATTTTCAGACCGCCCGCAAGGTGGCACAAGCCATCAACCGTCGTTTTGGCGAAGGCGCCGCACGCGCCCTAGATGGCCGCACGGTGCGGGTCAATGCCCCGATGGACTCCGATGCCAGGGTATCTTTCATTGCCGAGATGGAAGAGTTGCAATTAGAAGATTCGATCCGTTCCGCCAAGGTGGTGATCAATTCGCGCACCGGCTCGATTGTTTTGAACCAGGCCGTGACCTTGGGCGCTTGCGCCATCGCCCATGGCAACCTGTCCATCAGCATCAGCACCACGCCCGTCATCAGCCAGCCCAACGCCTTGTCCACCGGCGGTCAAACGGTGGTCGCCGAGAAGAGCAATATTCAGATCAGGCAGGAGCCCGGTATGCTGATCCAGTTGCCGGCCGCACCGCAGCTTTCAGACGTGGTGCGGGCCCTGAACGCCCTGGGCGCTACGCCGCAGGACCTGCTGGCCATTCTTCAAGCGATCAAGGCCGCTGGCGCCTTAAACGCCGAACTTGAGGTGATCTGACATGAACCTGGCCCGTCTTCCAAGCGCTTCCGATGCTCTGGCGGCAGACGCCCGCAGCCTGAATGCACTCAAGGCTCGGGCCGGGCAAAACACGCCGGAGTCGATTCAACAGGCGGCCAAGCAGTTTGAATCGCTGTTCATGCGGGAACTGATCAAAAGCATGCGTGAAGCCACCATGAAGTCTGGCCTGATGGACAGCCCCGGCGGCGATCTGGGCGCCGATTTGCTGGACCAACAGTTTGCCGTACAAATGTCTGGCCAGCCTGGCGGCCTTTCAGAGCTGATCGCCAAGCAACTGTCACGCCAGATGGGCAACCCGGAAGAGGCGGTCAGCCCCAAAGTTTCGGCTTCGCCCAATGTGTCGACAACGCCTCAGGTATCCACAACCCCCCAGGTATTGGCAACGCCGCCTGCCGCCAAGGCCAAGATCGCTGCGGCGGCCACTGCGGCCTACGGTGCGCAGCCCATCGCCCCCGCCAGCGCGTCCAGCAATTTTGTCAAGCGCCACGGCGATGCGGCCGACCGGGTGGCCAAAGCCACTGGCCTGCCCGCCGGCTTCATGCTGGGCCAAGCCGGTCACGAAACCGGTTGGGGCAAGCATGAGATCAAACACAAAGACGGCACCACCTCTTTCAACCTGTTTGGGATCAAGGCAGGACCCAACTGGACCGGCAAGGTGGCCGAGGTCACCACGACCGAGTATGTGAATGGCGTGGCCAAGAAGACGGTTGCCAAGTTCCGTGCTTACGACTCCTACGACGCCTCATTCCGCGACTATGCGCGGCTGATCACCGAGACGCCCCGCTACGCCCAGGCCAAGAAACAAACCAGCTCCCCGCTGGCCTTTGCGTCGGGCTTGCAGCGCGCCGGTTATGCCACTGACCCGGAATACGCCAACAAGCTGAGCCGCGCCATCAACACCACGTTGCGGCTTCAACGGGCCCACGCCTGAGGCGCTGAATCATGAGCGGCATTTTCAACATCGGGGTGCGGTCGCTGCAGGCGAACCAGGCGGCCTTACAGACCACCGGCAACAACATTGCCAACGTCAACACGCCGGGCTACTCACGCCAGTCGGTGGTGGTGCAAACCGTGCAAGGACAGTACACCGGCGGCGGCTTTATCGGCGCTGGTGTCGACATCTCCACGGTGCAGCGTCAGCACAGCGAATTTCTGACTCGGCAGGCGGCTTCGTCGAGCTCGGTGGCAGCCAGCGACACCCAACGCCTAGCGCAGCTCAAGCAGTTGGAGGATGTGTTCCAGGGCGGTGACGCCGGGCTCGGGTCGGCCATCAGCGACATGATGAACGCCTTCTCGGACGTGGCCAACGCCCCCACCGACCTGAGCGCGCGGGCCGTGGTGCTGACCCGGGTCGACGAGGCCACAGCACGAATTCGGACCGCTGAGAGCCGCATGACCGACCTTAGACGCGGGGTGGGCAGTGAGCTGGCATCGGCGGTGGCCTCGGTCAACTCGCTGGCCGCCCGCATTTCCAAGGTCAACCAGGAAATTGCACGGACCAACGGTTCGGGACAGGCGCCCAATGACTTACTGGACAAGCGTGACCAACTGATCAAGGACCTGAACGGCTATGTGCAGACCACCAGTGTGGCGGCCGACGATGGCACGGTCAGTATTTTTCTGGCCAGCAGCCAGCCACTGGTGCTGGGCAACAGTGTCAGGCCAGTGGCGCTGGGCAATGACACCTTTGGCGACCCCTCGAAAGTCAAACTGACCCTGGCACAGGGCAGTACCACCACCGTGCTGGAAGAGGCGACGCTGGGTGGCGGCAAGTTGGCTGGTTTGCTGAGGTTTCAAAACAGTGACCTGCAGGCTGCGGGCCAGCTCCTTGGCCGATTGGCCTTGGCGATAGGCACCGCCGTCAATGAGCAACACCGGCTCGGGCTAGACCTGAAAGGTGCCGCTGGCGGCGAGCTGATCCGTATGGGTCCGATTCCTGATGGCCGCCCTGCCAGCAGCAACACCGGCGATGCCACTGTGGCGATGGCGGTACAAACCATTCCAAGCTCTGGCGCGAGTTCGCTGCAGGCCTCCGACTACCAAATCGACTTCACAGGCAGCAGCGCTGGCAGCGTGACACGCCTGTCCGATGGGCTGGTGACCGAGTTCTCGACCACGCCGATCAAGATCGACGGGCTGGAGCTGACCATCACCGGCACCGCCGCCCAGGGCGACAGCTTTTTGCTCAAGCCCTTCAGTGCCGTGGCGGCCACCATTGCCACCGCCTTTGCCTCGCCCGGCGCGCTGGCCGCCAGCAGCCCGGTGGCGGCGCGGGCCGGCAGCAGCAACCTGGGCACTCTGGTGCTGGGTATCCTAGCCACTCGCTCAGTGCCCGCCCCAGACGCCGTGACGCTCACATTTACTGCCTCTGGCACCTACACGCGGTCCGACACCGGGGCCACCACCTACCCCTACACGGCGGGTCAGGCCATCGAGTACAGCCCAGCCACATCGACCACCAGCGCCAGTGGGTGGTCACTGACCCTCAAAGGCGCCGCTGTGGCCGGCGACACCTTTGTGGTGGGCAGCAACGCCTCGGTCCAGCCCAATGCCGACCCCAGACTCAACGCCGGCAACGCCTTGAGCCTGATGGCCCTGCGTGATGCGGCCCTGTTTGATGGCTCGGTCCTGACCGATGGCTATGCCGGACTGATGGCCCAGGTGGGCGTGATGGTTCAGGGCGCCTCCTACGCCGCTGACGTGTCGCAGTCGATTGCCAACAACGTCGAGCAAGACCGTTCCAGCGTGGCCGGCGTGAACCTGGACGAAGAAGCCGCCAAATTGCTCCAGTACCAACAGGCCTACCAGGCCTCAGCCAAGATGCTGCAGATTGCGCAGGGCGTGTTCGACGCACTGCTGCAAAGTCTGGGCCGCTAGGCTGGCCGCCAACCTAGGATTCCACCATGCGACTGAGTTCAGCCAACGCTTACGACAATGCCCTGCAGAACCTCTACGCCCGCCAAAGCGAGCTGACTGGCCAGCAAGAGAAGCTGACGTCTGGCAAAAACGTCAACCGGGTCAGCGACGACCCCACCGGTGCGGCCCAGGCCGAGCGCGCATTGACCCGGCTGTCACGCATCGCCAGCGACAACCGCGCGCTCGAGGTCCAACGCAGTGCCATCACCTTGGCAGAGTCAACACTGGGTGACGCCACCAGTGTGGTGCAACGCCTGCGTGAGCTGACGGTCAGTGCCGGCAATGGCGCGTACAGCGCCTCGGACCGCAGCAGCATCGCCAAGGAAATGACCGGTTTGCGCGAGCAGCTGTTTGCCATGGCCAACAGCCAGGACAGCAATGGCACGCCCTTGTTTGGCGGTTTGGGCAGTGCCAGTGCGCCGTTTTCTGACAGCGCCAGCGGCGTCAGCTTCAATGGCGTGGCCGGTCAACAAGCCGGCGCGGACGTTGGTCTCCCCACCGCGATGGACGGCCAGGCGGTCTGGATGAATGTGCGTTCCGGTAACGGCAGCTTCAACCTGGCCACTGCCACCACCAATACCGGCAGCCTGTGGACCAACACCGGCCAGGTGCTCAACCCCACCGCCCTGACCGGGCATGACTACAGCGTGACCTTCACCGTCGCGCCGGGCGTGGGCGGCGCCACCACTTACAGCGTGCAAGACAACACCACCGCCAACCCGGCCCTGCCAACCAACCAGCCCTATGTGCCAGGCCAGGCCATCACCTTTGACGGCCTGTCGCTGGTGGCCAGTGGCACACCAGCCAACGGCGACGCCGTGCTGGTCAGTCCGAGCACCACCACCAATATGTTCAAGGTCATCGACGATGCGATTGCCGCCATCGGCAACAGCACTGCCACCAGCAGCCAGCGCGCGCAGGCGACCGGGCTGGCGTTGACCCAGATCGACACCGGCATGAACCAACTGCAGGCGGCGCGCAGCCAGGCGGGGCAATGGCTGAACCGTGCCGACACCATCCAGTCCGCCCAGGAGGGCAGGACCATCCAGCTCCAAGCCGAGAAGTCTCGCGCCGAGGAGCTTGACATGGTCAAGGGTATTTCTGACTTCACGCGGATTCAAACCGGTTACCAGGCGGCGCTGCAGTCTTACGCCCAAGTGCAGAAGCTGTCACTGTTCAACTTCATCAGCTAAGCAAGATGCGCGACAACGTTTTGGATCAGGTGTCGCTGGGCTACCAGCTGTACTGGAACGCTCAGCGCGAACCGGCGGCGGTGGCCTTGGCCGTTGGCACCCACGGCGCACCGCTGACCGACGGGCCCGCGCTGCTGGCCGCGCTGCAGGGTCTATGGCCCGGCAAAGCCCTGCCCCTGTTGCTGGCGGTCGGCTCTGGCGAGCTTTTGAGCAGCCTGCTTGACCACGCCCAGCCCGGCAGCCCAGGCCTGATTCTGGAGGAGAGCCAATTGCGCGACCCGTCCATGGCGCGTCGGGTTCACCACGCGCACCAGCGGGGTCTGGCACTGTTGTGGCGGGGTGCGCCTGGCGCCAGCCCGCCCAGTTCGCTAGTGCCCTGCTTCAGCGGCCTGCTGCTGACCCTGACAGCCCAGGAAGCCCTGGCCGGCTTGCAGGCGTCACGGCTCAAACCCAAAGCCTTTGAGCAAGCCTGGTCGGCGCCCACACGCAGCACCCTGCCCAGCGGACATCTGTACGCTGATGTGGCCAGCCGCCGGTTGGTAGACCTTTGCCTGGATGAGCTCAATGCCTGGGGCGTGGCAGGCTGGCCTGTGGAGGAGGTGTTGGACGGCTATGGCAAACGGCTGATCCAGCCTGCGCGCAGCGTCATCACGCGACTGCTGGAGGCTGTAGACGCCGACGACTGCACAGCAGACATCGACCAACTGCTGCGGCGCGAACCCATCCTGTCTTATCGGTTGCTGCGTTTTGCCAACTCGGCCGGATTGGCTCTGCGCATGCCGGTGGACTCTTTGTCGCAGGCGGTCAAAGCCCTGGGCTATGCCCAGTTGCGCGCCTGGTTGCGCGAACAATTGCCTCGCGCCAGCAGCGACCCCGATTTGCTGCCCATCAGCACCGCGATGGCACTGCGGGCCCGGCTGATGGTGCAGCTGCAGCCCGATGGCGCAGGTCAGTGCCCCGAAGAGGACGTCTACCTGTGCGGCCTGCTGTCACAAATGGACCTGCTGCTGGGCGAGCCCCTGCCCGCGGTGCTGGCACGCCTGCCCCTATCGGCCCCAGTGAAGGCCGCGCTGCTCCAACAGGCCGGGCCACTCCGCGCTGCGCTAGAGATCGCCATGGCTCTGGAATCGCCCCACACCGACAGAACCCGACTGCTGTGCGAACTGCACCATGTGGAAGCGAAAACCGTGAACCGGGTGCTGTTGCACACCCTGGCGCAAACCCGGCACCAGCCGGCCAAAAGCCTGCTGCTGGTCTAGTCCATCACCAAGTCAGCGGGCGTGCGACCCGCAGCCGGACCACCGGCCAGCTCGGCCCGGATGGTCTCGAACACCTGCCAGAACTGCGCCTCCTGCGTGGTGGCAAAGTTGATGCGCATCAGCGTGCCCGGCTGGCGCCGGGCGTGGAACAGCGCGCCGGGCGCGAGCAGGTAACCCAGATCGAGCATGCGCTGCGCCAGCCGGTCGGTGTCTACCCCGGTATCGACCCAGCCAAACAGCCCAGCCGGCGGCGCGGCAAAGCGACAGCCATGGGCCAGCGCCAGCTGCACGCTGCGCGCGCGGGCCTGATCAAGCCGGACCCGGATGCGCTGCGCATGCCGGCGCAGCAGCCCCTGCTCAATGCACCAGGCGATCGCTTTTTCCAGCAGCGCGGGCGTGGTCAGGGTAGCCAGCAGCTTGGTGTCGAGCAGGCGCTCGAACAGGGCCTCAGGTGCCGCCAAAAAACCCACGCGCCAGCCCGGCGCCAATATCTTGGCAAAGCCGCTGACGTAAATGGTGCGCTGCAGACCGTCGAGCGCGCTGAGCCGGGTGGCATGCTCGGGCGCAATGTGGCTGTAGGTGTCGTCCTCCACCACATGGAAGCCAAAGCGGTTGGCCAGTTGCAGCACCTGGTGTGCGCTGCCGGGCGTCAGGCAGTAACCGGTGGGGTTGTGAAACACACTGACGCTCACAAACAGCTTGGGCTGGTGCAGCTCGCAGTAGCGTGCCATGGTCGCCAGGTCGGGGCCATCCGGGCCGCGCGGCACCGGCAAGATCCGCATGCCCAAAGCGTCCAGGCGCGCAAACTCAATCGCCCAACCCGGCTCCTCCACCATCACGCAGTCGCCGGCGCGCAGCAGGGTGCGGCTGACAATATCGAGCGCATGGGTGGCGCCGACGGTGGTGATGATCTGCTGCGGTTTGGCCGGCACATTCATGCCCATCAGTTTTTGCGACAGCGCCTGACGCAGGCCGACGTCGCCCGCCGGCTCGCCGTACTGCAGCGACAGCGCTTGCAGGCTCGGCGCATTGGTGGCCCGCCGCAGCGCGGCTGGCAGAAAGGTGTTGTCCAGCCAATCCGGCGGAAACACGCCCATGCCGGGCTGGGGCCGGTCGCTGCGGCCGTGGAACATGCCGCGAATCAGGGCCGTGGCACTGACCGGCACATGCTGCGCATGAAAACCACCGGTGCGCGCTGCATCTGCTCCTGAATCAATAGCTAAAGACCCATAGCTATCAAGGGCTGGAGCCCGATTTCTTACATAAAAACCGCGGTTCCTGCGGGCCTCGACCAGACCCTGCGCCAGCAACTGGTCGTAAGCCGCCACCACGGTAGAGGGGCTCACGCCCTGCTGCACCGCGCACTGGCGAATCGAAGGCAGGCGGGTGCCGGGCGCCAGCAGCCGGCTGTGGATGCGCTCGGCAAAGCGCGCGCCAAGTTGCTCGGTCAACGATTGCGAGGCGGCTTTCATCAGCATCAGGGGCTCCAAAAGGTCAGGGCTGTGCTGCCGAACAGGGCAGTACAGCAACGGGCTGTGTGGCACAAAGTGTACTGTCGGTGTGCTGCTATCGGCGTTACAGTGCAGGCCATGAACAGCGTCGAACTCACCGCCCTGCTGGTGTTGGCCACGGTGGCCAGCTTTAGCCCGGGCCCGAACACCACCCTCTCCACCGCACTGGCCGCCAACCTGGGCCTGCGCCGTGCCATGCGCTTTGTGCTGGCCGTGCCCGTGGGCTGGGGCCTGCTGCTGAGCCTGTGCGCCGGCGGCCTGGGTACGCTGGTGGTGGCGCTGCCGCCGCTGCGCTGGGGCATCCAGGCCTGCGGCGTGGCCTACCTGCTGTGGCTGGCCTGGAGGCTGGCGAATAGCAAGGCCTTGCAGCAGGCCAACGCCGCGCAATTGCAGTTAAGCTTTTGGCAGGGGGTGATGCTGCAGTTTCTCAACATCAAGGCCTGGATGCTGGCGCTGACCGTGGTGGCCGGATGGCTGGCTGGTCGGCCCGACGCGGGAACACGGTTTGGCATCGTCTTGCCGATGATGATGGCTTTCGGATTTTTCAGCAATCTGAGCTACGCACTGGTCGGCTCCCTGCTGCGCGAATGGCTCAGCGGACCCGCCCAATCAGGCCTGCGCCTGCGCTGGTTCAACCGGCTGATGGCCCTCGTGCTGGTGCTGACCGCCGGCTGGATGGCTGCGTTATGAGCATGTCGCAAGAAACCCGCGGCATGTGGCTGGGCCTGCTGGGCGTGGCGATTTTTGCCGTGACCCTGCCCATGACGCGGCTGGCCACCGGCACCGCCGAAGCACCACAGCTGTCGCCCTGGTTTGTCACATTTGGCCGCGCCACACTGGCTGGCGCCCTGTCCATCGTGTTTTTGCTGCTGACGCGCTCGCCCTGGCCCACGCCGGCGCAGCGCCGGCCGCTGGCGCTGGCGGTGCTGGGCAACGCACTGGGCTTTCCGCTGCTGCTCGGCTTTGCGCTGCGGCTGGTCAACGCCAGCCACGCGGCGGTGGTGATCGCCCTGCTGCCGCTGGTCACCGCCGCGGCCGCCGCCTGGGTGATGCACCAGCGCGCGCGGCTGGGCTTCTGGCTCAGCGCCGCAGTGGGTGCCGGCCTGGTGGTGCTGTACTCGCTGGTCCGGGCCCAGCAGCACATCGGCGGCTTTGCCCTGGAATGGGCCGACCTGCTGCTGCTGGGGGCGGTGCTGCTGGCGGCGCTGGGCTATGTGTATGGCGCCCAGGTCACGCCCACATTGGGCGCCGAGCGGGTGATCTGCTGGATCTGCGTGATGGCGCTGCCGGTCACGCTGCCGGGGGCGCTGCTGACCTGGCCGCAGCAGCCGATTGC
>CAMCZF010000027.1 GCA_945885775.1 Rhodoferax sp. OV413 | reverse complement strand
GGCGCCCGCCAGCAGGCGGCCAGATGCTGGCCGCCCAGCGCGCGCAGCGGTGGCTTCTCTTGGGTGCAACGGGGCACGACAAAGGGGCAGCGGGCGGCAAAGTTGCAGCCGACCGGCCGCTCGAACAAGCCCGGCACTTGGCCCTGGATCGCGGCCAGCCGGGTCTGTGGCCCGTCGAGCCGCGGCATGGAGCCGAGCAGGCCCACGGTGTAGGGGTGCTGCGGTTGGCTGAACAGGGCCGCCACCGGCGCCTGCTCCACGATGCGTCCGGCGTACATCACCGCCACCTCGTCGGCCACTTCGGCCACCACGCCGAGGTCGTGCGTGATCAGCATCACCGCGGTGCCACTGTCTTGCTGCAGGCTCTTCATTAGTTCCAGAATCTGAGCCTGGATGGTCACGTCAAGTGCTGTGGTGGGCTCATCGGCAATCAGTAACCTGGGCGAATTGGCCAAGGCCATGGCAATCATGACGCGCTGGCGCATGCCGCCAGAGAGCTTGTGGGGGTGTTCGTGAAAGCGCTGCGCCGGCGCCGGGATGCGAACCCGCTCCAGCATAGCCAGCGCCATCGCCTCTGCCTCTTCCCGGCTCATCTGCCGGTGCCGCAGCAGCACCTCGACGATCTGCTCGCCCACCGTGAAGACCGGATTCAGCGAGCTCATGGGCTCCTGGAAAATCATGGCAAGGGCATTGCCGCGCAGGGCTTGCATCTCGGCCGGGGCCAGCCCGAGCAGCTCGCGCCCGTCAAACCGGATCGACCCTGCAGCCACCCGTCCTGCCGGACCGACCAGGCCCATGATGGACAGCGAGGTGACGCTTTTGCCGCAGCCCGACTCGCCCACAATGGCCAGGGTTTTGCCCGCTTCGATCGAAAAACTGATGCCATCGACCGCGGCGAACTCGCCGCCCTCAGTCACGAAGCGGGTGCTCAGGTTGGTGACTTCAAGCAGCGCCACGCTCAGGCCCAGGCACGCCAGGCCGCATGGAATTGGTCAATATGGGCCTCGATGCGGCTGCGTTCCAGCTCGCCGGCTGGCCGCTCGCGCGTCGCCAGGCAGGCAATAAAGGGCTGGAAGCGCTCCAGACTCTTGTCATGCAGGCGTTGCAACTCGTCCAAGGGCTCGGCGTGATCGTCCACCCGCAGGTCCAGCTCAGGGTAATCCTGGTCGCCCTGGATGCGCAGCGCTGCTGACTGCTTGCCGCGCTTGTCGCCACCAACCGCCTCGCCGGCCTGCATGGCGCTGATGAGGCGTAGCGCCAGTGGCTGCCCGGCGCTGGCAGCAAAGGCCTCAGCCGTCGCCTCAATCACCCGGGGCCCAGCCAGCATATTGCCGGCCACACTGACATTGTCTTGCAGCAGGTGGCCGCACCAGTCAACACAGGCACTGCCGGTGTGGGCCGCGCCCGGGCCCCGGCCTGGAAGCACGTGCAATTGCCGCTGGGCCTGGCCGGCGTCGGCCTCAGTGAGTGCGCTCAGCACCGTCAGGGCCGAGAGGCCTTGCGCCAGCAACGCCAACCCTTGCGGGCCATAAAGTGGGTTCATCAGGGCCTGGGTTGCGATCGCTCCCACGCCGGCCCGGCTGTGGATGCAGAGTGAGCCGACTGAGAAAAACCGGCTGGCAATGGCGATGCCGAAGCGGCCGTCGGGTTCGCGGGCCAAGATAGACCAGGTCATAGTCTGGCCCCTTGGGGCAGTTGCTGTGCGTGGGGTGTTGGTGGGCAGTGCATGGTCGCAGTTCTCCGGGCGGGAACGTGTTTTATGAATGCTACCATCGTGTGACTATGTTAAACCTTGATGCATCCCATTACCCGTACGCCTCCCGCCGTACGGTGGTTTATGCCAACCGCGGCATGGTCGCCACCTCGCAGCCGCTGGCCGCGCAGGCTGGGTTGGCTGTCTTGCAGGCCGGCGGCAATGCCATTGATGCCGCCATTGCCACTGCAGCCGCCCTGACTGTGGTGGAGCCCACCGCCAACGGCATTGGCGGCGATTCTTTCGCCTTGGTCTGGCACGGCGGCAAGCTGCATGGCCTGAACGCCAGCGGCCCGGCGCCGCGCAGCCTCACGTTGGAGCACATGAACGGTCTGGGCCACACCAGCATGCCCAAGTACGGGCCCTTGCCGGTCACGGTGCCGGGCGCCCCAGCGGCGTGGGCCGCGCTGGCCAGCCGCTTCGGCCGGCTGCCTTTGACGACGTCGCTGGCGCGCGCGGTCGAGCTGGCGCGCGACGGCTTTCCGGTTTCGCCCATGGTGGCGTTTGCCTGGCAGCAGGCCACCCGGCTGTTTCGCGAGGAGTTCAAGGCGCCGTATTTCAAGCCCTGGTTTGACACCTTTGCCCCGGAGCGCGCGCCGCAGGCCGGTGAGATCTGGCGCTCGGCCGGCCATGCCGACACGCTGCAAGACATTGCCCAAACCGGTGCCGCCAGTTTTTACCGTGGCGCGCTGGCCGAGAAGATCGCCGCCTGCGTGCAATCCGCTGGTGGTCAATTGACGCTGGACGACCTGGCCGCCTACCAAGTGGACTGGTGCCAGCCCATCAGCGTCAACTACCGCGGCTACGACGTGTGGGAAATCCCGCCCAACGGCCACGGCCTGGTGGCGCTGATTGCGCTCAACATTCTCAAGGGTTTTGATTTCCAGGAGCGCGACACGCTGCTGACGCACCACCGCCAGATCGAGGCGATCAAGCTGGCGTTTGCCGATGGCCTGGCGCACATTGCCGACCCGGCGCACATGCGGGTGTCGGTGGCCGACCTGCTGTCGGACGCCTATGCCGATGAGCGACGCGCCCTGATTGGCGCGCAGGCGGCCCGGCCCCTGCCCGGCGAGCCGCCGCGTGGCGGCACGGTCTACCTGAGCACAGCCGACGCCGAGGGCAACATGGTGTCGCTGATCCAGAGCAACTACATGGGCTTTGGCTCCGGTTTGGTGGTGCCAGGTACCGGCATCGGCTTGCACAACCGCGGTAACAATTTCTCGCTGGACGCCACCCACCCCAACTGCCTGGCGCCCGGCAAACGCCCGTACCACACCATCATTCCCGGGTTTTTGACCAAGGACGGCGCCGCGGTTGGGCCGTTTGGCGTGATGGGCGGCTTCATGCAGCCGCAAGGCCATGTGCAGATGGTCATGAACACGGTCGACTTCGGCCTGAACCCGCAGGCCTCGCTCGATGCGCCGCGCTGGGAGTGGGAGAGCGGCCGGCGCGTCAACATCGAGCGCGCCACACCTGAGCACCTGTTCCATGGCTTGGCGGCGCTGGGGCACGAGGTCAACTGGTCGGGCAACCGGATTGCCTTCGGCCGTGGCCAGATCATCTGGCGCAACGCCCAGGGCGTGCTGTGCGGCGGCACCGAGCCACGCACCGACGGCGCGATTGCCGCCTGGTAGGGCAGGCCATGGGTATGGACGTGCTCGACATCACTCAGTACAGCCTTGATCTGGGCGCCCGGGCAAAAGCGGCCTCGGCCCTGATGGCCAAAGCCGATACAGCTACAAAAAATAGAGCATTGAAACGCCTCGCCGCATTGCTGCGCGAGGCTACTCCGGCGCTACAGGCCGACAACGCCAAAGACTTGTCGCGTGCCGTCGCTGCCGGCTTGGCCCCGCCGCTGGTCGACCGGCTCAAGCTCGGCCCCCAGGTGCTAGAAACCTGCGCCCAGGGCTGTGAACAACTCGCTGCCATGCCTGAGCTGATTGGTGAAATCACGGGGCTGCGCCAGCAACCCAGCGGCATCCGGGTGGGCCAGATGCGGGTGCCGATTGGCGTGTTCGGCATGATTTTCGAGAGCCGGCCCAATGTGACCATCGAGGCGGCCAGCCTGTCGATCAAGAGCGGTAACGCCTGCATCCTGCGCGGCGGCTCGGAGGCGATTGAATCTAACAAGGCGCTGGCCTTGCTGGTGCAGCGCGCGCTAACCGACAGCGGCTTGCCGGCCGACGCTGTGCAACTGGTGCAAACCACCGACCGCGCGGTGGTGGGCCAGTTGATCACCATGCCGCAGTTTGTCGATGTGATCATTCCGCGCGGCGGCAAGGGCTTGATAGAGCGCATCAGCCGCGATGCCAAAGTGCCGGTCATCAAACACCTGGACGGCAACTGCCATGTCTATGTGGACGACCCCAGTGACCTGGCCATGGCGCTTAAAGTCACCGACAACGCCAAAACCCAAAAGTACAGCCCCTGCAACGCGGCCGAGAGCCTGCTGGTGGCGCGCGGTGTGGCCCAAGAATTTTTGCCGCGCATGGCGGCCATCTTTGCCGCCAAGGGGGTCGAGATGCGGGGCTGCCCCGAGACCCTGGCTATCTTAGAGTCAAATCGGGCCTCAGCCCTTGCTGCGCTTGAGGTTTCAGCTATAAATATAGTAGCAAATTTGGTGCCAGCGCAAGACAGCGACTGGAGCGAGGAGTACCTGGCGCCCATCATCAGCATCAAGCTGGTGGCAGGGGTGGACGAGGCCATTGCGCACATTAACCGTTATTCCAGCCACCACACCGACGCCATCATCACGCGCGACCATAAGCACGCCCAGGCCTTTTTGCGCGAGGTTGATTCGGCCAGCGTGATGGTGAACGCCAGCACCCGCTTCGCCGACGGTTTTGAGTATGGGCTCGGTGCCGAAATCGGCATCTCCACCGACAAGTTTCACGCCCGCGGGCCGGTCGGCCTTGAGGGCCTGACCTCGCTCAAGTACGTGGTACTCGGCGAGGGCGAAGTGCGGAGCTGACTGGCAGGCCGGTCAAAGGAACTCTGGCAACATGTCGCGCAGTGCAGCCCGGGCGCGCTCAATGGCGGCTTGTGGGGCTGAGGCATAGGGCCACAACATGCGCGCCCGCACCGGGCCCCAGGCGCCGACCTCCGCCATCATTTTGTCCAGCGCCGGGTGTGACAGCCCGTGGCTGCCAACCAGCGGTAACACATGCTGCGCCATGAAGTGCTGGATGCGGCGCTCCAGTTCGGCCGCAGACTCGGGCGCCGTGGCACTGAGTTGCCAGTGGTGCAGCGCACCGCGAGGCCCGAGGCAGGCCACATTCGAATAAGCACCATCGGCGCCGAGAGGGCGTCCGAATGCGACGGTATGACCGGGCACAAACACCGAAAAATCAGGCAGCAAGCGGCGGCGCTCGGCGTACCAGGCGGCATCGCCGCCCGGCAGTTTGGTCCCTATCAAATTGGGTGCCAGCAACCTGAGTTGGGCGATTTGCGCCAGGCTCAGTCGTAATTTGGCTTGTGGTGGGTTGTAGAGGATCAGTGGGATGTCACCCGCTGCTGCTTGGAGACCGACGACAAAATTGTCAAGCTCGGGCGCAGACGGTGCCCACCAATCGGGCAGCGTGAACTGAGCGGCGCTGGGGTGGACGTCTTGCAGGCGCCGTAGACGCTCAAGGGCGACGCGTGGGTTGGTGTTGGAGACTCCGATTTGGAAGGGCATGCCGGCGGCCCGGGCTTTTTGCGCCACCAGACTGACCAGTTGCTCGTACTCGGCCTCGGTCTGGTTGTGAAACTCGCCCGCCGTGCCGTTGGCGTAGATACCAGCCAGACCACTGTTTGTAAGCACATCGAGCTCTTCGGCCAGTGCACCCCAGTCAATCTGGTCGTGCTCGGTGATGGGCAAAAGAATGGTTCCCCAGATGCCCTGCGGCAGTGGGTTTGAGGACAGGGTCATGAATCCGGACTCCAGACTGGTAGCTCGCCGTTGGAGAACTGCACTAGGGTAAACACCCTGTGCAGGGCGGGGGTGCCTGCGAATAATACATGCAACATGTCTGACATCTGAACTCCAGCGAACCCCTTTGCCTTTGGCCTCATCGTGAAAACCTTCACCCGATTGCCCGCGTACCAATTGGCCACGACCGAGGTCAAGCGCTACATTGAGGAGCATGAGCTCAAGGGGGGTGATCCGCTGCCGTCTGAGGCGGAGCTGTGCCAGGAGCTCGGCATGTCAAGGGCATCGCTGCGCGAAGGCCTGAAGGCGCTGGAGTCCCTGGGCATCATCCGCACCCGGCATGGCGAGGGCGTGTTCGTCGCGCACTTTTCGTTTGATCCGATCCTGCACAACCTGCCGTACTCGATTGCTGCGCAGGGCTCAAGCTTGCGCGAGTTGCTGGAGGTCCGTTGCGCGCTGGAGGTCGGCATGATTGCGCAGGTGGTGGCCTGTATCAGCCCTGCAGACATCGATGAATTGCAGGGCCTGGCCCAGCAAATGCTGCAGCGCAGCGCGCTGGGCGAGAGTTTTGCCGAGCTTGACCGCGCCTTTCACGCCACGCTGTTCCGCTGCCTGGGCAATACCTTCCTGCTGAGCCTGGTCGATCTGTTCTGGCAGGTCGTTAACCGACTGGCCGACCGGCTGCCTGCGCCGGATGCGCAGGCGCAGCGCGCCACAGCCCATGACCACCTGGCAGTCGCCGTGATGTTGCAGGCTGGTGATGTGCAGGCACTGGAGCGCGCACATCGGCACCATTTTCAAGAAATTTCCCGCCGTCTTGACGCGATGTACGCGCCCACGACGCTGCCGCACTGATAAGTTTTTGCCAACTGTTCCATAACCATACCGTAAGGAGACTGATGATGAAGATCTGGAAACCACTCGCTGCCCTGTTGTCAATGTGTGTCTCGGCATCCGCCATGGCGCAAAACCTGACACTGAGCTTTGGCACGCAGCTGCCCGAGACCCATGTGGTCTACAAGGGTATTTTGGAGGTGAAGCGCAAGCTCGAAGAGTCGTCCAAGGGCACCATGACGCTGAAGATTTTTCCGGGTGCGCAGCTCGGCGACTTCAAGGCCATGGTCGGGCAGACCCAGGCCGGTGACCTGGACATCACCATGACGGGCTACCCCGACATGAGCTACATCATTCCCGAACTCAAGCTGATCGGCGCCCCGTATGTGGTGTCCAGCTACGAGCATCTGCAGAAGGTCGTCAAGGGCCCGTATGGCCAGCGCATGGACACCAAGTTCCGCGAAAAAGGTGTTCACATGATGGACGTCTGGTACGAGGGCACGCGCCATACCACCGCCAACAAACCGATCAATTCCATGGCCGATCTCAAGGGGCTGAAGATGCGCACGCCCAATGTGCCCTTCCTGATCGCCTACGCCCAGGCGGTTGGCGCCACGCCAGCGCCAGTGGCCTTTGCCGAGCTCTACATGGCCTTGCAGACCAAGCAGGTCGATGCCCAGGAGAACCCGCTGCCTACCATTGAGGCCACCAAGGTTTACGAGGTGCAGAAGCACATTGCCCTGACCGGCCACTTCATCGCCAGTTCGGCCATCCTGGTGGGTGACAAAGCCTTGAAGAAGCTCAACCCTGCCCAAAAGCAGTGGCTGGAGGAGGCCATCATGGCGGGCGGCAAGGTGGCCACGGCCGGCGTGATGAAGAGCGAAGCTGACTTGGTTGCATTCTTCAAGTCCAAGGGCCTGGGCGTGACCACGGTCGACACGGCGCCCTTCCGTGCCGCCATGAAGCCGTATTACGACACGCTGGAGACTGAGTTCGGCAAGGGCGAAATCACCCGCATCATGACCACCAACTAAATCCACTGCCGCGATGACGCCCAACCGCTACTCGCCTGAAGGGGTGCTCAGCACCCTGCTGCTCATCGCCCTGAGCCTGGTCATCTTATTGCAGATCGCCGGTCGTATGGGCCTGTTCCCGGGGCAGGTGTGGACTGAGGAACTGATTCGCTGGCTCTGGGTCTGGATGGCCTGCCTGGGCTTGAGCGAGGCTGAGCGGTACCAGCAGCACCTGCGCATGGACATGGTGCCGTCGCTTTGGAGCGCGGCGTTTCGCCGCCTTGTCTACCGCGTGATCGACGCCATGACGGGTATATTGGCCCTCTACATGGCGTGGCTGGGTTTCAAGGGGGTGCTGCGCACCTGGAATGATGAATCGGTGACCCTGATGGTCTCCGACGCGGTGCTGTACGCGGCGCTACCGGTAGGCGCCTTGCTGTGGGCGATGCGGCTGTTCCTGCGGCTGGCGGGCAAGCGCCAGCCACAGCCCTGGAGTTCCACATGACCTTCCTGATTTTCATCGTCACCTGGATGGTGCTGATTTTTGTCGGCATCCCGATTGCCGTCTCGATGATCGTGGTGTCGGTCGGCTACTTTTTGTACACCGGTATCGGCATCAACTTTGCGGTTCAGCGCATCGTGGATGGTCTCAACAGCTTTCCCATCATCGCGGTGCCCTTGTTCATTCTCGCGGCCAGCATCTTCAACTCCTCCAGCATCACCCGCAACCTGTTTGGTTTTGCCACGCATCTGGTCGGGCATGTGCGCGGCGGGCTGGGGCATGTGAACATTCTGGCCAGCCTGTTTTTCTCGGGCATGTCGGGCTCGGCGGTGGCCGATGCCGGGGGCTTGGGCAAGATCGAAGCCGAGGCCATGCGGAAGGCAGGCTACCCCCATGACCTGGCCGCCGCGCTCACTGCGGTGTCGTCCATCCTGGGGCCGCTGGTGCCCCCGAGCATCCCGATGGTGGTGTACGGCGTGGTGTCAGGCGCGTCGATCGGCGGCCTGTTCCTGGGCGGTATCGTGCCCGGCTTGCTGTGCACGCTGGCCATGATGATCATGCTGTACATCGTGGCCGGACGCATCAGTCTGCCGGTGCACCCACGTGCCACCTGGCGGCAAATTCGCAGTTCCTTCATCGTGTCGTTTCCGGCGCTACTCACACCGGTGGTCATCATCGGTGGCATTTTCAGCGGCGTGTTCTCGCCCACCGAGGCCGCGGCGGTCACGGTGCTGTATGCGATTGCCATCGACCTGCTGGTTTACCGTGAACTGACCTGGCGCAAGCTGTGGGATGCAATTTATGAAACAGCCGTGATGTCCTCCACCATCGCACTCATCATTGGCGGCGTGTCCATGATGGGGGTGGTGATGGCGCGGGAGAAGGCACCTGAGCAGATCGCCTCGCTGCTGATGTCGGTGGCCAGCACGCCCACCGAGTTCATGTTTGCCGTGACCCTGCTCTTGCTGATCCTGGGCTGCTTCATCGAGGTACTGGCACTGCTGCTGGTGCTGGTGCCCTCGTTCATACCGTTGGCGGTGTCGCTGGGCATCGACCCGGTCTACCTGGGCGTCAACATCATCTTCACGCTGATGATCGGCACGCTCACACCGCCCATGGGCATGATTCTGTTCGTTGTGTCCAAGAGCCATGGCGTGGAGATGCACCGGCTGATCCGGGCCACCATGCCCTGGCTCATTCCCTTGATCATCGTCCAAATCCTGATGATCATGTACCCACCCTTTATCCTGGCCCTGCCCAGGCTGTTCATGTCCTGACCGAGTGTTTTACCCATGACCTCAACGCTCAAGCTCCACGGCATTGTTCCCCCCGTCGCCACGCCCTACGACCATGATGGACAGATTGACCCCCAGGGCCTGCGCGCGGTGTTGCGCCACCTCATCGACGGCGGCGTACATGGCCTGTTTGTGCTGGGCTCCACCAGCGAATGCGTGTTCCTCAACCCGGCGCAACGCGGGCTGGTGATTGAGACGGCAGTGCAGGAGGCCGCCGGGCGTGTGCCGGTGCTGGTGGGCGTGATGGATGCCACCACCGACCACTGCATCGCGCATGGCCGCCAGGCCCTGGCCCTGGGGGCCCAGGCGCTGGTGCTGACTGCGCCCTACTACACCCGCACCAACCAGGCCGAGACCCTGGACCACTTCAGGTATGTGCGCGACGCGGTTGACTTGCCGGTGGTGGCTTACGACATTCCGGTCTGCGTGAACATCAAGCTCGCGCGCGACACGGTGAACACGCTGGCCCGCGAGCAGGTGGTGGTGGCGCTGAAAGACAGCAGCGGCGACGAGGGCGGCTTTCGCATGCTGCTGCGTGACCTGCATGACAGGCCCGACTTCGCCCTGTTTACCGGCTCTGAGGTGGTGGCCGATGCGGCCCTGCTGGGTGGCGCCCACGGCATCGTGCCCGGCCTGGCCAATGTCGATCCCCATGGCTATGTGCGTCTGTACGACCATGCTCGTGCCGGCCGCTGGCAAGAGGCCCGGGCCGAGCAGGACCGCCTGATCCGCCTGTTCCAGATGGTGTTCTTCGCCGCCAACGAGCTCAGTGCCGGGGCTTCGGGTGTGGGCAGCTTCAAGACCTCGCTCAAGCTCATGGGTCTGATCCAGAGCCATCACATGGGCAAGCCCAACCGTCCGCTGCCACCAGCGGCTGTGGAGCGGGTGCGCCAGCACCTGATCGAGCTGAATCTGCTGGGCGGCTGAAAGGACGCCGTGTCGACGAAGGCATGGGCGGTGGGCTGGACGGGGGGCTTGATCGTTTCTTGTCAGCCACTGGCCGGCAGCGCCATGGACAGCGATGACATTGTGGTGGCCATGGCGCTGGCGGCCCAGGCCGGAGGTGCCAGCGCGCTGCGTATCGAGGGCGCCGCTCGGGTGCGGCAGGTGGTGGCCCAGGTCAGCATTCCGGTGGTTGGCATTGTCAAGCGTGACCTTGCCGACAGCGCGGTGCGGATCACTCCGCTGTTGGACGATGTCGACGCGCTGTGTGCCGCCGGCGCTGCGGTGGTGGCGGTGGACGCAACCCAGCGCCTGCGTCCGGTGCCGGTCGCTGCCCTGCTAAAACGGATCAAGCAAGGCCATTGTCTGGCCATGGCCGATTGCTCTTGCCTTGCCGATGGATTGCTTGCCCGTGACATGGGCTTCGACTGGGTGGGCAGCACCTTGTCCGGCTACACCGCAGACACACTGTGCGCTGACAACAGCCCGCCAGACTGGGCCCTGATCCGCCAGCTCAGCCAGCAGGGCTGCTGGGTGGTGGCTGAAGGGCGACTGCGCACGCCAGCCCACGCCGCACAAGCGCTGCGTGAAGGGGCCCGGGCGGTGACGGTGGGTTCGGCCATCACGCGCGTGGAGCACATCACCAGCTGGTTTGTCCAAGCGCTCAGCCCACCGGTGCCCGATGCTGGTGCTTGACATTGGCGGCACCAAGCTTGCCGCTGCCCGCTGGGTGGGTGGCCGCCTGCAAGACCGGCGTCAATGGCCGATGCCGCCCACCCCAGAGACTTGGCGCCAGACCCTGGCCCTGATCGCCACCACCTACCCTGGCGTGAGCCGGGTGGCAGCGGCCGTTACCGGCTTGACTGACGGACGGGTTTGGACAGCTGTCAACCCCCAGCTGATTTCATTTTGGGACGGCTATGCACTCGCCGATGCACTGACGCAGGCCTGGCAATGCCCGTCGATTCTGCTGAACGACGCTCAGGCCGCGGCCTGGGGTGAGTTTGTGGCTAGCGACCGGCAGCCTGCCAATCTGCTGTTCATAACCCTTTCTACAGGGGTTGGCGGTGGCTTGGTGCTGGACGGCCAGTTGCGAAGCGGGATCAGCGGCCTGGCTGGTCATATTGGCCATGTAAGCAGCGGTCTGGCACCGCTGGACGGTGACACCCGCTGTGGTTGTGGGCGGCTCAATTGTCTGGAGACCTTGGCGTCGGGCACTGCGCTGGCCCGGCAGGCATCCCGTCTGCTGGGTAGGCCGCTGGACGCGGAATCGGTATTTGCCGGCTGGCATGCAGGCGACCCGGTGTGCCGTCGGCTGTTGGAAAGAGCCGCCCAGGCGGTGGCACAAGCGCTGGGCGATGCGCACGCCCTGCTCGATCTTGACGAGGTACGGCTGGGGGGCAGCGTTGGCTTGGCGCCTGGCATGATCGATGCGGTCAGACAGGCCCAACAAGCCTTGCCGGCGCGTTTTCGCGTCGCGCTGTCGCTAGCCCGTCTGGGCGCTGACGCCGGGCTGATGGGTGTGGGCCACTGGGCCAGTGATCGCTTGGGTGCCCCATGATGACAAAGATGCGGCATGATGGTGTCCTCGTCACTCCCCTGCTCAGCCCCATGCGCCACTTGTCACTGCCATTACGGTTCTTTTTGCTGGTGATTTTAGCTTCGGCTGCTCTGCTGGGGTCTTCTGCCCGGGCAGCGGTCAGCGTTGAGGACGCGCAGGCGGTGCAGGTGACGGTGCGTGCCCAGCTGGCTGCTTTTGCGGCGGAAGACGCGGAGCGGGCCTTTTCCTACGCTGCGCCCAACATCCGAAGTCTGTTCCAGACGCCGGAACGCTTTATGGCCATGGTCCGGCAGGGTTATCCGGTGGTCTACCGGCCCGCAGCCTTGTTGTTTCTGAAGCCCAAGGCGCTGGACGCGGCGGTTGTGCAGCCGGTGCAGATGCGCGACAGCAGCGGTAAATCTTGGTTGGCGATGTACACACTGCAGCGACAGACCGATGCCAGCTGGTTGATCAGTGCCTGCGTCTTGGTGCCAGACGGGTCCATTGGGGCCTAGTGGGTTCGACGCCAAGGCTTGATTACACTCGATCCAGCCCCAGCTAGTCTTGGCCTATACCGGCCAAGTCAACCCCTCGAGAACGATCACCATGGTTCCGCACCTGGTTACGGCCCTGACCGGCCCCATCAATGAGCTTGAGCAACGCGTGCTGGATTCGATGCCGGCCTTAGAGCGCTGGTTCCGTCTGGAGTGGATGGAGCACACGCCGCCCTTTTACAGCGCAGTTGATTTGCGCAACGCCGGTTTCAAGCTGGCGCCGGTCGACACCAACCTGTTTCCTGGCGGCTGGAACAACCTGACGCCTGAGATGCTGCCGCTGGCGGTGCAGGCGGCCATGGCCGCCATTGAAAAAATATGCCCAGAAGCGCGTAACCTGCTGGTCATCCCGGACAACCAGCTGCAGAGCACCTTTTACCTTGCCAATGTGGCTCGCTTGCGGCAGCTGTTTCACATGGCCGGGCTCAATGTGCGCATCGGCTCCATTGACCCAACCATCACCAAAACCACCACGATTGAGTTGCCCAATGGCGACACAGTCACGCTCGAGCCGGTGATTCGCGGCAAACGGCGGCTGGGGGTCAAGGACTTTGACCCCTGCACCATCCTGCTCAACACCGACCTGAGCGCCGGTGTGCCGGGCATTCTGGAGGAAATTCACGAGCAGTACCTGCTGCCGCCCCTGCACGCGGCTTGGGCTACGCGGCGCAAAAGCACCCATTTCAAGTGCTATGAAGAGGTCGCCAAGCGGCTCGGCAAATTGCTCGGTGCAGACCCTTGGCTGATCAACCCGCTGTTTGAGCGGGGCGGCGCGGTGGATTTGGGCACGCCGGCCGGGCGTGACAGCCTGGCCGGCCAGGTCGATTCGCTGCTGACGAAGGTCAGGCGCAAGTACAAGGAATACGGCATCAAGGAGAAGCCGTTTGTGGTGGTCAAAGCCGACGACGGTAGCCGCGGCATGGGCATCGTGACGGTACGCGATGCGCGCAGCGTGGCCGAACTGGCGCAGACGCTGGAGCACGCCGCGCCCGGTGCCGGTCCGCAGGACATGCTGGTGCAAGAGGGGGTGCTGACCCGGGAGCGGATCAATGATGCCGTGGCGGAACCCGTGGTTTACATGATGGACCGCTACGTGGTGGGCGGGTTTTACCGGATCCACGCTGACCGCGGCGAAGACGAAGACCTGTGCGCACCGGGCGCCAGCTTTGTGCCGCTGGCCTTTGAGCAAAGCACCCATTTGCCGCAACCCGGCGTCAAACCGGGCGCCAGTGCGCCCAACCGGTTTTACATGTACGGTGTGGTGGCGCGGGCGGCGATGCTGGCCGCCAGCTATGAGCTCGAAGTCACCGACCCGGAGGCCGAAACCTACGCCTGAGCCCGGCGTTTCGGCCGAAGCGGCAGATCAGTTGCTGCATTGCAACAATCATGCCTTGATCTTGTGGCTAGTCGCCTGAGATGCTTGCAGTTCCGCGCGACGGGCGCACAATGGCGGTCTCCTATGGAATGGATCCCCGGTTGACAAGCGAGCCGGGGTCAATGTGTGTCAGCATCCAAATCGTCTCTCACCGCGCTCACGCTGGGCGCCATCGGCGTGGTTTATGGCGACATCGGCACCAGTGTGCTGTACGCAGTCAAAGAAGTGTTCGGCTCCGGACACGTGCCCTTCACCCCTGACAACGTCTACGGCATTCTGTCGATCTTTTTTTGGACGCTGACCGTCATCGTGTCGCTCAAGTACGTGGTGCTGGTGCTGCGTGCCGACAACAATGGCGAGGGCGGCTTGGTCGCCATGCTGGCGCTGGCCTCCCAGTCGGTCAAAGACAAACCCCAGGTGCGTCGGGTTTTGCTGGTGGTCGGCATATTTGGCACTTGCCTGTTTTACGGCGACGGTGTCATCACCCCCGCCATCTCGGTGCTGTCGGCGGTGGAGGGTTTGGAGGTGGTGTCTCCGGCCTTCAAGCGCTATGTGATCCCGCTGACCCTGGTCATCCTGTTTTGCTTGTTCGCAGTGCAAAAACGCGGCACCAGCGGTATCGGCAAGTTTTTTGGGCCAATCACCCTGGTCTGGTTTGCCTGCATCGCCCTGCTCGGCTTGGTCCATATTCAGTCCAACCCGGCCATTTTGTGGGCCATCAGCCCGCATTACGCGCTGGGGTTCATGTGGCACAACCCTGGCATCACTTTCATCATTCTGGGCGCGGTAGTGCTATGCGTGACAGGCGGCGAGGCGCTGTATGCCGATATGGGCCATTTTGGCAAGAAGCCGATCCGGGTCGCCTGGTTTGCCATCGTCATGCCGGCGCTGACGCTGAACTATTTTGGCCAGGGCGCGCTGCTGCTCAAGAACCCGGCGGCGGTCAAGAACCCGTTCTACCTGATGGCGCCTGAGTGGGCGCTGGTGCCGCTGGTGGTGCTGGCCACTATGGCCACGGTGATTGCCTCGCAGGCCCTGATCTCGGGTGCGTTTTCGGTCACCAAGCAGGTGATCCAGCTGGGCTACCTGCCGCGTCTGCAAGTGCAGCACACCAGCGTCAAGGAGACTGGCCAGATTTACCTGCCCTTCGTCAACTGGGGCCTGTTCGTGGCCATTGTGCTGGCGGTGGTGCTGTTCAAGTCGTCGAGCAACCTGGCGGCGGCCTACGGCATTGCGGTCTGTACTGACATGCTCATCACCACGATTCTGACCTTCTACGTCATTCGCTACCGCTGGAACTACCCGTTGGCCCTGTGCCTCGCCGCGACCGGTTTTTTCTTTGTGGTGGACCTGGCCTTCTGGGCCTCCAATATGTTGAAGCTGCTCGACGGCGGCTGGTTTCCGCTGCTGCTTGGCGGTGCGATCTTTACCCTGATGATGACCTGGCACGATGGCCGTCGCCTGCTCAATGCCAGCCTGCGGGACGACGCGATCGACCTGCCTGGCTTTCTGGAGGCGGTGTTTGTCAGCCCGCCGGTACGGGTGGAGGGCACAGCCGTGTTTCTGACGGCAGAGCCTGGCATGGTGCCCAATGCCATGCTGCACAACCTTAAGCACAACAAGGTGCTGCACCAAAACAACTTGTTTGTGACTGTGCGTAACCACGAGGTGCCGTGGGTTGGCATGGACAAACGGGTCGAAATCGAATCGCTGGGCCATGACTGCTGGCAGGTGGTGGTGCACTACGGCTTCAAGAACGACCCCGACCTGCCCAAGGCCCTGCAGCAGCTCAAGGGGCGGGGCTGCGAGCTCGACGATATGACCACCAGCTATTTCCTCTCGCGCGACACTGTCATCCCCACCATTGGCGGTGGTATGGCGCAGTGGCGCGAAAAGCTGTTTGCTCAGATGCACCGCAATGCCAGTGCAGCTGCGGACTTTCTGAAGCTGCCGAACAACTCGGTGGTGGAGCTTGGCTCCAAGATCGAAATCTAGGCGCCACCAATGCGTTTTTTTCGGGACCTGAGCCTGTCTACCGCCAGTGCTGGCTTTGTCGCGGTGTTGGTGGGGTTTACCAGTTCGGTGGCGATTGTGTTTCAGGCGGCACAGGCGTTTGATGCCACGCCGGCGCAGATCAGCTCCTGGATGTGGGCGCTGGGTCTGAGCATGGGTTTGTGCAGCTTGGTGCCTTCGCTGTGGCTGCGCAAGCCGGTGATGGTGGCCTGGAGCACGCCGGGTGCAGCCGTGCTCGCCACTGCCAATCTGGCGGGCGGCTATTCCATGGCAGATGCGGTGGGCGCCTTCATGGTTTGCGCCGCGCTCATCACCCTGTTTGGCGTGACCGGCTGGTTTGAGCGAATCATGAACCACCTGCCGCTGGCGATTGCTTCGGGCCTGCTCGCTGGTGTGCTGACCCGGTTTGGCCTGCAGGGCTTTCTGGCGGCGCAAACAGCCCTGCCGCTGGTGCTGGTGATGTTGGCCTCTTACGTGGTCGGTAAGCGGGTGCTGCCACGCTACGCGGTGCCGTTGACGCTGCTGATTGCTATAGTATTTGTAGCTATAACCCAAGGATTCACGGGGGCTAGCGTCGATTTTTCCTTGACAGTACCGGTGTTCGTGGCGCCCGTGTTTACGCTCGGGGCGGCCGTTAGCCTCGCCCTGCCCTTGTTTCTGGTGACCATGGCCTCGCAAAACCTGCCCGGTGTGGCGGCCATACAAGCGGCAGGTTTCGGCCAGGCGCCGGGTGCGGCACCGGGCAGTGGTATCCCGATCTCCAAAATCCTTACCTTGACGGGCGTGGCCACCTTGCTGCTGGCGCCGTTTGGGGCGTTTGCCTTGAATCTGAGTGCGATTACCGCTGCCATTTGCATGGGCCGGGAGTCCCACCCGGACCCGCAACGGCGCTACACCGCCGCCGTGGTCTGTGGCGCCATTTATGTGTTGATCGGGTTATTTGGTGCCACGGTCGTCGCTGTACTCACCGCCTTCCCCAAAGAACTGGTTGCGGCGATTGCCGGGTTGGCACTCCTGGGCACCATTGGCAGTGCGCTGCATGTCGCCCTGCGCGAGGAAGCACACCGTGAGGCCGCGTTGGTCACCTTTTTGGTCACCCTCAGCGGTGTTGTGATTGCCGGCGTTGGCGCTGCCTTCTGGGGGGTGCTGGCCGGCGCGCTCACGCTTTTTGTGCAACAGTACGGGCGAAACCGCCCCTGAACCCCAATGAATCTCCTTTTTGTTGCTGACCCCCTGGACGCCTTCGCGATCTACAAGGACACCACTTTTGCCATGATGCGCGAGGCCCAGCGCTGTGGCCATGCCATCAGCGTGTGTGAGGTGCGTGACCTGATGTGGCAGCGTGGCGGCCCGGTCACGGCCTATGTGCGCGACATCACCCTCACCGGTGACCCGGTGCATTGGTACCGTGCCGCGCAGCAGGCCCCCGACGAGCGACCGCAGGCACTCAAGGCGTTTGATGCTGTGGTGATGCGCAAGGACCCGCCGTTTGACAGCGAGTATTTTTACGCGACCCACCTGCTGGAGCAGGCCGAGCGCGAAGGTGCTCGGGTGTTCAACAAACCGCGGGCCCTGCGCGATCACCCCGAGAAGTTGTCGATCCTGGAGTTTCCGCAGTTCATTGGCCCCACACTGGTGACCCGTGATCCCGCTGATATTCGCCGCTTTCATGCCGAGCACCGTGACATCATCCTCAAGCCGCTCGACGGCATGGGCGGTGCTGGCATCTTTCGCGTCAAGGACGATGGCCTGAACCTGGGAAGCATCACCGAAACCCTGAACCGCGAAGGCCAGCAGACGGTGATGGTGCAGAAGTTTCTGCCTGATATCGCCCTGGGGGATAAGCGGGTGCTGGTGATCGGTGGCCAGCCGGTGCCGTTTTGCCTGGCGCGCATTCCGCAGGGCGGCGAAGTGCGTGGCAACCTGGCGGTGGGTGGTAAGGGCGTGGCGCAGCCCTTGAGCGAACGGGACCGTTTCATTGCCGAGTCGCTGGGCCCAGTGCTGCACGGTCGCGGCCTGTTGCTGGTGGGTCTGGACATCATCGGGGACAGCCTGACCGAGATCAACGTCACCAGCCCCACCTGTTTTCAGGAGATCTTTGACCAGACCGGCTGCGATGTGGCGGCCCTTTTCATTCAGGCATTAACCCGGGACTTGGCCCGCTGAGGCATCAGGCCAAAGCCGCTCAATTTGCTGGTGCGGTGGTGCGGTCCGACGTGGTGCTGCCTTCAAGGAATACCCGCAGTTCACCCGGCGCCATCGCCACCCAGTCTTCATTGGTGGTCAGCGGCTCGGTTACCACAATGGCCAGCCGGTCCTGCGGCCCATTGAGCTCTGACAAATCGACGCTGACGTCGTCGTCCTTCAGGTGCACCTCGGTGAAAGGGTGCTGGCGAAGCACATAGTGGAGCTTAGTGCTGGCATGGGCCCACAGTGCCTGGCCATTGCTCAGCAGAAAATTGAAGCTGCCATGCCGTGCGATCTGCGGCACCAGCTCAGCCAGCGTCAAGGTCAGCTCATTGACACTGGGCACGCCGGCGTGGGACTTGGCCAGCTCCTGCAGCAACCAGCAAAACGCCAACTCGCTGTCGGTGCTGCCTACGGGGTGAAAATTGCCGTGCAGCGCCGGCGCATAGTCTTTCAGGTCACCGTTGTGAGCAAATACCCAGTAGCGGCCCCACAGCTCGCGAACAAAGGGGTGGCAGTTTTCCAGATTGACGGCACCCACCGTGGCCTTGCGAACATGGGCCACCACGTTGTGACTTTTGATGGGGTAGTTGCGCAGCATTTGCGCAATCGGCGAGGTGGCCGCTCCCTCTTTGTCGACAAAGTAGCGCACACCCCGGCCCGGGTCGCTGCCATCGCTTTCAAAGAAGGCGATGCCCCAACCGTCGGCATGGTGGTCGGTACAGCCGCCGCGCTGCGAGAAACCGGTGAAGCTCAGGGTCAAGCTGGCGGGCAGTCTGCTGTTCATCCCAAGCAGTTGGCACATCGCAGGGGTGTTAGGTGCTGTTGTCGTGCCGTTATTTGTGCTGTTTACGACTGGGTCTCAACTTCGGGGCTGGGTCCAGAGCTGGCCGCCCGTTGCCCAATTTTCGCGCTTCACGTCAGTGATCAGGATGTCCACCGATTCAGGCGATCCACCCAGCACCTCTACCGTGATGCGGGTGATCTCTTGCACCAGCCGGCGTTTTTGCTCGATGGTGCGACCCTCCATCATTTCAATGTGGTAGGTAGGCATAATAGTTCTCCATATATATAGGTTTGCTGACAAGCGTGCACACGATTGGATGTTAAATGACACTGAAGGTCACCATCGACGGCAAAGCCACATTATTTTGGCTCCTGTTGTGCGTAGGCATATTGGACGCACAGGCTTTGGGACTGGGTCGTATGCAGGGCACGGCATTGATTGGCCGCCCGCTCGACGTCTCGGTACAGATCCAGACCGACCCTGGTGAAGACAGCGCTGCCCTGTGCCTGGATGCGGAGGTGTTCCATGCCGATGCCCGTCAGGATCAGCGGTTGGTGCGCGTGACGCTTGATGCCGCGGCAGCCGGGCAGATCGCCAATGCCCGCATCGTCTCCTCAACACCAGTCGACGAGCCGGTGGTGACCGTTTTGCTGCGTGCCGGCTGCGCCCAGAAATCCGCGCGCCGTTACGTGCTGCTGGCCGACCCGCCGGCTGAAGGCCTAACTCCCTTGGTTCCACTGGTGGCGCCGGCGACACTCGTTGAGCCTGCCCTGCCGGCCTCGGCCCCCGCGACAGTGGCGACGGCGACACCCGTTGTCAGTGGGCCGGCTTCTGGCTTGACGAGCCAGCCACTCGCGCCCACGGCTCCAGCGGCAACGGTCGCCTTGCCGCTGCTGCCCGTGGCCAAGCCGGGTAGTACTCCCATTCCGCCCAAACCTGTCGCTGCACCAGTTACCCCGCCGGTCACCCCGCAAGTTACCCCGCAAGTTACCCCGCCGGCCGCCAATTTGCCCGCACGTGCTGCGCCGCCAACTGGCCCTCGGCTGACTTTGAGCCCGGCTCTTGCGCCAGCATCTGCTGCCGTGTTGGCCGTGGCCGCGCCGGTTGCAGCAGACGCAGCGGCGCAAAAAATCCAGGCACTTGAGCGCGACATGAAAGCGGCACTGGCCCGCTCGGCGCGCCTGGAGGCGAGCCTGACGGACATGAAGACCCGCCTGCAGCAAGCCGAGTCCGAGCGCTGGCCATTGGAGCTGCTGTACGGCCTGGTCGCGCTGGTGCTTGTAAGCCTGACCGCTGTGGCCTTGCTGTGGGCCAGGTTGCGTCGCTTGCAGGCCGAGCGTGGCGAATGGTGGAGCCATTCAGTTATGAATCAGGCCGAGCCGGCTGCTGATCTGGACCGGACCATGGCGCCAAGCATGGCCCCAACCCTGGCCCCAACCCTGGCCGTTGCGGCGGCTGCGGTGGCGAGCCAGCCATCGCCGGCACCTGCCTCGGTTCAGTCTGTCGACGTGCAGGCCGAGCCGGCTCAGGCCGTCACCGAGCCGACGCAAGACCCTGTTGCCAATTTGGCAGAGCCAGCGTTGACCGGGGCCGAACCCTCGCTCGACCTGGACAACCTGATTGACTTTGACCCGAGTCAAGGTAAAAAACCGCCCCCGGCCTAGTCCTAGGTTGGCGCCACCAGATAGCCCGGCCGCAGACCGTTGGCTGGGGCAGTGCGGGGCATTGTTCTGGCACTATCAATTGATGGCAACTGGTATGACGCGCAGACAGGTCCTTTGTTTACCATGGCAGCCATGCCGATCACCTACCTCAAACGGGCCCAGCCGCCCGCAGTTGCTCACGACACCGACACGGCCGACACAGTGCGCACCATGCTGGACGCCATTGCAGCCGGTGGCGAACCGGTGGCCCAGGCCTATGCCGCTGAGCTTGATGGCTGGCACGGCCCGGTGGTGGTGGCCCCAGAGGTCTTTGCCCGGGCTGAGGCCACGCTGAGCGAGGGCGTTAAGCAGGACATCCGCTTTGCGCGCGACCGGGTGCAGGACTTTGCCCGGCGCCAGCGCGATTCGATGCAGGAATTTTCAGCTGAACTGATACCGGGCCTGACGGTCGGCCAGCGGCTGATCCCTTGTCAGACGGCGGGCTGTTACGTGCCGGGTGGCCGCTACGCCCATGCTGCCAGCGCCATCATGAGTGTGGGCACGGCCTCTGTGGCCGGGGTGCGGCACATCGTGGCAGCCACACCCGCACATGCACAGGATGGCATCCACCCCGCCATCCTGTACGCCATGCAACTCTGCGGTGTCAGCACGGTGCTGGCGCTGGGTGGTGTTCAGGGTGTGGCGGCCCTGGCCCATGGCCTGTTCACGGGCCGACCGGCGGACATCATCGTCGGCCCGGGCAACCGCTTTGTGGCGGAGGCCAAGCGCCTGCTGTTCGGCCGGGTTGGCATCGACGTGATCGCCGGCCCCACCGAGTCTGCGGTGATTGCCGACGACAGCGCCGACCCGGCCATCGTGACCGCTGACCTGGTGGGCCAGGCCGAGCACGGCCCGGACTCACCGGTCTGGCTGATCACCAGCTCGCGTGCCCTGGGCGAGCAGGTGCTGGCGCTGGCACCGTCTTTCATTGCGGCGCTGCCCGAAGTGGCCCGCCAGGCTGCCGAGGCGGCCTGGCGTGACCACGCCGAGGTGGTGCTGGTGGACAGCCGGGATGAGGCGGTGCAGGTCAGCGATAAGTACGCCTGTGAACACGTGCAGGTGATGGCGCGAGACCTCGACTGGTGGCTGGCCAACTTGAGCAACTATGGCTCGTTGTTCTTGGGCGAAGAAACCACGGTGGCTTATGGCGACAAATGCAGCGGGCCCAACCACATCTTGCCGACCCGGGGCGCGGCGCGTTACTCGGGCGGGCTGTCGGTGGGTAAGTTCATCAAGACCGTCACCTGGCAGCGCCTGAACCGCGAGGCCTCGCGCACCGTGGGCCAGGTGGCAGCGCGCATCTCGCGGCTTGAGGGCATGGAGGGCCATGCCCGAACCGGCGACGTGCGGCTGGCCAAATACTTCCCTGAGCAGACCTTTGACCTGGGTGCGCTCGGGCGGTATGGGG
>CAMCZF010000026.1 GCA_945885775.1 Rhodoferax sp. OV413 | reverse complement strand
ACCTTTGGACTTCCGTCTCAACACACAGCTTTGCAGCTGTTTCCCGAAAAATGGTGGTGGAGGTAAGCGGGATCGAACCGCTGACCTCTTGCATGCCATGCAAGCGCTCTCCCAGCTGAGCTATACCCCCTTCTACCCGAGCTACCTGTGACCTGAGTCACCCTGGCAATCCCGTTTTCCGAGCCTCAAATTATAGCGTCAATTTTCAGGCTGCCTGCAGCCGCTGCAGCACTTTTTCTCGGTCGCACAGTTCCAGCACCGCATCCAGCGATGGTGTCTGGGCCGTGCCCATCACCAGCACGCGCACCGGCATGGCCAGCTGCGGCATCTTCAGGGAGCAGGCGGCCAGCACCTCTTTGATGGCGGCAGCAATGGCAGCGCGCTGCCAGTCGCAGCTGGCCAGCTTGTTTGCCAACAGCGCCAGCGCCGGCCGCACCGCGTCAGTCACATGCTGGGCCACCTGTTCGGGCGATGGCCGTACATCGGCGTAGAAGGCCTGGGCCCAGTCGGCCAGCACCAGCAGGGTGTCGCAGCGGTCTTTAAATAGGGCGCAGATACGGGGCAGCCGCTCGTCCACCGGCACGGCGCGGCGCTGCAACTGCTGCGCCACCAGCGGGGCCAGTACCTCATCCGCCGTGGCTTTGAGGTGCTGGGCGTTGACCCAGCGCAGCTTGGCTTCGTCAAACTGGGCGGCGCTGCGGCCCAGGTGGTCCAGGTTGAACCACTGCAAAAATTGCTCGCGGCTGAAAATTTCGTCGTCGCCATGGCTCCAGCCCAGGCGGGCCAGGTAGTTCACCATGGCATCAGGCAGGTAGCCTTCGTCGCGGTACTGAGTGACGGGCTTGGCGCCGTTGCGCTTGCTCATCTTTTCGCCCTGCTCATTGAGTACGGTGGGCAGGTGCGCGTACACCGGCGGCACATGGCCCAGGGCCTCAAAGATGTTGATCTGGCGCGGCGTGTTGTTGACGTGGTCGTCGCCGCGGATCACGTGGGTGATGGCCATGTCGATATCGTCCACCACCACGCAAAAGTTGTAGGTGGGCGTGCCCACCGGCTCGCCGGGGCCCGCTGGGCGGGCAATGACCAGGTCGTCCAGCTCATCGTTGCTGATCTCGATGCGGCCCTTGACCTTGTCGTCCCAGGCCACCACGCCGTGCAGCGGGTTCTTGAAGCGCAGCACTGGCGCCACACCGGCCGGCACCGGTGGCAGGATTTTGCCGGGCTCGGGGCGCCAGGTGCCGTCGTAGCGCGGCTTTTGTTTGGCGGCCATCTGGCCCTCACGCAGGGCGTCCAGGTCGGCCACACTCATGTAGCAGGGGTACACATGACCGGCGGCCTGCAGCTCGGCCAGCACCGCCTTGTAGCGGTCCATGCGCCGCATTTGGTAGAAGGGGCCTTCGTCGTAGTTCAACCCCAGCCAGGCCATGCCTTCGATGATGACGTCCACCGCAGCCTGGGTGGAGCGGTCCAGGTCAGTGTCTTCAATGCGCAGAATAAAGTCGCCGCCGGTAGCCCGTGCAAAGGCCCAGGGGTAAAGCGCTGAACGAATGTTGCCCAGGTGGATGAAGCCGGTGGGCGACGGGGCGAAGCGGGTGCGGGTTTTGCTCATGACAAGGTATCCAGGCCAAGGGCCAGATCGGCCTTGATGTCGTCTAGGTGTTCCAGCCCCACCGCCACGCGGATCAGGCCCTGGCCGATGCCGGCGGCCTGGCGTTGGGGTTCGGTCAGGCGGCCATGCGAGGTGCTGGCCGGGTGGGCAGCCAGGGTTTTGGTGTCGCCCAGGTTGGTGGACAGCGACAGCACCTGCATGGCGTCCAGCACGGCAAAGGCACGCGCGCGGGCCTGCTCGGGGTTGGCAGCTTTCAAGTCAAACGACAACACCGCACCGCCCACGCCGGATTGTTGTGCCATGGCCAACGCATGCTGCGGGTGGCTGGCCAGCCCGGGGTAGTGCACACGGCTCACGGCCGGGTGGTCTTCCAGCCACTGTGCCAGGGCCAGCGCCTGGTCAGATTGGGCGCGCATGCGCAGGTCCAGCGTTTCCAGGCCCTTGAGCACCACCCAGGCGTTGAAAGGCGCCAGCGACATGCCGCCGCTTTTGAGTACCGGCAAAAACTTCTCGGTGACCATGGCCTGGCTAGCGCACAGGGCGCCCGCCACGACGCGGCCCTGGCCGTCCAGGTACTTGGTGCCCGAGTGCATGATGATGTCAGCCCCAAACAGCACTGGGCGCTGCAGCGCCGGCGTGGCAAAGCAGTTGTCCAGCGCCAACAGGGCGCCGGCGTTGTGGGCAATATCAGCCAGAGCCTGGATGTCGCACACCTCGGTCAGGGGGTTGGTGGGGGTCTCGGCAAACAACAGCCGGGTGTTGCTGCGCATCGCAGCCTGCCAGGCGGCGGTGTCGGCTTGCGACACAAAGGTGGATTCCACCCCAAAGCGGGCCAGGTCGGTGCCAATAAGCCGGATGGTGGAGCCAAACATCGAGCGGGAGCACACGATGTGGTCACCGGCCTTGAGCAGGGCCAGGCACATCATCAAAATGGCGGACATGCCTGAGGCGGTGCCAATAGCGGCCTCGGTGCCTTCCAGCGCGGCCAGCCGCTGCTCGAAGCTGCTCACGGTGGGGTTACCGTAGCGGCCGTAGGTATAGCCTTCTTCCTCACCAGCAAAGCGGCGCGCGGCGGCCTCGGCTGTGGGCTGCACATAGCCGCTGGTCAGGTACAGGGCTTCCGAGTTTTCGCCGTACTGGCTGCGCGCCACGGCCTCGCGCACCGCCAGGGTATCGCGGTGCAGGGGGCGGGGTGGTGTGGGCTGGGTCATGGCTCAGTCTTCATGGTTGGGCAGGGCCAGGCGCGAGTTGTCCTCTAAGGGCTCCTCGTGCTGGGGGCGGTCGGCGTTGAGCCGGGCGATGTCGGTGGCGGTGATGTCACCGGTCACGTACACACCATCAAAACACGAGGCGTCAAAGCCTGTAATCGCCGGGTTCAGCGAGCCGATGGCGCGCTTCATGGCCTCCACGTCCTGGTAGATCAGGGCGTCGCAGCCGATGATCTCGCGAATCTGCTCCACCGTGCGGTCGTGCGCCACCAGCTCATGGCTGGTGGGCATGTCGATGCCGTACACGTTGGGGTAGCGCACCGGCGGCGCGGCGCTGGCCATGTAAACCTTGCGGGCGCCGGCATCGCGCGCCATTTGCACAATCTCGCGGCTGGTGGTGCCGCGCACAATGGAGTCGTCCACCAGCAGCACGTTGCGGCCCTTGAACTCGCTGGCGATCGCATTGAGCTTTTGCCGCACCGATTTTTTGCGCACGGCCTGCCCCGGCATGATGAAGGTGCGCCCCACGTAGCGGTTTTTAACAAAGCCCTCCCGGTAGGGCAGGCCCAACAGCTGCGCCAGTTGGGCGGCACTGGGGCGGCTGGATTCGGGGATGGGGATGACCACGTCAATCTCGTTCGGCGGCACCGTGGAGATCACCCGCTTGGCCAGGGTCTCACCCAGGTTCAGCCGCGCCTGGTAGACCGAGATGCCGTCCATCACCGAATCCGGCCGGGCCAGGTAGACAAACTCAAAAATGCAGGGGTTGAGCACCGGGTGATCGGCGCACTGCTGCGCATGAACGGTGCCATTCAGGTCAATAAAGATGGCCTCGCCCGGGGCTACGTTGCGCTCAAAGCGGTGCGCGGTGCCCTCCAAGGCCACCGATTCACTGGCCAACACCACTGTGCCATCACCGCGCCCCAGGCTCAGGGGCCGTATGCCGAAGGGGTCACGAAAGGCCAGCACCCCGTGCCCGGCGATCAGCGCAATCACGGCATAAGAGCCGCGCACCCGGCTGTGCACCTTTCGCACGGCGTCAAACACGTCGGCGGGCTGCAGCGGCAGGCCCCGGGTGGTTTTGTCGATCTCGTGCGCCAGCACGTTGAGCAGTACCTCGGAATCGCTCTCGGTGTTGATGTGCCGGTGGTCGGTGCTGAACAGCTCGGCCTTGAGCGCCTTGGCGTTGGTGAGGTTGCCGTTGTGCACCAGCACGATGCCAAACGGCGCATTCACGTAAAACGGCTGGGCTTCTTCCTCGCTGTAGGCGTTGCCGGCGGTGGGGTAGCGCACCTGACCCAGGCCGCAGTTGCCCGGCAGCGAGCGCATGTTTCGGGTGCGAAACACGTCGCGGACCATGCCCTTGGCCTTGTGCATGAAAAACTTGCGCTCCTGCTGGGTCACGATGCCGGCCGCGTCCTGGCCCCGGTGCTGCAGCAGCAGCAAGGCGTCATAGATCAGCTGGTTGACAGGGGCGTTGCTGACAACACCAACAATTCCACACATAGGTTTCCAATCCGCCCGGGGTGCGCGTTTGCCGCAGCCTCAGGGCAAGTACTTTCCAAATTCTTTCGGCAGCAGGGGCTTGAGGCCCTTGACGGCCGCGCTGGCGATGCCCGCGCCCAAAGAGTCGCGCCACCAGTCGCTGTTCTGTAAAGGGGTCATGGTGACGACCACCGCCGCCGCCAGCACCAGCACCGTGCCACGCACCAGGCCAAAAACCGCGCCCAGAATACGGTCGACCGGCTGCAAGCCGACCATCGAAAACAAGGTTTTGGCCAACCGCGCCAGCAGCGCAGCGACAAAAACAGAGAGCACAAAAACCAGCACAAAGCCGGCAGCGTAGCGCACCGCCTCGCCAGCCCCGCGCATGGGCAATAGCTGAGCCATATCAGGCGCGAACCATTGCGCCAAAATAAATGCCGCCGCCCACCCCAGCACTGACAGCACCTCGTAGACCAGGCCCCGCCAAGCGCCCAACAGCATCGACAAGGTCAATGCTGCCAGGATGATCCAGTCGAGAACCTGCATAACGAGGAACGGGCAAACTCAAAGCGTCAGGATGGTCGCCGGCAATTCCAGCCGACGGATTTTTTCGGCGGCGCGGTCTGCTTCGGCCTTGGTCGCAAACGGCCCCACCCTAACCCGAGTTCGGCGCCCCTCTTTGGTATCCGCGACATGGGTGTAGGTCTTGAGCCCGGCCCGCTCGACCCTCAGACGCACCTCTTGGGCCCGTGCAGCGTCGGCAAAAGCGCCCACCTGAACGACATAACGACTGGCCACGTCGCCGCCAGGCTTTGGCAGCTCTTGTCCATCCAGCAAGGCTTGCGCCTTGGCAGCCTCGTCCACCTTCGGCGCGGGCATTGGCACAGCCTTGGGCGCGGAGACCGCAGCCACGGCGGGTGCACTTGGCAGGATCTCTTCGACTTCCTGGGCAGGGGCCGGGGGTGGGGCCGGGGGTGGGACGAGTGGCGGGGGAGACACCACAGCCTCTGCAGGCGCCACAGAGGGCACAGCAGCAGGCAAGCTCAAGGGTTTGACCTTGTTGCGGTCGGGTATTTCGATCGGGATATCTACCGACACGGGTCGCGGCTGCTGGTCAAACAACAAGGGGAACACGATGACCCCTGCCAGTACCAAAACAGCAGACCCGATCAACCGGTGTTTGGCGCGCCTGCGAACCGCCTCGACACTTTCGGGCGGGATCGGTGCGGCGGAGGATTCATCGCCACTGCTGCGGGACTTAAAAAAGGCCATAGGGTCCGGGTCAGGGGTTCAGGTATCAACCATGTGACGCGCCTGCAGGCGGGGAAGACCGGCTTTCAGAATGCCGCCCACGGTGTAGAAGGAGCCGAACAGGACAATTCTATCAGCGGGGTCAGCTGCAGCCATGGCCGCTTGAAGCGCCGATAACGGGTCGTCATGGGTCGTTGCCACGGCGTCCTTGCGTTGGTTTTGCGCCCGCCATTTTGCGGCCAAGCCATGGGCCGTGTCGGCTCTTGGCGTGGGCAGGTCCGTGAAGTACCACCTGTCGATCAATGGGCTAACCTTGGCCAGCATGGGGGCGAGGTCCTTGTCGGCCATGGCGCCAAAGACCGCGTGTGTCGTGGGAAAGTAGCCCATCACATCCAAATTAGCCGCCAAGGCAGCCACCGAATGCGGGTTATGCGACACATCCAGCACCAGCGTGGGCTGGCCAGGAACGATTTGAAAACGCCCGGTCAGCTCGACCTGCCCCAAGCCGCTACGAACTGCCTGGGCCGTCACCGGCAGCCGCTCGCGCAGCGTCGCCAATGCGGCCAAAACACCGGCCGCGTTCACCAGTTGGTTGGCGCCACGCAAGGCCGGGTAAGCCAGACCGCTGTAGCGGCGACTGCCGCGCGCGGCCGAGGTGCTCCAGCCCCACTGCTGCTTGTCACCGGCCACTTGAAAATCAATACCGGCACGCCACAGATCAGCATCAATGTCACGGGCCCGGTCCAGCACACTTTGCGGCGGCATCGGGTCGCTCACCACCACAGGCCGACCGGTTCGCATGATGCCGGCTTTTTCAAAGCCGATGCTCTCGCGGTCGGGGCCGAGCAGCTCCATGTGGTCAAGGTCGATGCTGGTGATGATGGCGCAGTCCGGGTCAATGATGTTGACCGCGTCGAGGCGGCCACCCAAACCCACCTCCAGAATCGCCACGTCAAGCTGCTGGCGCGCCATCACATCCAGAATCGCCAGGGTGGAAAACTCAAAATAGGTGAGGGAGATTTCCTCACCATTTTGGCACCTAGCCCTCTCCACGCTTGCAAATGATGCTACTAATTCAGTAGCACTCACAGTCTCCCCCTGTAGCCGCAGCCGCTCTTCAAAATGCACCAAATGGGGCGAGGTGTAAACGCCGGTGCGGTCGCCGGCGTGGCGCAGAATAGTCTCCAGCATGGCGCAGGTGGACCCCTTGCCATTGGTGCCAGCCACGGTGAAGACCGGGCAGCTCAGGCGCAGGTTCATGCGCCGGGCCACGGTGTGCACCCGCTCCAGGCCCATGTCAATGGTTTTGGGGTGCAGCTGCTCGCAGTAGCTCAGCCATTCGTCCAGGGTTTGGGGTGCCGTATTCATAGGTGAGCACATTGTCGCCGAGTGCGGCATGATGGCGGCATGAACCAAGCAGCCATCACGCCCACGATTTTCGGCATCCAAAACTGCGACACAGTGAAAAAGGCCTGCGCCTGGCTCATCGAGCACGGCGTGACCCATGCTTTTGTCGACTTCAAGAAACAAGGGGTGGACGAGGCCGCCTTGGCGCGCTGGTTGGTGCAGTTGGGCTGGCAAGCCCTGCTCAACACCCGCGGCACCACCTGGCGCCGGCTCAGTGACGCCGAGCGCGCCGCCGTGACCGATGCACCCAGCGCACAGGCCCTCATGCTGGCACAGCCCAGCGTGATCAAGCGTCCCGTGGTGGCCTGGCCAGATGGCAGTGTCAGCGCGGGTTTTGATCCAGCCGCCTGGCAGGCCAGGCTGGACAGGGGCACCACGGCAGGGGTCGCCTAAAATTGACGATTGTCTTAACCAGCGCCCCACACCACCATGGCCACGATTCTCCAAAACTTGCCGCTCGGTCAAAAAGTCGGCATCGCCTTTTCCGGCGGCCTAGACACCAGCGCTGCGCTGCACTGGATGAAACTCAAGGGCGCCTTGCCCTATGCCTACACCGCAAACCTGGGCCAGCCCGACGAGCCCGACTATGACGAGATCCCGCGCAAAGCCATGCAGTACGGCGCACAGTTGGCGCGCCTGGTCGATTGCCGCACCCAATTGGCAGCCGAGGGCATTGCCGCCCTGCAAAGCGGCGCCTTCCATATCTCCACCAGCGGCCTGACCTACTTCAACACCACGCCTATCGGGCGCGCTGTCACCGGCACCATGCTGGTAGCGGCCATGAAGGAGGACGACGTCAACATCTGGGGCGATGGCAGCACTTTCAAGGGCAATGACATTGAGCGTTTTTACCGCTACGGCCTGCTGACCAACCCGTCGCTCAAAATCTACAAACCCTGGCTGGACCAATTGTTCATCGACGAGTTGGGTGGCCGGGCCGAGATGTCCGCGTTCATGACGCAGGCCGGCTTTGGTTACAAGATGTCGGCTGAAAAAGCCTACTCCACCGATTCCAATATGCTGGGCGCCACCCATGAGGCGAAAGACCTGGAGCACTTGGGCAGTGGCATGACCATCGTCAACCCCATCATGGGCGTCGCCTTCTGGCGTGACGATGTGGCCATTGCCCGCGAAACCGTGAGCGTGCGCTTTGAAGAAGGTCGTCCGGTGGCACTCAACGGGGTCGAATACCCAGACCTGGTGACGCTGATCGTGGAGGCCAATCGCATCGGCGGCCGTCATGGCCTGGGCATGAGCGACCAGATCGAAAACCGCATCATTGAGGCCAAGAGCCGCGGCATTTACGAGGCGCCGGGCATGGCACTGTTGTTCATCGCCTACGAGCGACTGCTGACTGGCATCCACAATGAGGACACGATCGAGCAGTACCGCGACAACGGCCGCCGCCTGGGACGGTTGCTGTACCAAGGCCGCTGGTTCGACCCACAGGCAATCATGCTCAGAGAGACCGCACAGCGCTGGGTAGCGCGCGCCATCACCGGCGAGGTCACCCTGGAACTGCGGCGCGGCAATGACTATTCACTGCTCAACACCGAGTCGCCCAACCTCACCTACCACCCGGAGCGCCTCACCATGGAAAAAGGGGAATCGATGTTCTCGCCGGCCGACCGCATCGGCCAGCTGACCATGCGTAACCTGGACATCGTAGACACCCGCGCCAAATTGGGTATCTACGCCCAAAGCGGTCTGCTGGGGCGTGACGTGGGCACTGACATGCTGAGCCTGACCGACAAGCCAGCACCCTGAACCCGGCTCTGCGCTAGCGGCCGCTGGCGCGCTGGCGCAGGCCGAGCAGGCCCTGCCCGGGCTGGTTTTGCGTCAGATAAGCCTGCACCACTGGCCGCAGCGCTGCTGACGTGATGCCCAAGGAGGCCAGACCAGGCAGCTTGCCACTGGCCACATTGGGCCGGCGCATCGAATCGAGGTTGTCGCGGCTCATCAGTGGCTCGCCGGGGGCCAGGCCCATCAGCGCCGCCTGTAACTGGCCCAGCCAATTGGGCAGGCCAAACACCGGCCGGCCACGACCCTCCCGCACCCCGCTCAGTTGCCCCGCCAGTTGGACCAATTGCTTCAGGCTGAACACCTCGGGCCCACACAGCTCCAACACTTGCGGCGTCTGGTCCGCGGGCAGACCGGGCCGGCGGGCTAGGCAACAGACCGCCGCCCTGGCCACGTCTTCGACCCAGACCGGCTGAAACTGTGCGTCAGCCCCGGCCAGCGGCACAAACGGTGCCACCTTTTGCAGCCCTGCAAACAGGTTCATGAACTTGTCTTCAGCACCAAAAATAACGCTGGGGCGCAGTATGGACAACGCGAACGGCGCCAGGACGCCGCTTGCGGCCGCCTGCATCAGGGCAGCTTCGCCCTGGCTTTTGCTGCGCAAGTACATGGACGGCGCCAGCTGTGGTTGCAGCGCATCGGCACCCAGTGCGCTCAGATGAACGACCTGCCGCACCCCAGCCGCACGACTGGCCCGCGCCAATTTTTGCGGCAAAGCGACATGCACCTTGTCGAACGCCGTCTGGCTGCCATGCAGGATCGCGACCAGGTTGATGACCGCGTCGTGGCCTGCCAAGGCTGCGGTCAGGGCGACTTCGTCGTGCACGTTGCACTCCAGCACAGTGAGCAGCGGCAGATGAAGCAGGTGCCGGGCGTTGGCTCGTCGCCGGGTCGGCACTGTCACGTGCCAGCCCTCGCGCACCAGTTTTTCGCAGACGTGGGCACCCACAAAGCCCGTTCCACCCATCACCATGATTTTTTTCATACCCCGATTCTCCACCGCTGGCCGCATATCGCCGTGCCGTCGATCAAAAGGCCACGAAAAATAGGCCATCCAAGCGCTAACATGGCGGCTCTTTTGACATTTCAAGGACACCATGACCACCAACAGCCTCAGCAACGTGACCGTCACCACCCAGGCCAGCGTCTACTTTGACGGAAAATGCGTCAGCCACAGCCTTACCTTGGCAGATGGCACCCGGAAATCAATCGGCGTGGTGCTGCCCGCCAGCCTGACCTTCAACACCGGTGCGCCCGAAATCATGGAGTGCGTGGCGGGTAGTTGCGACTACCGTCTGGCAGGCAGCGACGTTTGGCAGACCTCAAACGCTGGAGACCGGTTCAGCGTTCCTGCCAATGCGTCTTTCGATATCAGGGTCAGTGAGTCTTACCACTACATCTGCCATTACGGTTGAACAGGCGTGGGCGTTCAGACCACCACGGGCTCAGTTTCAAGCATGATGCCGAAGCGCTCGTAGACACTGGTCTGAATGGCATACGCCAGAGTCATGACCTCACCGCCTGTAGCGCCGCCCCGGTTCACCAGCACCAAGGCCTGCTTGTCGTAGACGCCGGCGTTGCCAACCGATTTACCCTTCCAACCGCAGGCGTCGATCAACCAACCGGCAGCCAGTTTGACTGAGCCATCCGCCAGGTTGTAATAGACGATTTTTGGATCGCGCGCGATGATGTCAACGCATTGTTCGGCCGTGACGGTGGGGTTCTTGAAAAAGCTCCCGGCGTTGCCGATCAGCGCTGGGTCTGGCAGCTTGGCTCGGCGAATCTCACAAACCCAGTCAAAGATTTGCCGAGGCGTTGGCTGTGACACATGGCTCTGCGCCATCTTCTTGTCCAGATCGGCATAACCCAGCACGGCGCGCCAAGGTTTGGGCAAGGCGAAGCGTACTCGGGTGATCAGAGCCCGACCTGCCAGCCCCAGCGACAGAGAGGCATGCTTGAAGACCGAATCGCGGTAACCAAAGCCGCATTGGGCAGCGTCCAGGGTGAATGTTTGGCCGGTTTGCAGGTCAATCGCGTCGAGCGACTCAAACCGGTCCTGTAACTCGACCCCATAAGCACCGACGTTTTGAACCGGCGATGCCCCTACCGTGCCGGGAATGAGGGCCATGTTTTCGAGCCCAGGGCAGCCCTGGGTCAAGGTCCACTCGACGAATTCGTGCCAATTTTCACCCGCCCCGGCCTCAACCACCCAGGCGCGAGGGGTATCGCGCAGCAGCCGCCGGCCCTTGATCTCGACTTTGAGCACCAAGGGCTTGACGTCGCCGGTCAGCACGATGTTGCTCCCGCCACCCAGAATGAACTTTGGCGCCTCGCCCCATTCCGGATCAGCCAATACGGCCCGCACATCGGCTTCGTTGCCAACCCGCACCAGCGCATGGGCACGAGCCACAATGTGAAAGGTGTTACTAGGCTGAAGCGGGACGTTTTTCTCGACTAACATTGCCTTATTCTCGCATCTGCTCCCCCCTGCCTGACCCTTTTCGGAACCCCGCCATGCCCTCTTTTGACACCATCTGCGAAGCCAATCTGGTCGAAGTGAAAAACGCGGTCGAGAACACAGCCAAGGAAATCGCCACCCGATTTGATTTCAAGGGCACCCCCGCTGCTGTCGAGATCAAGGACAAAGACATCACCCTGATCGGCAATGCCGACTTTCAACTGGCCCAGATCGAGGAAATCCTCCGCAACAAACTGACCAAACGCAGTGTCGATGTCCGCTTTCTTGACATTGGCGACGCGCAGAAAATGGGTGGTGACAAGGTCAAGCAAGTGATCAAGGTCCGCAACGGCATCGAGACCGAAGCCTCCAAAAAGATCCAGCGCCTGATCAAGGACAGCAAGCTCAAAGTACAAGCTGCCATCCAGGGCGACGCAGTCCGGGTGACCGGTACGAAGCGCGATGACCTGCAGGCGGCCATGGCGCTGATCAAAAAAGAAATCGCCGACCTGCCCCTGAGCTTCAACAACTTCCGCGACTGATGAGGCCCTGGGCTTTGGCCCTGCCGCCATGACAGTACAAAACGAAAACGAGTACGAGGACCTGCTGGGGCTATGGTCCGACCTGGAGTCTGGTCTGGGCGTCTTGCTGGGTAGCCCGACGAGCATCCAGGAGTTTGAAAAGCGGATACGCCAGTATGACCGGTGGATGCAGGACCTGCTGCGCCGGGACACCGATGTTGGCCTGTACCTGTTATTTCAATTGGCCAGCAACTCGTCGGTGGGCTACAGCGCCTCGCACGCGCTGGTCTGTGCGGTGCTGTGCCATCTGATCGGCACCGAACTCGGCATTGCACCCGAGGAGCGTGAGGGCCTGGTCAACGCGGCACTGACGATGAACATCGCCATGACAGCGTTGCAAGATGAATTGGCCCAGCAATTGGAACGTCCCAACGCACGGCAAACTGACGCCATCCGCAGCCATGCAGTGCGTGGGCAAGAGATTTTGGTCCAGTTGGGCGTGTCCAACCCCTTGTGGCTCGGCACTTTGTTGCTGCACCATGACGACAGCACGAGCAAAGGCGAATTCCGGACCATCGCACCAGCGCACAGATTGGCCAGGATTTTGCGGGTGGTAGACCGTTACGCTGCCATGATCAGCCCGCGGAAATCACGAGAGGGCCGCAGCAGCACCGACTCGCTGCGTTCCATCATCAGCGGGTCTGACCCAAAAGGCGATGAAGTTGGCCACACCTTGGTGCGCGCAGTTGGACTATGCCCGCCCGGCACCTTCGTCAGGTTAGATGACCAGCAGGTGGCGGTGGTGATCCGACGCAGTCAGCAAGCCAACCGACCGTTTGTCGCGATCGTCTTGGACGATAGCGGCACACTGTTGAAACCTCCCCGCCTGCACCGGACCGCCAATGGCAACCCGGGCATTCGGGCCGCACTCAGTGCCTCTACGGTCAACGAGCGGCTGAACCACCACCTGATCCTGCAACTGGGCGCCTATGCGGCTCAGCAGGGCTAAGGGCAGGCCCTGTCAGGACTTGGCTTTCTTGCCCCCCAATCGGGACTCAGTGCCACGCGCCAGGCGTCCGATATTCTCGGCATGCCGATAAATTAGCAACAAAGACATCACCGACAGCGACAGCAGCACGCTTTTGTTGAAGTACCAGACCAGTCCGTCGGCCAGCACATAAAAAATTGGCGCGGCGACCGCGGCGGTCAAGGAAGCCAATGAGGAATAGCGAAAGAACCAGGCCATCGCCAGCCAGGTGCCTGCCACGGCCAGTCCCAACAGCGGGCTAATGCCCAGCAGCACGCCAAGCGCGGTCGCAACACCCTTACCCCCCACAAACCGGAAAAACACCGGGTACAGATGCCCAACGAAAGCCGCCAGTCCCGTCACGGCCATGGTGCCCTCGCCCAAGCCGTACGGTTGACCGAACCAGTGAACCAGCGCCACCGGCAACCAACCCTTGGCGGCATCCAACAGGAGCGTGACGACTGCGGCCGCCTTGCTGCCTGAGCGCAACACATTGGTCGCGCCGGGATTCTTGCTGCCATAGGTGCGGGGATCGTTGAGGCCCATGGCCTGGCTGACAATCACGGCAAATGAGAGCGATCCGACCAGGTAGCCCAGCAGTGCGGCAGCCACAGGTAGGTAAGCGTACATTGAGTTCATTCAGGGCCTCCAGCTATTCCGGGTCGGCCAGCGCGGCAAGCCCCAAACGCCCATTCTGCCAGCCCTGCAGGACCTGGGCTGATTCTCAACCGGTCGACACCGTACAGGGCCGGAAGATGCGGACTTGACACTGGGCACACACGGCTCGGTCAAGCCGGGCGTAGAGCGTGCCCAGCACGTCATCGCCCATATTGAAAAAATTCTCACGCCCGATCTCATCCAACACACCACAGCGTTGCAGCGTCTGCATGGGCTCGTCTTTCATATGAAAAATATACAGGCCACCGCCAAACGCACGCCGGCGACGGGCCTCTTGCGCGAGCAAGTGCGCCCCGGCCAGGTCAAGAAAATTGATGCCTGAGGCCACCAGCAGCAGGTGCCGGTGCATCGGCTCACGCGCGTCAATCTGTTGCAGGGCCTCTTGCAAATGGTTGACCGCACCGAAGAAGATCGAGCCGTTGATGCGCACGATCTTGAGTTGTGGGCAATCCGGCAGACCGGTGGCTGCACTGAAGGCCGGCGGCCACTGCCCCGGAAAGGGCTTGACGTCTTCCAGTCCGGGCCGCGAGGTGCGATTGAGATATAGCAGCAAGGAGAGCAGTACGCCCGCGTAGATGGCAAATTCCAGTTGCAGCGTCAGGGTCGCCACAAAAGTCACGCCCAATACTGCCGTTTCTTGCCGACTGGCACGCAGGATCTCGCCGATGTGGTGAAAGTCAATCAGGCCCCAAGCCACAACGAACAGAATGCCGGCCATCGCTGCAGTCGGCAAATACACCGCCAATGGTGCCAGGAAGAGCAATATCAGCAACAAGCACACCGCAGAGAAAACCGTCGACAAGGGCGTCTGCGCGCCAGCGGCATAGTTCAGACCGCTGCGATTGAAAGAACCGCTGGAGGCATAGCCCGAGAAAAAACTGCCAGCCAAATTGGACAGGCCCTGTCCGATGAACTCCTGGTTACCGTCAATCCGTTGACCACTCTTGATGGCCATGGCACGCGCAATTGACACCGCCTCGGTCAGGGCCAGCAAGGCGACCGCCATCGCCACGGGCACCAACTTCTCAAGCGTTGCCCATGAAAAATCGGGGCTGGACAAAGGCGGCATGCCAATGCGCAGGGCCCCGATGCTGCCGATGCCGGTATGCGCTGTGCCCCACTGCTGATTGAACACCATGGCGAGCAGGCTGCCCACCAGCAGCGCCACAATCATGTGCGGCCAGCGTGGCAACCACCGCCTGACCGCCACACTGGCCAGCACCGTCACCACGGCAACTGCGGTGATAAACGGGTTGACCTCACCCAGGTGCTGCAACAAACCCTGCATCACCTCATAGGGCGATGCACCACGGGCTATTGGTAGCCCAAAGAAATTTTTCACCTGGCTCACAGCGATCAGAACCGCGGCACCCGCGGTGAAACCAACCACCACCGTGTGCGACACAAAATTAACCAGCGTCCCGAGACGAAGCCCACCCAGCAACAACTGGAACACCCCGACCAAAAAGGTCAAGGTCAGCACCAGTGTCACGTACTCTGGGCTGCCGGCCGTCGCCAACGGGCTCATGGTGGCGAACACCACAATCGAAATTGCCGTGGTCGGGCCCGACACCAAGTGCCAGGATGAACCCCACAATGCGGCGACGATCGCCGGCCACATGGCCGCGTACAAGCCGTATTCGGGCGGCATGCCCGCAATCGTGGCAAAAGCCACGCCTTGTGGCACCAGAATGAGGCCTCCCGTCAGACCGGCGATCAGGTCAGCGCGAAGGGTTTGACGGTTGACGCGCGGCCACCAGCGCAGAAAGGGCAGCAGGGATTTCAAAACATAGCTCCTCGTCGGCCCGTTGTAATCGCCTCGATTTTCGCCCAATTCAGGGCACCACGACGGTGCATTTGGGATCGCGTCACTGGCTCCATGATTGGCAGCAACTGGCTCTACTCCAAAAAACCGCAAGCAGCCAAACTTAGTACCAGGCGCAAGATCTCCCCGCTGAGGGTGATCCGTGCCGCTGCGCACGCGCGCTGTTCTTATTGTCAACACAAGAAAATTTATGCAACACAAATTGTTATCCGTGCTGGCCAAGAGCACACTGGGTCTGGCACTTGCCGTCTTCGCAGCCAGCTCATTTGCCCAGGCAAAAAAAGAAGTCACCTTTGCCCATCAGGACATGGTCTTCCCCTACCGCACCGTGATGGAGTCTCGCGAGTTGGAAAAAACCACAGGCTACAAAATCAACTGGCGCATGTTTGGCGGTGGCGGCGACGTGATCAAAGCCATGGCTTCGGGTGACGTGCAAATTGGCGAAGTTGGCTCCAGCCCGCTGGCGGCGGCCGCCAGCCAGGGCCAGGACATCAAATTGGTCTGGATCCTGGACGACATCGCCAGCTCCGACGTGCTGGTGGCCCGCAATGGCTCCGGCGTCAACAGCTGGAAAGACCTAGCCGGTAAGAAAGTGGCAACGCCGTTTGTGTCTACTGCACATTACTCGCTGATGGTCGGCATGAAGCTCAACGGCGTTGACGCCAAGGGCGTGAACGTGATGAACATGCGCCCACCAGAGATCGCTGCTGCCTGGGAGCGCGGCGATATTGACGCGGCTTTCATTTGGGACCCGGTCATGTCCAAGATCAAACGCAACGGCAAGGCCGTGGCCACATCGGGTGACGTTGGCAAGCTGGGCTACCCCACGTTTGACGGCTTGGTGGTCAACGCCAAATGGGCTGCCGAGCACAAGGGTTTCGTGGTGGCGCTGATCAAGGCCATATCCAAAGCCGATGCCGACTACCGCGCCAATGCCGCAAAGTGGACGGTCACATCGCCCCAAGTGAAAGCCGTGGCCAAGTGGACCAAGGCCGACGAAAAGGACGTGCCTCAAGCCATGGCCCAGTTCATCTTCCCGGACAATGCAGCACAGGCATCTGCCACCTGGCTGGGTGGTGGTGCTGCCAAAACCCTGGCCAACACCTCGGCCTTCTTGAAGGAGCAGGGTCGCCTGCAGGAAGTCAAGCCCGACTACAACACTTTCATCGACATGAGCTACCTGAGGGAAGCAATGAAATAATCGCGGCTCTATCGGCCAAGCGACAGGGGGGGCGACCTGGCCACGGGTCAGCCCCTTTTCTTTGATTACACAGCACCTGGAGCCTTTGATCCATGCCCACTCTTGAAGTCAAAGACCTCACCGTCAATTACGCCATCAAAGGCGGTACCTTGCAGGCGCTCGCGCCCGTTAACTTGACCATGCACGACGGCGACTTTGTCGTAGCACTTGGCGCCTCGGGTTGCGGCAAGACCACGCTGCTGAACTGCATTGCTGGTTTTCTTCCGCCGTCCACGGGTGAAATTTTGCTGGAAGGCCGAGCCGTGGCCGGACCGGGTGCTGACCGCGGCGTCGTTTTCCAGAAGCATGCGCTCATGCCCTGGCTGAACGTTCGCGACAACGTGGCGCTGGGTATGCGCATGCGTGGCATCGACACTGTGACACGCAACCGCGTGACGATGGAAAAGCTGGCCCTGGTGGGGCTGGAAAAATATGCTGACCGAGCCGTGTATGAGCTCTCAGGCGGCATGCAGCAACGCGTCGGTATCGCACGCGCCCTGGCCAGCGACCCAGCAGTGCTGCTGATGGACGAACCCATGGGCGCACTCGATGCTTTCACCCGGGAAACGGTGCAAGAGATCTTGCTGCAAGCCTGGTCCAAGTCGAACAAGATGGTGTTTTTCATCACTCACTCGGTCGAAGAGGCGCTGTTTCTGGCCACCCGGCTGATTCTGATGAGCCCAAGCCCAGGCCGCATCACCCATACCTACGACAACGTGCCCTTTTCGCGCGAATTTTTGTCACATGGCGATGCACGCAAGGTCAAGTCTGAGCCAGAGTTCATTCGCATGCGCGAAGAGGTGCTGTCCATCATCCACCATCGGGAGCCAGCCCATGTCTGAAGCCAGCAAACCTTTGAAAACCAGTGCTTTCAAAGTGCCGGGGGAGGGCAGCAGCGCCACCATCAGCGTGGTCACCGTCATTCTTATTTTGTCGGCCTGGACCCTGGTGACGAACATGGGCTGGATCAAGCCGATCTTCCTGCCCTCGCCACAGGCCACTTACCAGCAGTTCTATGAGTACCTGACCGGCGCCGCCAATGACAAGCCGCTCTGGCAGCACTTCGCCGCCAGCATGTTGCGGGTCTTTGCCGCCTTCTTTCTGGCCTGCCTGCTGGCCGTACCGATTGGCATCGCCATGGGCATGTCACGCGTCTGGCGGGGCATCTTTGACCCCCCGATCGAGCTCTACCGGCCTCTGCCGCCGCTGGCCTACCTACCGCTGATCATCATTTGGTTCGGCATTGACGAGCTGCCCAAGGTGCTGCTGATTTTTCTGAGCTGTTTTGCGCCGCTGGCCATGGCGGCGCGCTCTGGCATGCGTAGCGCCTCGCAAGAGCAAATGAATGCGGCCTACTCCATGGGCGCCAGCTACACCCAGGTGATTCGCCATGTCGTGCTGCCCGCCGCGATGCCTGAAATATTGGTGGGCATGCGGGTGTCGATTGGTTTTGGATGGAGCACGCTGGTTGCGGCCGAAATGGTGGCCGCCAATGTGGGCCTGGGGCAAATGGTGCTCAACGCATCCAACTTCTTGCGCACCGACATTGTGGTCATGGGCATCATCGTGATTGGTGTCGTGGCCTATATGTTTGACCTGCTGATGCGCTGGATCGAAGACAAACTGGTGCCCTGGAAAGGACGTGTCTGATGAAACCTAATTTCTTTGCGCCCATCACGGGCTCCGTCATGCCTCGCTTTGCCGGCCTGGCCACGCTGATGCGCCTGCCCTACCTCGACTTCGATCACGAAGCGTTTCCCCAGGTGGATATTGGTCTGGTCGGCATCCCCTGGGATGGCGGCACCACCAACCGCGCCGGTGCGCGACACGGGCCGCGTCAGGTGCGAGACCTCTCGACCATGATCCGCAACGTCAACCGGGCCAGCGGCATCAACCCCTTTGCGCTGTGCAACTGCGCCGACCTGGGCGATACGCCGGTCAACCCGGTGGATGTGATGGACTCGATGGCCCGCATCAAAACTTTTTTTGACAGGGTCTGTGATGCCGGCGTGGCGCCGCTGGCCGTGGGGGGCGACCACCTGTCCACGCTACCCGTCATGCGGGCCCTGGCCAAAAATGGGCCTGTCGGCATGGTGCATTTCGACGCGCACACTGACACCTGGGATGGCTATTTTGGCGGGTTCAAGTACACGCATGGCACGCCATTCCGCCGGGCGGTCGAGGAAGGCTTGCTGGACCCGAAGCGGACGGTGCAAATCGGTATCCGGGGGGCGCTTTACAACGACGCCGAGGACAGCTGGGGCCAGCAACAGGGTATCCGGGTGATCGACATTGACGAATTCCATGCCATGGGCATCGAGGCTGTGATGCAGGAAGCCCGTCGCGTGGTGGGCGATGGGCCCACCTACGTCAGCTTTGATGTGGATGCACTGGACCCGGTCTATGCGCCAGGCACCGGAACGCCCGAGATTGGCGGCATGACCACGCTGGAAGCGCAATGGGCGGTCCGCGCACTGCGGGGGCTGAACCTGGTGGGGGGCGATGTGGTGGAGGTGTCGCCGCCGTTTGACACCAGCGGCAACACGGCGATGGTCGGTGCGACCATGCTGTTTGAGATCCTGTGTGTCCTGGCCGACAGCGTGAACAGCCGCAAGGTTGCAAAGTCAGGCGTCAAGTCCTAGCCAGCAAGGCGCTGCGCCGGCGCGTACCGCGCGCCTGCGCCAACTCATCCACCGCCATGCCGAGGGCACGGATACCTTCGCCAATCTGGTCGGCGGCAATGGACGACAAACGCAGGCGAAAGTAAGGGCAGGGATAGGGTGGGCTGATAAAGAACACCTCGCCCGCCTCGATCAGCACGCCATGGCTGCGCGCCATCAGGGCCAGTTCAGACGAATCAATCCAATCTGGCGCACGCACCCACACCGAAGCACCTCCCGAGGGCAATTGAAACTCGAAGTCGGGCAGGTACTTAGACAGAGCCCGAGCCACCAGGGCCATGCGTTCCTGCATCGCCTGATTGACTTTGCGCGCGTGCGCGTCATGGTGCCCCAGCGACAAAAATAGGGCAAACGCATGCTGCAAAAAGGCGCTGGGGTGGCGGACCATGGCGTGGCGCAACTCACGCAGTTCGGCAATCAAGGCACGTGGCGCGACGATATAACCCAGCCGCAGCGACGGCGACAGGCTTTTGGACACCGAGCCCACATAGATCACCCGACCGGATTTATCCATGCTCTTGAGCGCCGGCATCGGCTCGCCCTCATACAAGTTTTCGGCTTCGTAGTCGTCCTCAATCACCACAAAATCCTGCTGCTCGGCCAGGTTCAACAGCAAGGCCCGGCGGCGCATGCTCAGCGTTGCGGTGGTCGGGCTTTGATGCGACGGAGTGACAAAAACATAATCCAGCGCAGGCAGGTCCTCCACGACCAATCCCTCAGCATCAACTGCCACCGGCACGCAGCGCGGCTTGCGCAGAGAAAAACTGTTGCGGGCGTGTGGATGCCCGGGTTCTTCAAGCCCAACCCGCTGGGTCTCGTCGAACAGTGCTTCAGCCAGCAGGTAATAGGCGTGCTGGGCACCAACAGTGATCAGGATTTCTTCCTGAAGGGCAAACACACCTCGCTTGGGCAGCAGGCGCAGGCGAATTTGCTGGATCAGGTCGGGGACATCGTTGACCTCAAAATCAGGTGTCCAGTGCGGCAAGTGAGAGCGCGCTAGGCTGTGCACGCAGCACTCCCGAAAGGCCTCAGTCGGGAACAATTGCGGGTCATAGGTGCCATAGACAAAGGGATAGGGGTAGGCGCTCCAACGGTCCGGCTTGGACAGGGTCCGCTGGTCCACCAAGGACCGCAGCACCCGGCTTGACCAATCGGGCGGGAGACCCGCGGGCTTGGCGCCCTGCCGCCCCGGCTCGTTTTGCCGGACCTCGGTGGTCCGCGCGTTCATGGTGACAAACACGCCACTGCGAGGCCGGGCATCCAAAAAACCGTCGTCGACCAATTGGACATACGCCGCCGTCACCGTGTTACGACTCAAGCCCAGCACTTTGGCCAACTCGCGCGACGAGGGCAAGGGCGCACCGTGCGGAAGTCGCCCGTCAAGAATCGCCTGCACCACGGAGAGGCGCAGCCGCTGCTGCAGAGGCAAAGCAGGGCCGTCCTGCAGGGAAAACAGGCTTTCCCACTGAGCATGTCTGGGTCGTTGGGTAGTGGACATGGCGGTTGGCAGTATACGCAGCCGCTTGGCCGCCTGGTGCGCTGCCTGGTCCGCTGCCGGGTGCGCTGGCTCGCTCGAATCAAGGCATCTGGCTCTATATGTGCCGGCCAATAATGCCTATGCTTCTGGACTAAACCCAATCTCTAGGAGCTTCCTGTGTCATCGTCGCCCAACCACGTCACCATTGACACGCTCGCCGCTTTCAGTGAAGCATGGAACCGTCATGACCTCGACGCCTTGATGTCCTTCATGACCGACGACTGCGTGTTCATGACCGCGGGCGGCCCAGACGCCTGCGGTGCCCGCCATGCTGGCACCGAGGCTGTACGCAAAGCCTTCGCCGGCGCATGGGCCGCCTTGCCTGACGCCCAATGGCGCAATGGCCAACACTTTGTGCAGGGTGATTTTGGCGTGTCGCAATGGACCTTCACAGGTACCGCAGCCGATGGCAGCCGGGTCGAGACCGATGGCGTCGACATCTTCACCTTCCGCGATGGCAAGATTGCCGTCAAAAACGCCTTCCGCAAGGCACGACCCAATCTGCCCGCTGCTCAATAAGTAGGTAGGCGCATGAGCATGACGCAAACAATGCAATTCACCGGTGGCGCGCCATCCACAGACCGACGCTATGACCCGCATTACGACCCGCTGGTCTGGGCTAACCCAGGCGCGGGGCGGGCCTACGCACCGACCTATTGGGTCGCCAGTGCTGGCGCCCCTCCTGCAGACGACGGCCCGATCTCGGCAGACATAGATGCTGACGTGGTGGTTATCGGGTCAGGCTCGACTGGCATGTCGACCGCGCTGTACCTGGCACAAGAGCATGGTATCCAGGCCGTGGTGCTGGAAGCCAATCAGACCGCCTGGGGCTGCTCCAGCCGCAGCGGCGGTCAGGGTCAGAATGCCAGTGGCCGCTTGACGCGCTCGCAGTGGATAGAGCGCTGGGGACTGGATGTCGCCAAAAAGCTCGACCGCGAGATTCGCACCGGCTTTGAGAACTTCAAGGCACTGACCGAGGAGATCGACTGCGATGCTACCGACGGCGGCCACCTCTACCTGGCACACCGGCCCGAGAAAATGGCCTACCTTCGCAACGAGCACCGGTTGCGCAATGAAACTTTTGGCTACAAGACTCGCTTGCTGAGCGCCGAAGAGGTGCGCCGCGACTACTGCGACGAGCGCGACACCGCAGGCGCCATGCTAGAAGCCGAAGGCGTGGGCATTCACCCGCTCAAATTCACTTTCGGCCT
>CAMCZF010000025.1 GCA_945885775.1 Rhodoferax sp. OV413 | reverse complement strand
GAGCCAATTGCGACACGGTTTCCGGCGTGATGGTTTCAGAGTCAATGTAGTCAATCTTGACCCGCACATGGTTTTTCATGCCTGCGTGGCGCAGGGCCTCATTGAGCGACTTGTAGCTGTCGCTCAGGTCCACGTACTTGCCCACCATGACGATGTTGACATCGCTGCGTGGGTGCTCGGTCTCATAGACCAGATCGTCCCAGCGCTTGAGTTTGGCCGGTGGGGTGTTCAGGCGCAGCTTGTCGCAGATCAGGCCATCAAGTCCCTGCTCGTGCAGCATGCGCGGCACCTTGTAAATGGTGTCTACATCCCACATCGAGATCACGCCCCACACCGGGACGTTGGAGAACAGCGAGATTTTTTCCCGTTCCTCGTCGGGGATAGGCCGGTCTGCACGGCAGACCAGCGCGTCGGCCTGAATGCCAATTTCGCGCAGCTGTTTGGCTGTGTGTTGGGTAGGTTTTGTTTTGAGCTCACCCGCTGCGGCAATCCAGGGCACGTAGCTCAGGTGCACGAAAGCGCTGTTGTTGGCCCCGAGCTGCAGGCTCAACTGGCGCACAGCCTCCAAAAATGGCAGCGACTCGATGTCACCGACAGTACCGCCAATCTCGACAATGGCCACATCCACGGCGTCCGCCGTGCCAAAGCCGGCGCCACGCTTGACGAACTCCTGGATCTCGTTGGTCACGTGCGGGATCACCTGCACGGTCTTGCCGAGGTAGTCGCCACGGCGTTCTTTTTCTAGCACGCTCTTGTAGATCTGGCCGGTGGTGAAGTTGTTGGCCTTGCGCATGCGGGTTTCGACAAAGCGCTCATAGTGACCCAGATCGAGGTCGGTTTCTGCACCGTCCTCGGTGACGAACACCTCGCCATGCTGGAAGGGCGACATGGTGCCCGGATCGACATTGAGGTACGGATCGAGCTTGATCAGGGTGACTTTGAGGCCCCGCGATTCCAGTATCGCTGCGAGGGAGGCTGAGGCGATTCCCTTGCCAAGGGAGGACACCACACCGCCGGTGACGAAGACAAATTTGGTCATGTCAGGGGGAGCTTCACGCTCTAGGAGGTGGAAACATCGATTATAGGCGTGCCCCCGGGGCTTTCGGTCAGGGTTTAGTGGCACTTTGGGGTGTCTCGCTCTGCTACATTGCGAGCCATGAACGACCTTGCTGGAAAACACATCGTACTGGGCCTGACCGGCGGCATAGCCTGCTACAAGTCAGCCGAGTTATGCCGGTCCCTCATCAAGGCCGGTGCCACAGTTCAAGTGGTCATGACTGAGGCCGCTGGCCAATTCATCACACCCGTCACCATGCAGGCGCTTAGCCAACGCCCTGTCTACGGATCGCAATGGGATGCGCGTGCGGACAACAACATGCCGCACATCAATTTGAGCCGCGAAGCCGACGCCTGCCTGATCGCGCCGGCAAGTGCAGACTTTATGGCCAAACTGGTCCACGGCCGGGCCGATGACCTGCTCAGCCTGCTGTGCCTGGCGCGGCCAAGGCAGACTGTGCCGCTGCTGCTAGCACCCGCCATGAACCGCGAAATGTGGTCGCACCCAGCAACCCAACGCAATATCGCGCAACTGCGCGCTGATGGTGCCACCGTGCTGGGTGTGGGGCAGGGCGACCAGGCCTGCGGTGAAACTGGCGATGGCCGCATGCTCGAGCCGCAAGAGCTGCTCGAAGATCTGGTGGCGTTCTTCCAGACCAAGTCGCTGGTGGGTCAGCAGGTCTTGATCACCGCCGGCCCCACTTTTGAGGCAATCGACCCGGTGCGCGGAATCACCAACCTGTCGAGCGGAAAGATGGGCTTTGCCATTGCTCGGGCTGCCCGAGAGGCCGGTGCTGAGGTGACGTTGGTGGCAGGGCCGGTCAGCCTGGCGACGCCGCGTGGCGTGACGCGCATCAACGTACGCTCAGCCCTTGACATGCATGCAGCGGTGGCGCAGCAGGTCGACGCGGCCACGCTGTTCATCGCCTGCGCGGCAGTGGCCGACTGGCGCCCCGCGGTAGCTGCTGACCAGAAAATCAAGAAAGACGGCTCGGGCCAGGTGCCTGAACTCAGTTTTGTTGAGAACCCGGACATCCTGGCTGCGGTGGCGAAATCGGCCCGCGCGCTCAGTCGTGAGTTGTATTGCGTCGGTTTTGCCGCGGAGAGCCAGGACTTGCTGACCAATGCGCAGGCCAAGCGGGCGCGCAAAGGCGTACCTCTGCTGGTGGGCAACATCGGACCGGCCACTTTTGGCCAGGACGACAACGCCTTGCTGTTGGTCGATGAGGCCGGCGCTCAGGAATTGCCGCGCAACTCAAAACTCGTACTTGCTCGCCAATTGATAGCAAACATTGCCCGCCGGATAAGGGCTGGAGGCCAAAATGATGAACATTGATGTCAAGATCATCGATCCGAGAATGGCGGATCAACTGCCGGCCTACGCGACGCCGGGCAGCGCTGGGCTGGATTTGCGGGCCTGCCTGGATGGGCCGCTCACGCTGCTGCCCAACGCCTGGCAATTGGTGCCCACTGGCATTGCCATTTTTCTCAAAGACCCTAACTTCGCGGCCATGATCTTGCCGCGCTCGGGCCTGGGACACAAACATGGCATCGTGCTGGGAAACTTGGTTGGCTTGATCGACAGCGACTACCAGGGCCAATTGATGGTGAGCGCCTGGAATCGCAGCACCGTTGCCTTCACCATCGAGCCGCTGGAGCGGATTGCGCAGTTGGTCATCGTGCCGGTGGTGCAGGCCCAGTTTCGGGTGGTGACCGAGTTCCCGACCAGCACGCGCGGTGAAGGTGGTTACGGCTCGACCGGCAAAAGCTGATTCAGTGCAGCGTGCGCTGATCTGATGGGGCCGCCACCACTGGCGTAACTCGGAAGAAGCCGGTGCCTGCCGTGCCGAGCCCGATTTCTGACTCTGTGGCCTCCCGCACCGAGCTTACGCGCAGGCTCAGGCGCAGCGCAATCCCGGCCAGGGGATGGTTGCCATCCAGCACGACGTGTTCAGGGTAGATGTCGGTCACGGTATAGAGCGCGTCAATTGGCGCCTGCGCGTTGCAGCCCGGGGGCAGTGAGGCGCCTTCGAAGGTCATGCCTTCTTCCAGTTCAGCTGGGAACAAATGGCGTGGCTCCAGAAAAATCAATTGGTCGTTGAAGTCGCCAAACCCCTGCTCGGGCTCAATGTGCAAATCGACTTTGGCCCCGGGTGCATGGCCCTGCAGTGCCTCTTCAATCAACACCAGAAGATCAGCGCCGCCCACCAGAAACTCAACTGGCTCTTCCAGCACGTCCAGTGTCTCGCCCATCGTGTCTTTCAGGGTCCAGGTCAAGCCGACCACGCAGTGTTGTTTGATTTCCATAGGAGAATTGTCGCAGTTCGCCTTGCTGCGTTTTAATTTGACCTGACCGGAGCTCCTGATGGATGTGCTTGAATGAATGTCACTGAGCCCCTAACCCTGCTGGGCGGCATCAGCCCGGAGCGCTTCATGAAGCGGTACTGGCACAAAAAACCTCTGCTGGTCCGTCAGGCCGTGCCTCAGGTGCAGCCGGTACTGGGCCGCGCCCAATTGTTTGATTTGGCGGCCCAGGAGGGGGTGCAGTCGCGGCTGGTCGTCCAGGATGGCGGCAGTTGGCGTCTCAAGCATGGCCCGTTTCAGCGGCGTGCGCTGCCGCCCCTCAAGCAGCCGGGTTGGACCCTGTTGGTGCAAGGGGTGGACCTGCACCAGGAGCTGGCCCATGCGCTGGTACAGGAATTTCGGTTTGTCCCAGATTGCCGGCTGGACGATCTGATGATCAGCTACGCCACGGACGGCGGCGGAGTCGGCCCGCACTTTGACAGCTACGACGTGTTTTTGCTCCAGGTGCAAGGCAGTCGGCGCTGGCGCATCGGCCGTCAGAAAGACCTGAGCCTGCAAGCTGATGTGCCATTGAAAATATTGGCCGACTTTGCCCCTGAGCAGGAGTTCCTGCTGGAAGCCGGCGACATGCTGTACCTGCCGCCACGCTATGCCCACGATGGGGTGGCGGTTGGCGAATGCATGACGTGCTCCATCGGATTCCGGGCGCCGCAGCAGGGTGATTTGGCGCGCGAGCTGTTGCAGCGTCTGGCCGACGATGCACCAGAGTTGGCGGGCGACGCGCTCTACCGCGACCCGCATCAGCCGGCCACCCTGCGTCCGGCAGAAATTCCAGTGGCTGTACAGACCTTCGCCCGAGAGGCGATTTTGCGTGTACTGCAAGACCCGCTTGCGCTGGCTCGGACCTTGGGCGAACTGCTGACCGAGCCCAAGTCTGAGGTCTGGTTTGATCGGGCCGGCACCGATGACGTCGCCCCGGTTGACGCACTGCGCCTGGATCGCCGCACCAAGATGATGTTTGACGACAAACACGTGTTCATCAATGGCGAAGCATTCCGTGCCGGCGGCAAGGATGCGACCCTGATCCGGCTGCTGGCCGATCAGCGGCAACTCACCCCTGCCCAGGTGGGTGCGCTTAGTGCCGGTGCTCAGGCCTTGTTGCAGCAGTGGGTGGAAGCAGGTTGGGTGCATGCCGCCTGAGTTTTTCTCGGCGGACCCGAGCGGCAGGTTCTCGGATCAGGATGGGTTTGCGAGCGTGGTGCGCATCGCTTTGAAACGGGCCGCCACCGAGGGTTGGCCCGAGATCATCCTCAGCGATGCCAGCTTTGAGGGCTGGCCCCTTGGCGAAACGTCGACTGTTTTCGCTTTGCAGGCCTGGGCGAAGCCGGGCCGCCGCCTCGTTTTGCTTGCAGGCCGCTTTGACTTGCTCATTCGGCTGCAGCCGCGATTTGTGGCGTGGCGCAGGGCATGGAGTCACCTGGTCGACGCGCGGGTGTGCCCCTCCAGTGCACTACCGGGTTTGCCTAGCGCCATCTGGAGTCGGCACTGGTTTTTGTCGCGAACCGACGCTGAGGCCGGCGTCGGACAGTATGGCGCTGATCGGGTCCGATTGCAGGCCTTGCATGAAGCCCTGCAGAGCAAGCTGAATGTCAGTGTCACAGGCTTTCCCCCGACCACGCTCGGTCTGTGAAGCCAGTTGTTCTCGGTCAATTTGGCTCGGGATTAGGGCAATTTCCATCATATAATTTGAGGCTGAGCGAAATAACTCGAGTCCATTTTGCTTGGTCATTGCAGCGAAGCTGCAGCGACAATTTCCGGAAATCGTTTCGTCAACTTAAAAGGTAATTTCACATGAACAAGTCCCTCATCCTGGCCGCCGTGATCGCTGCTGCTGCTTTGGCCGCCTGTGGTAAAAAAGAAGAGCCGGCTCCTGCGCCCGCACCAGCACCGGCCGCTGCGCCCGCTGCACCAGCATCTGACGCTGCTGCACCAGCATCTGACGCTGCTGCAACCGCTGCTGCAACCGCTGCTGCTGCTGCAGCCGCTTCGGCACCTGCTGCCGCTGCCAGCAAGTAAGCTGCACTGCACCAAAGAAAAAGCCACCTTCGGTGGCTTTTTTTCTGGGCGCTCGACGCTCACACACTATCCCAGGCACCGGTGGCCCTCAGACTTCTAGCCAGTCGGTTCCGCGCAGCGGGTCAGCGACGCCGATGGCGTTATGCGCCCGGCCCAGGGCGTCCCCGAGCGCTGCCTGTGCCAAAGCAGGTCGGTTGTTGCGTTCGCTCAAATGGGCGGCAACCACGTGCCGCAGCGCAGGATGGTTGACCGCGCGCGCGATGTCAGCAGCTTGCTGGTTTGACAGGTGGCCGAGCCGCCCGGCGATGCGTTGCTTGAGAAATTCCGGGTAGCGGGAGTCCGCCAGCAGCGTCGCGTCGTGGTTGCACTCCAGCAGCAGGGCATGGCAGCCGTGCAGGTGCTGCAGCACGTGGGCTGTTGCATGCCCCAGATCAGTCACCAGTCCTAAGCGCGAACTACCGTCGGAGCAGACCAGCTGCAGGGGCTCGTTGGCATCGTGGGGAACGGTGAAGGGCATCAGCTGCAAGTCGCCCAACTTCAGCACCATGCCGTCACGCGCAAAGTGCAGCATGCCACCAAGGTCAGGCGCGCCGATGGCCGTATGGGTTCCCTGGCTCATCCAAAGCGGCTTGTGCTGCCGGCGGACAAAGCCCTCCGCACAACCAATGTGGTCGCTATGCTCATGGGTGACAAAAACAGCATCGATTTGGTCGGCGACCAGACCGGCTTGGGCCAGTCCATCGCTCAGTTGGCGTGGCTTGAGTCCGCAATCGACGAGCAGCCGCGTGATCCCCTGGGGACCGTGGGCCTCAACCACCGTGGCATTGCCCGTGCTGCCGCTGCCCAGATTGCGAAACCGCAGCATCCGGGCGTCTTACTGCAGGTCGTCGGCAATGACCTTTAGGATCCGCTGGGCATTCGGCGAATTGTCCGCTGCACCGGTCGCGTTTTGGACCGACACCGTGCTGGCTGAACCCTTGCTGACGATGGCGATTCGCAGTTTCAGCGGGCCGGTGTCGGCCTTGCTGCCGCTGAACAGCTTGCTGAAGAAACCTGGCTCGCCCTTGTCGGCTGAAGGCTCCACATAGCGCACGAAGTAGAGGCCTTTGCTGCGGTCCCTGTCCTCGATCGTGAAGTTGGTTCGGTCCAAAGACAAACCAACCCTGCGCCAGGCGCGGTCGAAGTCGGCGTCAACTTCCAGCACGGTCTGTCCATTGGCCGTTGCCAACCGGGAACTCTTGCTGATCGGTGCTACCGCAACCGCTGCCGTGGCTTGCGCCGGCGTGGCACCGAGCTTGACCATCAGACGCCGCAAAAACTCGGTTTCCAGCTCCGGGTCAGCGGCACGCGGTTGCCAAACTGTGCTGGATTTCAAGATGTCGGTGTAGTTTTCAATCATGCCCCGGTGGCTGATGAAAATATCGGTGCCGCCGTTAGGATTGCGTTCCAGCCTGGTTCGGAATTTGTCCCGCTCGCCGCTGGAATAGAGGGAGTCCAGCACCTTGCCCAAAGTATTTCGAATGAAGTCCTGAGGAATTTTGGCGCGGTTTTCGGCCCAATCGGTCTCCATAATGCCCAGTTCAGCCTGCTCAAGGGTGAACACGAAGCCGTTTTCCTTCCAGAAATCATTGACCGGCCGCCAGAGTGCGTCTGCCGGACGACTCACCACCAGCCACCTTTGGTTGCCAGCGCGTTCAATCCGGACGTCACCCATGACCGCAGCCGCAGTCGTCGCGGTCTGACTGGGTTGGCTAAGGGTAAGGCTGGAGGCCGTCACAGCGGCTCCCGGCACAAGGTAACGGGTCTCGCGCGCCAGTTGGGTCAGGTCTGGTGGCACTTCAAGCGCAGTCGTTTTTACTGCACTTTTATAGTCAATCTTGTCACTTTCGAGTACCGAACAGGCGGAGAGTATCAGCGTCAGGCTCAGCCACGACAGTTTTGAAAATGAATTCACGAACAAACCTTCAGCAATAAGTACAGGGTCAGGGGTGGCACGTCAAAGCAAACCGCAAGCGCTCAGCGCCCCTTCTACCGCGGCCTCGTTGGCCGCTGTCAAGGGCGTCATGGGCAAGCGCAGGGTGCCGCCGCACAGGTTCATGCGGGCCATGGCCCATTTCACCGGGATCGGGTTGGCTTCGACAAACAAGTGCTTGTGCAGTGGCAGCAACTTAAATTGCAGGGCCATCGCGGTTTGCCGGTCACCGGCGATGGCCGCTACGCACAGCTCGTGCATGAGGCGGGGCGCAACATTGGCCGTGACGCTGACATTGCCATGACCGCCGCAGAGCATTAGGGCGACTGCCGTGGGGTCGTCACCCGAGTAAATGGAGAAGCCGGCCGGTGCCTCGCGGATCAGCCACTGGGCGCGGTCGATGTTGCCGGTGGCCTCCTTGATGCCGACGATGCCGGGCACTTGAGCCAGGCGAAGCACGGTGTCGTGGGCCATGTCGGCGACCGAGCGGCCGGGCACGTTGTACAGCACCATGGGCAGGTCAACCGCCTCGGCAATGGCTTTGAAGTGCAGGTACTGGCCTTCTTGGGTCGGCTTGTTGTAGTAGGGCACCACTTGCAGCTGGCAGTTGGCGCCGACCTTCTTGGCGAACCGGGTCAGCTCGATCGCTTCGGCGGTTGAGTTGGCACCGCAGCCCGCCATGATGGGCACCCGCGCAGCGGCCTGTTCCACCGAGACCCGGATGATTTCGCAATGCTCATCCACCGTCACGGTGGGTGATTCACCGGTGGTGCCGACCACACCAATGCAGTCGGTGCCCTCGGCGATGTGCCAGTCGATCAGCCGGCGCAGGGCAGGGTAGTCCACGCTGCCATCGTCATGCATGGGGGTGGCCAGGGCCACGGTGCTGCCGCGAATGGGGCTGAATGAAGAGCTCATGGTGTTACGGGTTGGGAGTGATTCTGGATTCTAACGAGAGCGGGTAGCGTCGCGGCAGTGCGGCCACCGGGCCACCAGGCCGCACCGCACACAGGCGCTGAACAAAACGCTCGGGCTGTGACAGAAACCCATCTTCGAAAGCAATCACGCGCCAATCCGCAAATTGGGCTAGCAATTCGCCGGGTCGCAACAGGAAGTCTGGGTTAGAAGGCCGCCCCACAGTCTCGTTGCCTGATGCAAAAGTCTCGTAGATCAACAGACCGCCCGGCGTGACGCTGGCCGCCAGGGTGGGCAGTAGCGGTCGCCATAAGTAATTAGTGACCACAACGGCGTCAAACTGGCGCGGCTGCCCGGCCTCCAGCATGGGCCAGGGGCTGTTTTCGATGTCGGCAAGGATGGTCTCCGCCACGCCGCTGAGTCCAGCAACCGCGTCCTCGGCGCGGTCCACGCCGGTCACCGGGTGGCCCAGCGCAGCGAACCAGCGCACATGCCGACCCTGGCCGCAGGCCACATCCAGAACGGTCCCGCCAGCGGGAACCAGTCGGCCCCAGCGCCGAACCCAATCGGACGGCGCTAGACCGCCATGCGCTACTTTTTCCATAGCATAAACATCAATATCTACGGGGCCTAGAGGCCAAAATTACTAAAAACATGACCAGAGTTGGTTGGCCACGGTCAGCAAAAAATCAGGTCGGGTGTAAAACGAAAACACCAGCAGCAGTACCGCCAGCGCCAGGACCGGTCCGGCCCAGACTGGCCAGCGTTTCATGCGTCCGCCGTCCGAAGGGGCTGGGCCTGCCGTGCAATGGCAGCCTCCTTGATCGGCAGGTTGATCAGGGCTGCAAACACGCCGAGCGCGATGGCGATGTACCAGACCACGTCGTAGCTGCCGGTCTTGTCATACAAATAGCCACCCAGCCAGACCCCCATGAAGGAGCCGATCTGGTGGCTGAAGAACACAAAGCCACTCAGCATCGAGAGGTGGGCTACGCCAAAAATCTGTGCCACGGTGGCGTTGGTGGGCGGCACGGTGGACAGCCAGAGCAGTCCCATGACCGAGGAGAACACGTAGACACTTGCCGGGGACAGGGGCACCAGTAAAAAGAGTGCAATGGCGGCGGCACGGGCCAGGTAAATGAACGCCAGGATGTTTTTCTTGGGAAGGCGCTGACCCAGCATGCCCGCGCCATAGGTGCCGAAGATGTTGAACAGCCCGATCAAGGCCAGCGCGTAGCCGGCAACTTGCGGCGACAGGCCTTGGTCTTTCAGGTAGCTCGGCATGTGTACCCCGATAAACACCACCTGAAAGCCGCAGACGAAATAGCCCGCCATCAGCAACTGGAAACTGCGGTAGCGAAAAGCCTCTTGCACCGCTTGCCAGATGCTTTGCTCGCGCCGCGCCTGTGGGCCGCCGGCAAAACCAGGTTCGCGCAGCCAGCGTGCCAAAGGTACGACCACCAGCACAGCCAGGCCCAGTGCCGTCAGGGCCTCCTGCCAGCCCAGGCGTTCGATCAGAAAGCCCTCTAACGGCACCATCAGGAACTGACCAAATGAGCCAGCCGCTGCCGCGATGCCCATCGCCCATGAGCGCCGCTCGGCCGGCACATTACGACCGATCACCCCATAAATCACGGCATAGGTGGTACCCGCCTGTGCCATGCCAATCAGCACCCCCGCCGAAATCGTGAACTGCAAAGGCGTGCTGGCGTGCGCCATGCCAACAAGCCCAAGAGCATAAAACAGGGCGCCAGCCACAATCACCCGGAAGGCGCCGAAACGGTCGGAGGTCATGCCGGCAAAAATGCCAAACACACCCCAGGCCAGGTTCTGGATGGCGATGGCAAAGGCAAAGGTCTCGCGGGTCCAGCCCTGGGTCTGTGTGATGGGCTGTAACCACAGTCCAAAGCCGTGGCGGATGCCCATGGACAGCGTCAGGATGCAGGCGCCACACAGCAAGACCTGGTTGGTGGACAGCATTTTGCTTGGGTTACTCATCCCCTAAATGTAGCGAATCTAAGTTCACCTGCCCTGGAGCCACTGTCGCCTTGGTGAGGAATGGCTGTGAATGCATACAGCTTTGAGCCTGCTTCGCACTACAATCCGCCGCTATGGCCGTCAAACCCAGCGTCGAATACTCTGAATCATCGATCCGCGTGCTCAAGGGGCTGGAGCCCGTCAAGCAGCGCCCGGGCATGTACACCCGCACCGACAATCCTTTGCACGTCATTCAGGAGGTGTTGGACAACGCTGCTGATGAAGCGTTGGCCGGGCACGGCAAGAAAATCCGAGTGGTCTTGCATGCCGATGGCGCTGTCAGCATAGAAGACGACGGGCGCGGTATTCCGTTTGGCCTGCATGCTGAAGAAAATGCACCGGTGATCGAACTGGTTTTTACCCGCTTGCACGCCGGCGGCAAGTTCGACAAGGGGCAGGGCGGCGCCTACAGTTTCTCCGGCGGTCTGCATGGCGTGGGCGTTAGCGTCACCAACGCGCTGGCCAAGCGGCTGGAGGTCACCACTTACCGCGAGGGCATGGTGGCGCAGCTGGCGTTCTCGGGCGGCGACGTCATTGAGCCGCTGCAAACTCGCAAGGCCGCCGAGGGCGACCGCAAATCCGGCACCTCGGTTCGGGTCTGGCCCGATGCCCGCTACTTTGAGACCCCCAACCTTCCCATGGCTGAGCTGGTGCACCTGCTGCGCAGCAAGGCCGTGCTCATGCCAGGCGTCACCGTGACGCTGGTGAACGAGAAAGCCAAAGAGACACAAAGCTGGGTTTATAAAGGTGGCCTGCGTGATTACCTGCTGCAGACCCTGAACGGCGAGCCGGTGATCCCGCTGTTTGAGGGGGAGGGTTTTGCCGACGCGCAGCACGACAGCTTTGCCGATGGCGAGGGTGCCTCCTGGTGTGTGGCTTTTACCGAAGACGGCCAACCGGTGCGCGAGAGCTATGTCAACCTGATTCCGACCAGCGCCGGCGGCACCCACGAGAGCGGCCTGCGTGACGGCCTGTTCCAGGCGGTCAAGAGTTTCATTGAATTGCACGCACTGGCACCCAAAGGCGTCAAGCTGCTGCCCGAAGACGTGTTCGCCCGCGCCAGTTATGTGCTGTCGGCCAAGGTGCTCGACCCGCAGTTTCAGGGTCAGATCAAAGAGCGCTTGAACTCGCGCGATGCGGTACGGCTGGTCTCGGGCTTTGTCCGCCCGGCGCTGGAGCTATGGCTCAACCAGCACGTTGAATACGGGAAAAAACTGGCCGAGCTGGCGATCAAGGCGGCGCAAAGCCGGCAAAAAGCTGGGCAAAAGGTCGAAAAGCGCAAGGGCTCCGGCGTGGCGGTGTTGCCTGGCAAGCTGACCGACTGCGAGAGCCGTGACCTGGCGCACAACGAGGTCTTTCTGGTGGAGGGCGACTCGGCGGGTGGCAGCGCCAAGATGGGGCGTGACAAAGAAAGCCAGGCCATTTTGCCGCTGCGTGGCAAGGTGCTCAACACCTGGGAGGTGGAGCGCGACCGACTGTTTGCCAACAATGAGATTCATGACATTGCGGTGGCCATTGGGGTTGACCCCCACGGCCCGCTCGACACGCCCGACCTGAGCGGCCTGCGCTATGGCAAGGTTTGCATCCTGTCGGATGCCGATGTTGATGGCTCGCACATTCAAGTCTTGCTGCTGACGCTGTTTTTCCGGCATTTTCCCAAGCTGATCGAGACCGGCCATGTGTATGTGGCGCGTCCGCCGCTGTTTCGGGTCGATGCGCCGGCGCGAGGCAAAAAGCCGGCGTCCAAGGCCTATGCGCTCGATGAAGCTGAACTCACCGCCATTTTGGACAAGCTGCGCAAAGAAGGCGTGCGTGATACTGCTTGGAGTATCAGCCGTTTCAAGGGCCTGGGTGAGATGAACGCCGAGCAGCTGTGGGAGACCACGCTCAACCCCGACACCCGTCGCCTGTTGCCGGTGCAACTCGGCGGCATGGACTTTGCGCAAACCGAGGACTTGATCACCAAGCTGATGGGCAAGGGTGAGGCGGCTGCCCGCCGTGAGCTGATGGAGCTGCACGGCGATTCGGTCGAGATTGACGTGTGATGCGCAACCGGGCCCTGGACCATCTCGTCGTTAAGGGTCTAATTGGCCTCAAGCCCCCGTCTTTAATGGGTTTGTTGCTCTGTTTTTTGCAGCAAACGGTGCATGCCGAGATCTGGGCCTTTGTGGATGAACGCGGGGTGCCGCACATGGCTTCGGAGCAGGTCGATCCCCGCTACCAGCTGTTTTCTCGCGGCCATGACACCTCGGCCCCGGTTGCGCCTCCCATGCCCGAGCGGGTGTTGCAGGTGCAGGTCTTGCCGCCGCTCAATGCAGAACCAGCCGGTTCAGTGTTGGGGGTATCGGCTTTTTTTGAGCGCTCACCAGCCTACCGCCAGGTGCAGCAGCAGGTGCGCGAGGCGTCGGCGCAACACGACATCGAGCATGAATTGCTGCAAGCGCTGATAGCCACCGAGTCTGGCTTTGATGCCTCCGCGGTGTCACCCAAGGGCGCGGTGGGATTGATGCAGGTGATGCCGTCCACAGCGGCACGCTTTGGCGTTATGGCAGATCGGACTTCCAGCATTGAGAAGAAGCTGACGGACCCTCGCATTAATCTGGCGACTGGCAGCCGCTACCTGCGCTACCTGTTCAACTTGTTCCCTGGCCAGCTTGAGCTGGCGCTGGCCGCTTACAACGCCGGCGAGGGGGCCGTCCAACGCGCAGGTAACGCTGTACCGAATTTTTTAGAAACAAAAAATTACGTCAAGACGGTGATGCAGATCTACCGAATGCTGAAACCGGTGGCGCCAGTGGCGTCCGCGCCCCCGCCCCCGCCGGAGCCGCCCCGTCCATTGGCACCAGCGGCACCCGAGATCATCCGGGGCGGCGCCCTGAATCGCGGCAACATGATGCCCTCAATGACCGTGCCGCTGCCCCAGTTAACGTCTCCCGCCACACCTAGCCCCTAATGAGCGACCACCCCCTGGATTTTCTTGCCAATCCGCCGCCTGAGAGCCCCGAGGCGCCCGGCTTGGGCAGCTATGCGCAGCGCGCCTACCTGGAGTACGCGCTGAGCGTGGTCAAGGGCCGGGCCTTGCCCGATGTCTGCGACGGCCAGAAGCCGGTGCAGCGCCGCATTTTGTACGCCATGTCGCGCATGGGCCTGGGCTTTGGCGGCGCCAACGGCAACACCGGCGCCAAGCCGGTCAAGAGCGCGCGCGTGGTGGGCGACGTTTTGGGTCGGTTTCACCCACACGGCGACCAGGCCGCCTACGACGCGCTGGTGCGTATGGCGCAAGATTTCAGCCAGCGCTACCCGCTGATCGACGGCCAGGGCAACTTTGGCAGCCGCGATGGCGACGGCGCTGCCGCCATGCGCTACACCGAGTCCCGGCTGGCCAAGATCACCAGCCTGTTGCTCGACGAGATTGACGAGGGCACGGTCGAGTTCGTGCCCAATTACGACGGCTCCACGGTCGAGCCGCGCCAGTTGCCGGCCCGGTTGCCGTTTGCCCTGCTCAACGGCGCCAGTGGCATTGCGGTGGGCCTGGCCACTGAAATCCCCAGCCACAACCTGCGCGAGGTGGCCGACGCCTGCGTGGCGCTGATCAAATCACCCAAATTGAGTGATGACGAGCTGTTCGCCCTGATCCCTGGCCCTGACTTTCCGGGTGGCGCCCAGATCATCAGCCCGGCCGCCGACATTGCCGAGGCCTATCGCAGTGGTCGGGGCTCGCTCAAGTGTCGGGCGCGCTGGAAGATCGAAGACCTGGCGCGCGGCCAGTGGCAGCTGGTCATCACCGAGCTGCCGCCCGGCGTCAGCACCCAGCGGGTCCTCGAAGAAATCGAGGATCTGACCAACCCCAAGGTCAAGGCCGGCAAAAAAGCCTTGTCACAAGACCAGAACCAGCTTAAAGCCAGTCTGCTGGCGGTGTTGGATGTGGTGCGCGATGAATCCAGCAAAGACGCCGCCGTGCGCCTGGTCTGCGAACCCAAGACCAGCCGCATCAGCCAGCAGGAGCTGATCACCACGCTGCTGGCCCACACCAGCCTGGAAACCTCCTCGCCCATCAACCTGACCATGGTCGGGCTGGATGGGCGCCCTACGCAAAAATCTTTGCGGCAGATGCTGCTGGAGTGGATCGAATTCCGCCAGATCACCATCGAGCGGCGGTCGCGCCACCGGCTCGACAAGGTGCTGGACCGCATCCATATTCTGGAAGGGCGGCAGCTGGTGCTGCTCAATATTGACGAGGTGATCGCCATCATTCGCCAATCGGACGAACCCAAGGCTGCCTTGATGGCGCGGTTTGGCTTGTCAGAGCGGCAGGCCGAAGACATTCTGGACATCCGCCTGCGCCAGCTGGCGCGGCTCGAAGCCATCAAAATCGAGCAGGAGTTGGCGGGGCTGCGCGAGGAACGCCAACGCCTGGAAGACATCCTGGCCAGCCCGGCAGCACTGCGCCGCTTAATGGTCAAAGAGATTGAGGCCGACGCCAAAATCTTTGCCGACCCGCGTCGTACGTTGATCCAGGCCGAGAAAAAAGCCGTGCTGGAGGTCAAGGTGCTGGACGAGCCGGTGACGGTGGTGGTCAGCCAAAAGGGCTGGGTGCGTGCCCGCACTGGCCACGGCCACGAGGCAGGCAGCTTTGCCTTCAAGGCTGGAGACGGCTTGTACGGTACGTTTGAATGCCGCACGGTGGACACCCTGCTGGGCTTTGGCAGCAACGGCCGGGTGTACTCTGTGCTGGTGTCGGTGCTGCCCGGCGCTCGCGGTGACGGCCAACCCATTACCAGCCTGATTGAGCTCGAAGCCGGCACCGAGTTGCTGTACTACCACGCCGGTCCGGCCAGTGCCAGCCTGTTGCTCAGCAGCTCGGGCGGCTATGGCTTTACCGCCACGGTGGCACACATGGTGTCGCGCCTCAAGGCCGGTAAGGCCTTCGTGACCTGCAACGCGGGCGAGACGCTGTGCCGGCCTTCGGTGGTGGCTTCCGAAGCCGGCCTGGTGCCGACGCCGCCTGCCAGCCATGTGGCCTGCGCCTCGGTGGGTGGGCGTGTGCTGACCTTCGCGATCACCGAGCTCAAGCAGATGGCCGGCGGCGGGCGTGGCCTGATGCTGATCGACCTGGAGGCCAAAGACAGCTTGGCGGGTGCTGCGGCCTACACCCGTAGCATCCGCATTGACGGCATTGGGCGCGGTGGCAAACTGCGCGATGAAACTCTGGAGATCCGCAGCCTGAACAATGCCCGCGCGGTGCGGGGGCGCAAGGGCCGGGCGGCTGATTTTGGCTTCAAGCCGACGGCGGTGACGCGCGTCGAGTGACCTGTTCCGCCGTTTGGCACAGCAGCGTCACGGTGGCCTGTTGCGTGAGCGTGGCCGGGCGCAGGGCACTGGTGGCCAAGGCCACCAGAATACGCAGGGGCGGATCGCCGATCGGCCGCAGCGAAAACGCCGAGGGCCGCACCGAGCTGGCCACCGCATTGCGTGACAGGACCGCGCTGCCGGCGCCATCCGCCACCAGATCCAGAATGGCCGATACCCCGTCAATCTCCAGTGCAACGTGGGGTCGGCAGCCGATGCGGGCCAGTTCGGACTCCACATGCATCCGAATAGCGTTGGGCCTGCTCGGGATCACCAGAGGTAAATCGGCCAGGGCACGCAGCGCCAGAGCAGCCGGCGGTGGGTCTTCAGCCAGACCGGGCGGGCGGGCCTGTACCAGCACCAGTTCCTCGACCATCAGGGGTTTGATGTCGATATCGGCGCCGGCTTGGGCGTTGTAGAGCACGACGATGTCTAGCCTGCCATTCCGCAGTGACTCGAGCAGGGCCACTGACAGGCCCTCGCTGATGGACAGGCTGGCTTCGGGCATGGTCTGGCGGAAAGCGCGGGTCAGGGGCACCGTCAGCACCCGGGCCAGGCTGGTCGGCAGGCCTACGGCCACGCGGCCTGCCAGGGCGCCGCGCAGGCGGCCCAGTTCCTCGTGGGCATGCTGAACCTGGTGCAGGATGCCTCGGCCGTGGGCCAGCAGCAGCTTGCCGGCTTCGGTGGGAACGGCGCCACGCCCGTTGCGCACCAGCAGGTTCTGGCGCAGCTCCACCTCCAGCAGACGCACTTGCCGGCTCAATGCCGGTTGCGCCACGTTCAATGCCAATGACGCGCGTGTGAAGCTGCCCAGTTCAGCCACGCGCACAAAGTAGGTCAGTTGCTTCAGATCCATCTTGAATAAATCGCCATAACCAAGTCTGCATTATGCCAATTCGGTATATCTGCTAGTGGCGGTAATCGCTGGTGCCAAGCCGGCGCAACGCCGACAATTCGGCCCATGCAGACCGCTATTCCCTCCCTCTTCATGCGCGGCGGCAGCTCACGCGGCCCGTTTTTTCTGACCTCTGACCTGCCCGCCGACATCCCCACCCGCGACCGCGTGCTGTTGGCTGTGATGGGCTCGCCCGACCGCCGCCAGATCGACGGCATGGGTGGCGCCCACCCGCTGACCAGCAAGGTCGGTATCGTCAGCCCTGGCAGCAAGCCGGGTGTAGCGCTGGATTTTTTGTTTGCTCAACTGCAGCCGGACAAGGACACGGTAGATACCAGCCCCAACTGCGGCAACATGCTGGCGGCCGTGGTGCCGTTTGCGCTGGAGCGCGGCCTGATCGAACCACAGGGCGACACCACCACGGTGCGGGTGCTGACGCTCAACACCGACATGCAGTGCGATGTGACCGTGCAAACCCCGATGACGCCGCAGGGCCGGCGGGTGGCCTACGACGGTGACGCCCGGATTGACGGTGTGCCCGGCACCTCGGCGCCGATCACCATCAATTTTCTGGACACTGCAGGTTCGGTTTGCTCAGGGCTGCTCCCCACCGGCCAGGTTCGTGACGTGGTGACCGTGACGGGTGAGGGCTTTGCACCTTTCGCCTTGCCGGTGACCTGCATCGACAACGGCATGCCGCTGGTGATGTTTCAGGCCGCTGATGTGGGCTGCACCGGCTACGAGACCGTGGCCGAGCTCAATGCTGACATTGCGCTCAAGCAGCGCATTGAGGCCTTGCGCATCCAGGCCGGGCACTTGATGGGCCTGGGCGATGTGAGCGCCAAGAACTACCCCAAAATGACGCTGATTGCGCCGCCGCGCAGTGGCGGCAGCCTTTGCACCCGCAGCTTCATCCCCCATGTGTGCCACGACGCCATTGGCGTGCTGGCGGCTGTCACGGTGGGCACGGCCTGCGTGCTCAAAGGGTCGGTCTGCGAGGGCGTGGCGGTGATGGAAGCCGGCCATGAGCCCCGGGTGTCGGTGGAGCACCCCACCGGTGAATTCAGTGTGGCGCTGGGGCTGGACCCGGCCAACCCACAAAATGTGACCCGCGCCGCCTTGCTGCGCACCGCTCGCCTGATCATGCGTGGCGAGGTGATGGTCCCCACCGCCGTGTGGACTGGGCCGCCCGCCTGAACCCCAATCAGCCAAGACCTGAGAACCCCCATGAGCCAACAAACCCTGATCATCGACTGCCACGGCCACTACACCACCGCGCCCAAGGCGCTGGAGACCTGGCGCAACCGGCAGATTGCCGCCTTGAATGACCCGGCTAACCGGCCCCGGGTGGCCGAGCTGGTCATCAGCGACGACGAACTGCGTGAGAGTATTGAGGCCAACCAGCTGCGCCTGATGCGCGAGCGCGGCAGCGACCTGACCATCTTCAGCCCGCGTGCGAGCTTTATGGCACACCACATTGGCGACTTCGAGGTGTCCAGCACCTGGGCGGCGATTTGCAACGAGCTCTGCTACCGCGTCAGTCAGCTGTTCCCGGACCACTTCATACCTGCCGCCATGCTGCCGCAAAGCCCGGGCGTGGACCCGGCCACCTGCATCCCCGAGCTGGAGCGCTGCGTGCGCGACTATGGCAACGTCGGCATCAACCTCAACCCCGACCCGTCCGGCGGCCACTGGACCTCGCCCCCCTTGAGCGACCGCGCCTGGTATCCCATCTACGAAAAAATGGTGGAGCACAGCATTCCGGCCATGATTCACGTGTCGACCAGCTGCAACAGCTGCTTCCACACCACCGGCGCGCACTACCTGAATGCCGACACCACGGCCTTTATGCAGTGCCTGACCAGTGATCTGTTCAAGGATTTCCCCACGCTCAAGTTCATCATTCCGCACGGCGGCGGCGCGGTGCCCTACCACTGGGGCCGTTTCCGTGGCCTGGCGCAGGAGCTCAAAAAGCCGCTGCTCAAAGATCACCTACTCCACAACATCTTCTTTGACACTTGCGTTTACCACCAGCCCGGCATTGACCTGTTGACCAAGGTGATCCCGGTCGACAACATCTTGTTTGCCAGCGAGATGATCGGCGCAGTAAGGGGCATAGACCCCGAAACTGGACACTACTTTGACGACACCAAGCGCTACATCGAGGCCTCGACCATCGTGGTGGGCGACGACCGCCACAAGATTTACGAGGGCAACGCCCGCCGCGTGTTCCCGCGCCTGGACGCGGCCCTCAAGGCGCGTGGCCACTGAGCGATTAAGGAGAAACTGACCATGTACGAATTAGGTGTTGTGTACCGCAACATTCAGCGCGCAGACCGCGCCACCGCCGACGCCCTGGCCACCTTGGGTTCGGCCACCGTGCACGAGGCCATGGGCCGCGTCGGCCTGCTCAAGCCCTGTATGCGGCCCATCTATGCTGGCGCCCAGGTGTCGGGCACTGCGGTGACCGTGCTGTTGCACCCTGGCGACAACTGGATGATGCACGTGGTGGCTGAGCAGATCCAGCCCGGCGATATTGTGGTAGCGGCCATCACCGCTGAATGCATGGACGGCTACTTTGGCGACCTGCTGGCCACCAGTTTTCAGGCGCGCGGCGCCCGTGCCCTGGTGATCGACGCCGGCGTGCGCGACGTGAAAGAGCTCACCCGCATGGGTTTCCCGGTCTGGAGCAAAGCCATTTCCAGCAAGGGCACCATCAAGGCCACGTTGGGCTCGGTCAATATTCCGGTGGTGTGCGCCGGCATGCTGGTTACCCCGGGGGATGTGATCGTGGCTGATGATGATGGTGTGGTCTGCGTGCCGGCCGCGCTGGCCAGCAAAACGCTGGAGGCGGCTCAACAACGCGAAGCCAATGAGGGCGAGAAGCGCGCCAAGCTCGCCGCTGGCGTGCTGGGGCTGGACATGTACAAGATGCGCGAGCCGCTGGCAGCCGCCGGCCTGCGCTACATCGACTAACGCCGGGCCACCACCATGAGCAAACCCACCACGGGTGACTTCACCAAGACCACTGGCTGGATGGACTGGTATGACGGCCCAGCCCAGCCACGTTTCCAACTGCCGGCCGGGGCGGTGGACGCCCATTGCCACGTGTTTGGCCCGGGCGCTGAGTTTCCCTACGCCCCCGAGCGCAAGTACACGCCCTGCGACGCCTCCAAGGCGCAGCTGTTTGCCTTGCGAGACCACCTGGGCTTTGCCCGCAATGTGATTGTGCAAGCCACCTGCCATGGCGCCGACAACCGCGCCATGGTCGACGCCTGCCTAGCCTCAAACGGCCGCGCGCGTGGCGTGGCCACGGTCAAGCGCAGCATCAGCGATGCCGAGCTGCAAGCCCTGCACGCGGCTGGCGTTCGGGGCGTGCGCTTCAACTTTGTCAAGCGGCTGGTTGACTTCACGCCCAAGGACGAATTGCTGGAGATTGCGCACCGCATCAAGCCCCTGGGCTGGCATGTGGTGATCTACTTTGAGGCGGTGGACCTGCCCGAGTTGTGGGACTTTTTCACCACCCTGCCCACCACCGTGGTGGTGGACCACATGGGTCGGCCAGATGTGAGTAAGCCGCTGGACGGCCCGGAGTTTGAGTTGTTCGTGAAGTTCATGCGCGAGCACCCCAATGTGTGGAGCAAAGTAAGCTGCCCTGAGCGACTGAGCGTGACCGGCCCCAAGGCCTTGCAGGGCGAAGCCAATGCCTACCGCGACGTGCTGCCCTTCGCCCGCCGCATCGTCGAGACCTTTCCCGACCGGGTGCTGTGGGGAACCGATTGGCCGCACCCCAACCTGAAGGACCATATGCCCGACGACGGCCTGCTGGTCGACTTCATTCCGCACATCGCCACCACGCCCGAGCTCCAGACCAAGCTGCTCGTCACCAACCCCATGCGCCTGTACTGGCCCGAGGAGAAATAAATGGCACTCGATAAACCGTATCTGGACGTTCCCGGCACCACCATTTTTGATGCTGAACAAAGCCGCAAGGGCTACCACCTGAACCAGTTCTGCATGTCACTGATGCAGGCCGCCAACCGCGATCGCTTCAAGGCGGACGAGCGAGCCTACCTGGACCAGTGGCCAATGACCGAAGACCAGAAGCTGGGCGTGTTGAGCCGCGATCTGAACCGCTGCATTGCCCTGGGTGGCAATATCTACTTTTTGGCCAAGATTGGCGCCACTGACGGCAAGAGCTTCCAGCAGATGGCCGGCAGCATGACGGGCATGACCGAGGACGAATACCGCGCCATGATGGTCGGCGGTGGTCGCAGCGTCGAAGGCAACCGATTCGTTGGCGAAGACGGCACCGCCCAAGCACACCGCCAGCCCCAGGGTGCGGCCGGCAAACCAGGACACTGAACACCATGGCACGCATCACCGCATCTGTATTTACCTCCCACGTGCCGGCCATCGGCGCGGCGCTGGATCTGGGCAAGACGGCCGAACCCTACTGGCAGCCCCTGTTTCAGGGCTATGAATTCTCCAAGCAGTGGATGAAAGACAACAAGCCCGACGTGATCATTCTGGTGTTTAACGACCATGCCACCGCCTTCAGCCTGGACATGATCCCCACCTTTGCCATCGGCACCGCAGCACAGTACCAGCCGGCCGATGAGGGCTGGGGCCCACGCCCGGTGCCGGTGGTGCAGGGCCACCCGGCGCTGGCGGCGCACATCGCACAGTCGGTGATTCAGCAGGATTTCGACCTGACCATCGTCAACAAGATGGACGTGGACCATGGCCTGACCGTGCCATTGAGCCTGATGTGCGGCCAGCCTCAGGCTTGGCCCTGCCCGGTGATCCCTTTTGCCGTGAACGTGGTGCAATACCCAGTGCCCAGCGGCCAGCGCTGCTTCAAGCTGGGCCAAGCCATTCGCCGCGCCGTGGAGAGTTTTGATGAAGACCTGAACGTGCACATCTGGGGCACCGGCGGCATGAGCCACCAGTTGCAGGGCCCGCGCGCTGGCCTCATCAACCGTGAATTTGACAACGCTTTCCTTGACAAACTCATCACCGACCCGGCAGCGGCAGCGGCGATACCGCACATTGACTACGTGCGTGAGGCCGGCTCCGAAGGCATCGAGCTGGTGATGTGGCTGATTGCCCGAGGCGCTATGAAAGATATAGCTAACAACCCAAGCCCCATAAGGCTTAGGCACCGTTTTTACCATGTACCGGCGTCGAATACGGCGGTTGGCCACCTGATTCTGGAGAACACGTAAATGAGCAAGACCATCAAGGTGGCGCTGGCCGGTGCCGGTGCCTTCGGCATCAAGCACCTGGACGGCATCAAGCTGATCGATGGCGTGGAGGTGGTGTCACTGATCGGCCGCGAGCTCGACAAAACCCGTGAGGTGGCCACCAAGTACGGCATCGGTCATGTGACGACCGATCTGACTGAGAGCCTGGCCTTACCCGGGCTGGATGCGGTGATTTTGTGTACCCCCACCCAGATGCATGCGTCCCAGACCGTGGCCTGTTTGAAGGCCGGCAAGCATGTGCAAGTGGAAATCCCCCTGGCCGACTCACTGGCTGACGCACAAGACGTGGTGGCCTGGCAGCAAAAGACCGGCTTGGTGGCCATGTGTGGCCACACTCGGCGCTTTAACCCCAGCCATCAGTATGTGAACC
>CAMCZF010000024.1 GCA_945885775.1 Rhodoferax sp. OV413 | reverse complement strand
CCTCGCGCGCAGCGCGAATCGTCAACTGACTCGTCGCGCTTGTCTGAACGCAGCGAATGCAATGAGCGCAGTGAGTTGCGCGACGCGGGCCGCCCGACCGAGCATCGCAGGGCAGTCGGTGCAGCGCACCGACCGCACCAGTGAAGCGTCAAGGCCTGCGCCTAGGTCCCTTGGCGGCCGGGACCGGGCCAAAGCCAATCTACCGCCTCGACCCACCAAAAATGCCGCCGAGCACCCCCCGGATGATCTGGCGACCCACCTCGCGCCCGATGGAACTGGCAGCGCTTTTAATCAGTTGTTCGCCGACACTGGCCCGCGTGCGACGGGCGCCGCCGCCGAGCAGATCGCCCAGGCCGTCCAGGATGCCGCGCTCTGGTGGTGCTTCAGCTGCATCCTCTGGCGTGTTTGCCGGCACCCGACGGCCACCAGGCGCGACCGGCGACTGGGTGGGGGCGGCCGCCATCCGGGCTTGGGCATGGCCCTTGAGGGCTTCAAAGGCCGACTCGCGGTCCACTGCCTTCTCGTAGACGCCGGCCACGATGGACTCAGCCATTAGTTGCTGGCGCTGCGCCGGTGTGATCGGGCCGATCTGGCTGGCCGGCGGCAGCACGTACACGCGCTCGGTCAGCGTAGGCCGGCCTTTCTCATCGAGCAGACTGACCAGCGCTTCGCCCACGCCGAGCTCGGTGATGGCCGTCGCCACATCCAGCCCCGGGTTGGCCCGCATGGTGTCGGCGGCAGCTTTCACCGCCTTCTGGTCGCGCGGGGTGAAGGCGCGCAGCGCGTGCTGCACCCGGTTGCCCAGCTGGGCCAGCACCGAATCGGGAATATCCAACGGGTTCTGCGTCACAAAAAACACGCCTACGCCCTTGGATCGCACCAGCCGCACCACCAGCTCGATGCGCTCGACCAGCGCCTTGGGCGCGTCATTGAACAGCAGGTGGGCCTCGTCGAAAAAGAACACCAGTTTGGGCTGGTCCAGGTCGCCCACCTCGGGCAGGGTTTCGAACAACTCGCTGAGCAGCCACAATAAAAAGGTGGCGTAAAGGCGGGGTGCGTTCATCAGTTGGTCGGCGGCCAGGATGTTGATCACCCCCTTGCCGCTGCCATCGGTTTGCATGAAGTCGGCAATATTGAGCATGGGCTCGCCAAAAAACCGGTCGCCGCCCTGGGACTCGATCTGCAGCAGGCCTCGCTGGATGGCGCCGACGCTGGCTGCGCTGATGTTGCCGTACTCGGTGGTGTAGCTGGCGGCGTTGTCGCCCACGTGCTGGCACATGGCGCGCAGGTCTTTCATGTCGAGCAGCAGCAGTCCGTCGTCGTCGGCAATCTTAAACACCAACTGCAGCACGCCGGCTTGGGTTTCGTTCAGGTTCAGCATGCGCGCCAGCAGCAGCGGCCCCAGATCGCTCACTGTGGCGCGCACCGGGTGGCCCTGCTGCCCGAACACATCCCACAGGGTAGTCGGAAATGCTACAAAGTCAGGAGCATCAAAGCCACGCTCAGCAAGGACTTTGGCCAGTTTTTCTCCTAAACGGCCGGGCTGCGACAGGCCGGTGAGGTCGCCTTTGACGTCGGCCATGAACACCGGCACCCCCAGTGCGGAAAAACCCTCGGCCAGGGTTTGCAGGGTGATGGTCTTGCCGGTGCCGGTAGCGCCGGTGATCAGACCATGGCGGTTGGCCTTGTCAGGCCGCAGGAAGCACTGCACATGGCCTTTGCCCTGGGTGCGCTGGGCGATGAGGATGCCCTCGTCCTGGATCAATGTCATGAAAATCCTGAAAAGTACAATTCAGGGCGTAGCGTAACGAATTTTTAAGAAAGAATCCCGTGGCAGGACACAGCAAATGGGCCAATATCCAGCACCGCAAAGGGCGCCAGGACGAGAAGCGCGGCAAGATCTGGACGCGCATCATCCGCGAGATCACGGTGGCGGCGCGTGCCGGCGGCGGGGACCTCAGCGCCAATCCGCGCTTGCGTCTGGCGGTGGACAAGGCCAAGGCCGCCAACATGCCGGCCGACCGCATCAAATACAACATCGACAAGGCCACCGGCAACCAGGAGGGCGTCAGCTATGAGGAAATCCGCTATGAAGGCTACGGCATTGGCGGCGCCGCCATCATCGTGGACACCATGACCGACAACCGGGTGCGCACTGTGGCCGAGGTGCGCCATGCTTTCAGCAAGCATGGCGGCAACATGGGCACCGAGGGCTCGGTGGCGTTTCAGTTTAAACACTGCGGCCAGCTGATTTTTGCGCCAGGCACACCCGAGGACCGCATCATGGACATCGCGCTGGAGGCCGGGGCCGATGATGTCGTCACGGACGACGACGGCGCGATCGAGGTGCTGACCGCAGCGGCTGACTTTGAGGCTGTGCGCAATGCGCTGGTGGCAGCCGGCTTTGTGCCTGCGGTGGCGGGTGTCACCATGCGGGCGGAAAACATGGTGGAGCTCAGCGGCGATGAGGCGCTGCGCATGCAGAAATTGCTGGACATCATTGAAGAGCTCGATGACGTGCAAGAGGTGTATCACAACGCCCAATTGGACGGCGTCGAGGCATGAATGTCCTGGTAATTGGCGGCGGCGGCCGTGAACATGCGCTGGCCTGGAAGCTGGCGCAATCGCCCCGGGTGCAAAAGGTCTATGTCGCGCCCGGCAATGGCGGCACGGCGCTCGACCCGGACCTGGAAAATGTGCCTATTACCGACATCCAGGCCTTGCGCGCCTGGGCTGCTGACAAAAAAATTGGCTTGACTGTGGTCGGCCCCGAGGGCCCGCTGGCGGCCGGCGTGGTGGATGAGTTTCGGACCCATGGTCTGCGCGTTTTCGGCCCGACCCGGGCGGCCGCGCAACTGGAGAGCTCCAAGGCCTTTTCCAAGGCCTTCATGCAGCGCCACGGCATCCCAACCGCCGCCTACGAGACTTTCACCGATCCGGTGGCGGCTCATGCCTACATCGAGCAGCATGGCGCGCCAATCGTGGTCAAGGCCGATGGCCTGGCCGCTGGCAAGGGCGTGGTGGTGGCCGACACGCTGGCGCAGGCGCACGAGGCGGTGGAATTCATGCTTGAAGGCAACCGCCTGGGCGTGGCGCACAACGCCGGTGGCGCGCGGGTGGTGATCGAGGAGTTTTTGCAGGGCGAAGAGGCCAGTTTCATCGTGCTGTGCGACGGCAAGAACGTGCTGGCGCTGGCGACCAGCCAGGACCACAAGCGCCTGCTGGACGGCGATGCCGGCCCCAACACCGGTGGCATGGGCGCCTATTCGCCGGCGCCGGTGGTCACGCCCGATGTGCACGCCCGCGCCATGCGCGAAATCATCCTGCCCACCATCCGTGGCATGGAAAAAGACGGCATTCCCTACACCGGGTTTTTGTACGCCGGTTTGATGATCGATGCCGCCGGCCAGCCCAAGACACTGGAGTTCAATTGCCGGCTGGGCGACCCCGAGACGCAACCGATTCTGATGCGGCTCAAGTCTGACCTGTTGGAGGTGTTGCTGGCAGCCACCGAGCCCGGCCCGCACGGCCGGCTCGACCAGGTCGAGCTGCAGTGGGACCGGCGCCCGGCACTCGGTGTCGTGATCGCGGCGCAGGGCTACCCGGTGCATCCGCGCCACGGTGACCCGATCGGCGGCTTGCCGCATCCGTCGCCCGACGCGGTGGTGTTCCACGCCGGCACAGCGATGCGCGAAGGCCAGCTGGTCAGCAGTGGTGGCCGTATTCTGTGCGTGACCACCCTGGCCGACAACCTGCGCCAAGCCCAGCAGCGCGCCTACGAGCTCGTCCAGGGCCTGCACATCGACGGCATGCAATACCGCACGGACATTGGCCACCGCGCGCTCAAGGCCAGTTCAGCCGCGGCCGGTTGACCCGCGACCTGCCAAAATCCAAAAACAAAAGTGAAATGACCATGCCAAGTTTGGACCAGCCCGATGTCGAGACAGTGCGAGGCTATTTGTTGGGCCTGCAAGCCCGCATCACCGCTGCTGTGGCCGCTATCGACGGCGGTGTTTTTGTCGTTGACGCCTGGCAAAAAGCACCCGGCGAGATGCTGCAGGGCAACGGCGTGACGCAGATTCTGGAGGGCGGCCCGGTGTTTGAGCGGGCCGGTTGCGGTTTTTCCCATGTTCGCGGCCCCCGATTGCCGCCATCGGCCACCCAGCACCGGCCAGAACTCAGCGGTGCACCCTTTGAGGCGATGGGCGTGTCGCTGGTTTTTCACCCGCGTAACCCCTATGTGCCCACAGTGCACATGAATGTGCGCATGCTGGCCGCACAAGGCGCGGACGGCAAGACCGTGTGCTGGTTTGGCGGCGGCATGGACCTGACGCCCTACTACGGCTTCGACGAAGACGCCCAACACTTTCACGCCACCTGCAAGGCAGCACTGGCGCCTTTCGGGGACGACAAGTACCCGCGATTCAAAACCTGGTGTGACGAGTATTTTGTGCTCAAGCACCGCGCTGAGCAGCGGGGCGTGGGCGGGGTGTTTTTTGATGATTTTTCCGAACTGGGCTTTGAGCGCAGTCTGGCGATGATGCAAGCGGTGGGCGATGGCCTGTTACCGGCCTACCTGCCGATCGTGCGGCGGCGCCAGGACACCGCTTATGGTGAGCGCGAGCGGGCGTTTCAGCTCTACCGGCGGGGCCGTTACGTGGAGTTCAACCTGGTGTGGGACCGTGGCACGCATTTTGGCTTGCAGTCGGGTGGGCGTACCGAGTCCATCCTGCTGTCAATGCCGCCACTGGCCAGCTGGTCCTACCAACACGTGCCTGTGCCGGACTCGCCGGAAGCAGCACTCTACAGCCGGTTCTTGGTGCCCCGGGACTGGGCCTGAGGGGCAGGCACGGCCTGACCTGTGACTTGAACAGTCCCTCCCGAATCGGCATCTTTGGCGGCGCGTTTGACCCGCCGCACAACGCTCACCGTGCCTTGGTATTGGCCGCGCTGCAGCATCTGAGCCTGGATCGGCTGCTTGTTATCCCCACAGGCCAGGCCTGGCACAAGGCCCGCCCACTGACGGCTGCCCACCACCGGTTGGCCATGGCTAGCCTGTGCTTCGGCGACCTGCCGCAGGTTCAGGTTGATTCGCTGGAGATCGAGCGCATCGGTCCCAGCTACACCATCGACACCTTGCGCGTCCTGAAGGACCGGTGGCCTGAGGCTCAGCTGTTTTTGTTGATGGGAGAAGACCAGGCCCGCGCCTTGAACCAGTGGCGCGATGGGCGGCAGATTTCGCAGGTCGCTACAATATGTGTAGCTGAGCGTGAAGATCCGACGCGGTCTGGCGGCCATTTTGAGCCAAACATGCCATTGGATGAGCGCTATCTGCGCCTGCCCGTGGCGCCAATGGCCGTGAGCGCCACAGAGATTCGTGCCCTTGTGGGCACCCAACAAAACGTTGATCCGCTGGTTTATGAACCTGTGGCGCGTTATATTGAACACCATCACCTTTACCAGACCCATTGATGACTACTGCCACACCTGCCAAAAAAGATATTCAGAAACTCCAGCGTGTCATCGTGGACGGCCTTGAGGATGTGAAAGCCCAGGACATCAAGGTGTTCGACACCGAGCACCTTTCGGCCTTGTTTGAGCGGGTGATCGTTGCCTCAGGCACCTCCAACCGGCAGACCAAGGCCTTGGCCGCCAGTGTCTCCGACGCAGTGCGCGAAGCTGGCTTTCCCAAGCCAAGGCTCGAGGGTGAGGCCAACGGCGAGTGGATCATTGTTGACTGCGGTCAAGCCGTGGTGCATGTGATGCAGCCCATCATTCGCCAGTATTACAACCTGGAGGAGCTCTGGGGTGAAAAGGCCGTGCGGCTCAAATTTGGTGCGGCCAAGCCACTGGTCAAGGCAGAATCCACACCGAAAAAGGAGGAGGCGGCAAAGCCACCCGCTAGCCTGAAACGCTCGAATGCCGCCAAAAAAGGCGTGCAGGAAGCCTTCCCGTCCAAAGCTCAGGTCAAGAAGAACCTGGTTGCGGCCCAGGGTGTGGCCAAACGCCCGGCCAGCAAGGCCGCCGCCAAACCGCTTGCCAAGGCTGCGGCGCCCAGGCCGGTGGCCAAACCGGTGGTGGTGAACGAGCCTGCCAAGAAGGCCCCCGCCAAAAAGGCACCCGTGCGCCAAGCGGCGGCCAAGACCGCCGTGAAGCCGGCCGCCAGAAAGACCGCCACGCGCAAAGCGTGACGCTTGACGCGTGCGGCTGCTGATTGTTGCCGTGGGTCTGCGGGTGCCAGACTGGGCGCAGAGCGCTTGGGCTGACTACGCCAAACGCTTCCCGCCAGAGATCAAAATTGAGCTCAAGGCCGTCAAGACCGAGCCGCGCGGCTCACGCAGCCTGGACACGCTGCTGGCTGCCGAGCGCAGCCGCATTGAAGTCGCGCTGCCCAAGGGCTGCCGGGTGGTTGCGCTGGACGAGCGAGGCACCGCCATGACCACGGTGGTCCTGGCCGACAAGCTGCGTCATTGGCAACTGGAGGCCGACGATGTGGCGCTGGTGATCGGCGGCCCGGATGGGCTGGAGCCCGCATTTCGGCAGTCGGCCCACGAGCGTATCCGCCTGTCTGACCTGACCCTGCCCCATGCCTTTGTGCGCGTCTTGCTGATTGAGCAGCTCTACCGTGCCTGGTCAATCAACGCCAACCACCCCTACCACCGTGAATAGTTTTATTTACCTGGCTTCGCAAAGCCCGCGCCGGCGCCAGTTGCTGGAGCAACTGGGCGTGTCCTACCAACTGCTGCTGCCGGACGACGATGAAGATGCCGAGGCGCTCGAGCAGGTGCTGCCGAACGAGGCGCCAGCGGTCTATGTGCAGCGTGTTACCCAACTCAAGCTTGATGCCGCGCTACAGCGCTTGCACCGGCGTAGCCTGCCGGCTGCACCTGTGCTGTGTTCAGACACCACGGTCGCCCTGGGCCGCGTGATATTGGGCAAGCCGGCGGAAGCTGCTGATGCCGCGGCTATGCTGGCTCAGCTGGCCGGGCGTACCCACCGTGTTTTGACCGCGGTGGCGGTGGGACTGGGCTCACAGCGTGAGCAGGTACTGAGCCGGTCACAGGTGCGCTTCGCCCCGATGGGTGCGGACGAGATCGAAGCTTATGTTGGGACCGGCGAGCCGATGGGCAAGGCCGGCGCCTACGGTGTGCAGGGCAGGGCGGCAGCCTTCATCGCGCATATCTCGGGCACTTACTCTGGCATCATGGGGCTGCCCCTTTACGAGACCGCGCAGCTGTTGCGCCGGTTTCAGGTTCGGGTCGAAGCTTAGGCACCATGCAAGAAGACATACTGATCAATTGGGCGCCGCAGGAGACGCGGGTTGCCATTGTGGAAAACGGCGTGCTGCAGGAACTGCACGTGGAACGCACACTCGAGCGGGGCCTGGTTGGCAATGTCTACCTGGGCAAGGTAGCGCGGGTGCTCCCAGGAATGCAGTCGGCCTTTATAGATATTGGCTTGGAGCGTGCGGCTTTTTTGCATGTGGCTGATGTCTGGCACCGGCAGCCTGATGGCGAGCCGCCTGGGCTGGTGCGCAACACCCTGCCGCAGGTGCCGATCGAGAAGCAGGTGTTCGACGGGCAAACCCTGTTGGTCCAGGTGATCAAGGACCCCATTGGCAGCAAAGGCGCGCGTCTGTCGACGCAAATCAGCATCGCCGGGCGCATGCTGGTGTTTTTACCTCAGGACGACCACGTGGGCGTCTCGCAAAAAATCCCGTCGGTTCAACGCGATGAGTTGCGAGCCCGGTTGGTGCGGCTCATTGGCCCGAGCGGTGGCGGCTTCATCCTGCGCACCAACGGCGAAGATGCGAATGATGGCGAATTGTCGGAAGACATTGCCTATCTGCGCAAATCGTGGGCCCGAATCAAGGAGGCCTCGCTTCGGCTGCCGCCAAGCTCTCTGCTGCACCAGGATTTGAATCTTTTACAGCGGGTGCTGCGGGATCTGGTGGGGGAGGGCACGCAGACGATTCGCGTTGATTCGCGTGAACAATTCGAAGCACTGCAAGGCTTTGGTCTGGAGTTCATGCCGGCAGCCGCAGCCAAGTTGCAGCACTACCATGGTGAGCGACCGATCTTTGATCTGTATTCGATCGACGAGGAAATTGCCCGCGCGCTAGGGCGACGGGTCGAGCTCAAGTCAGGGGGCTACCTCATCGTGGACCAGACCGAAGCATTGACCACAGTGGACGTGAATACGGGCGGCTTTGTTGGTGCGCGCAATTTTGACGACACCATTTTCAAGACCAACCTGGAAGCTGCTATGGCGATTGCCAGGCAACTGCGTCTGCGAAATCTGGGCGGCATCATCATCGTGGATTTCATCGACATGGTGCGCGAAGACCATCGTGACGCGGTACTGGCGGAGTTTCGAAAGCAGCTGATACGCGACCGCGTCAAAACCATGGCGGCCGGCTGTTCGCAGCTGGGCCTGGTGGAGATGACTCGCAAGCGTACGCGCGAGTCGCTGGCCCACATGCTGTGCGAGCCCTGCGCCAGTTGCGAGGGCAAGGGCAGCGTTAAGACGGCGCGAAGTGTGGCCTACGACATCCTGCGAGAGATCCTGCGTGAGGCTCGGCAGTTCAACCCGCGCGAGTTTCGAGTGGTAGCGTCACCCAAAGTCATTGAGTTGTTTCTAGACGAGGAAAGCCAACACTTGGCAGGACTGAGCGAGTTCATTGGCAAGCCTGTCTCCTTGCAAAGCGAGACCGCCATGGGTCAGGAACAATACGATATCGTGCTGATTTGAAAGATGCGGCCCTGGTCATGACAGCCCCAATTCCGATTTTGATGTACCACCAGGTGGAGGTGCCGCCGCCCAAAGGCACGCCCATGCGTGGGCTGGTGGTCTCGCCCGCCGCATTCGCCCGGCAGATGGCCCTGCTGCGCGCCCTGGGCTTTACCGGGCTGTCGATGCAACATCTGCTGCCTTACCTGAAAGGGCAAAAAACAGGCCGCGTCTTTGGCATCACCTTTGACGATGGCTACGAAAACAACCTGACCTGTGCCTTGCCCGTGCTCCAGCGCTTTGGTTTTTCATCCACCTGCTATGTGGTGGCAGACCGAGTGGGCCAGTACAACGACTGGGACCGAGAGCGTGGCGTGCCGCAGGTGCCCCTGATGACAGCGGCGCAAATGCAGGCCTGGGTCGACGCCGGCCAGGAGATTGGCTCCCACACGTTGACGCACCAGGACCTGCCGAAGCTGGACTTGGCCGAGCAGCGGCACGAAATTGTCGACGCCCGTCTGGTGCTTGAAGCCTTGGTGCGGCAACCTGGGGGCGTACGGAGTTTTTGCTACCCCTACGGTGGGTTTGATCACAGGGCCGTCCGGTTTGCGCAAGAGGGCGGTTACGACACGGCCACCACCACAGTGCGGGGTCGGGTTCACGGTTGCAGCGACGGCAATCTGTTGACCCTGCCAAGGGTGTTGGTCAGCCGCACCACCACCTGCCTGCATCTTCTGCTCAAGTGCCTGACACGCTACGAAGACCGGCGAAGTAGCCAGCGTGTTGTAGGGGCGGCCGAATGAGGCTGGCCGTCATTTCTCGCCATTTCTCTAAGGTGGCCGGTGGGGCCGAAAGTTACGCTGTGCATCTGGCTACCGCCATGCGTGGTGATTATGAGATCACCGTCGTATCCCAGACCTTTGACGAGGCCGATGCTGGCTTTCGCCACATTCGGGTACCCAAGCTCCCGGTGCGTTCACGCTGGATCAACCAGCTCTGGTTCAACTGGTATACAAAGCGGGTCACGCAGGGGCGGTTTGACCTGGTTCATTCGCATGAGAACGTGTCGCACGGAGACGTTCAAACCGTGCATGTCAAGACCGTGCACGCCAGCCTGCGGGAACGCGGCACAGGGCAACTTCAGATCGCTTTGAGCCCACGCTTGATCGCCTATCTGTGGCTGGAGCGGCAGCGTTTGCGCGAATCCGGTGGGCAAAACGTTTTTGTTTCGCAACTCCTGCTGGATGAAACCCTGGCCGCGCTGCCAGGGTTGGCCGCTGGCACGGTGATCGCGCCAGGTGTGAATTGGTCAGAGCGTGAATTGCCCCTGGCGCAGCGCAGCGCAGCGAGACAGGCGCTTGGCTTGGCACCTGACACGGTTGTTATCGGCTTTGTCGGGCACGACTTCAAGAAAAAGGGACTTGATGTGCTGCTGCGTGCCGTGGCCCTGTTGCCCTTTGACACCACGGTGTTGGTGGTTGGCAATCCGGCGCAGTCGCCCGCGTACCAGTCTCTGGTGGCTGCGCTAGGTGTTGGCAAGCAATGCCGCTTTTTGGGCGTTGTAAGCCAGATGCCGACTGTCTACGCGGCGCTGGATTGTCTGGCTCACCCCACGAAGCAGGATGTTTTTCCGATGGTGTTGTTAGAAGCAATGGCGTTGGGTATTCCTGTGATCACCACTGTGGCTCCCTACAACAGCATGGCCAACTTGCTCACAGACCGCCACGAGGCGCTGTTGCTCAAAGACCCGCACGACGCGAGCGAATTGGCCCACCACGTGTCGGATGTGGCCCGCGACGTGAGCTTGCGGCGGCATCTTGCTACTGCTGGGCGGCTGTTTTCAAAAAAGTACACATGGACGGATGTCAAGGCGGCCTACTACCAGGTCTACCAATCGGTGTTGGCTGGGTCTGGCCGCTCAGGCTGAGCTGCCAGCGCCAGGCGTCGGCGCACATCTCGTGCAGTGCACGAGTTGCCCTCCAGCCCAACAGGCGCTCGGCCAGCGTGGTGTCAGCAAAGCAACTGGCTACATCGCCCTGCCGGCGCGGCGCCAGTCGCCAGGGTACCGAGCGGCCGCTAGCCACCTCGAACGCTTTCACCATTTCCAGCACGCTTTGGCCGCGTCCCGTTCCCAGATTCACGGTGAAGCTGGGCTGGCCTGCCAGCAGGGCACGTAGCGCTGCCACATGGCCTTGTGCCAGGTCTTGAACATGGATGTAGTCCCGCACACCGGTGCCATCAGGGGTGGCGAAATCCTGTCCGTAGATGTCAAGATGTGGTCGCAGCCCGGCGGCCACTTGCGCCAGCAATGGCATCAGGTTGTTCGGTGTGCCCCGCGGGTTTTCGCCAATCAGACCGCTGGGGTGTGCGCCCACCGGGTTGAAGTAGCGCAGCACGCCTGTCTGCCAGCCGGGATTGGCGTGGCGTAGCGCCGCCAACATGTCTTCGCACACCAATTTGCTGTGGCCATAGGGGTTGGTGTGGCTCAGCGGAAAGTCTTCGGTGATTGGCACCGTTGCTGGGTCGCCGTAGACTGTGGCGCTGCTTGAAAAAACCAGTGTTCGGCAATCGGTCGACGCCATGGCTTGCAGCAGGCTGAGCATGCCACCCAAGTTGTTGGCGTAATACTTGAGCGGCTCGGCCACACTCTCTCCGACGGCCTTGAAGCCGGCTAAGTGGACTACTGCGGCCGCCTTGTGCTGTTTCAGGGTGTCCGCGACCAGTTTGGTGTCGGCCGTGCTACCACGCACGCACGGTGTCGGTTGCCCCAGGAGCTGCTCCAGGCGATCCAGGACTACGGGGTCACTGTTGGAAAAATCATCCAGAATGACCGGCTGGTAGCCAGCCTGCGTCAGGGCGACGCAGGTATGACTGCCCAGGTAGCCCGCGCCGCCGGTCAGGAGAATGGTCGCTGCGCCGCTTGCCAGTGGTGAGTGACGCTCAGTCATTGGCCGATCCCTGGGCACTGGGTTGAATTCCTGCCCGGAACAACCGCGCATAGTGGCCATCTCGTTCAAGCAACTCGGTGTGGCTGCCGGTCTCCACAATCTGGCCGGCCTCCATCACCACGATACGGTCGGCGTGTTGCACCGTTGAGAGGCGGTGTGCAATGACCAGCGTGGTCCGGTGCTGCATCAGGCGTTCCAAGGCTTCTTGCACCGCCCGCTCAGATTCGGCATCCAGCGCCGAGGTAGCCTCGTCAAGAATGAGGATAGGGGCATTCTTGTAGAGCGCGCGGGCGATGGCCAGGCGTTGGCGTTGTCCGCCCGACAATTGCATTGCGTTGTGCCCGACCTCTGTGTCAATGCCGCCCGAAAGGGTTGCTACGAATTCAGCGAGGTTGGCAGCAGCCAGGCAATCCAGCACACGGGCACGGTCTAAGCCCTGCCCCAAGGCGACGTTGTCGGCAATGCTGCCGCTGAGCATGATCACATGCTGACTGACCAGCGCAAACTGACGGCGTAGCGATTCAATCTCCCACGCCCGTACATCCTTGCCGTCGATTTCGACGGCGCCGCTGGTCAGTTCGACAAACCTGGGCAGCAGGTTGACCAGGGTGGTCTTGCCGGCGCCAGAGGCGCCCACCAGCGCCACGGTTTCACCGGGCCGTATTGTCAGATTGAGTCGAGCGAGGGCAGGCGCCCCTTCGTTGTTAAAACTGACCGACACATCGTTAAACCGAATTTCCCCTTGTGCCCGCGCCTGGACAAAGCCGCCGCCAGACTCTACAGGGATGGTTTCAAGCAAATCAAGGCCGCGCTCAATGGCGACAAGTCCACGCGTGATCGGGCTGGCCAACTCAGACAAATGCTTGAGCGGTGCAACCAGCATCAGCATGGCGGTGACAAAAGCCACAAAGCTGCCCACCGAGGTGGTCTGGTCGGCGCTCTGCAGCAGCGCCACGCTGATAACCGACGACAGCGCTACGGCAGCCAGAATCTGGGTGAGCGGCGTCATGGCCGAGCCGGCTGCTGTTGACTTCATGGAGAGTCGCCGCAAGCCGTCAGCCAAATGCAAAAAGCGTGCAGACTGGGCTTGCTGGGCGCCCTGAACCCTCACATCGCGGTGCGCCAAAACATTTTCCTCAACCACATAGGCCAGTTCGTCTGTCGCGGCCTGACTGCTTTTGGTCAGACGGTACAGGCGCTTTGACAGCGTGCGCATCACCACCGCCACAGCGGGAAACAGTGCGGCCACGATCAAGGTCAGCTTCCAATTCAGGATCATCAGATAAGCCAGCAGCGCCAACAGGGTGACGCTGTCCCGTGTCAGTGTCATCAGCGCGCTGACCAGCAGGGTTGAGCCGGTCTGCACCTCGTACACGATGGTGTTGGCCAATGCGCTGGAAGACTGTTGTGTAAATAGGGCCAGCTGTGCCCGTTGAAGGCGCTCGAACATGGCCGTTCTGAGCACCAGCAGGCCCTGGGTGGTCAGTTTGGCCAGGGCGATCTGCGCAATGAAACCCGCCAGGCCACGGACCCCGAACAAAAGAATCAAAGCAACCGGCACCATCCAGACTGCCAGGCTACGCTGCTGGAACCCCCGGTCAAGCAGCGGCTGCAGCAGTGCAGGAATCAGCGGTTCGGTCATGGACATGGTGATGGTCGCCAGCACTGCAACCACCCACGCAGACCGGGGACGCGCGAAATGGCGCCCCACTCGCACCAGGCGCGGCAACAATGCACTCGAGTTTTGGTCGAGCGCCTGGGTCATGGCTTCAGGGTTCGCAGAGTCACTGCGAGATTATCGTGCCTGAGCGTCTGTCGGCTATGCTTGGGGAAGTTCTTCGTCACAGCCACTTTGCCCGTGTCACTCAGCGTCATCATCATCACCCACAACGAGGCTGGCAATATTGCCGACTGTCTGGCAAGCGTCGCATTTGCCGATGAAATCGTGGTGCTAGATTCGGGCAGCACCGACCAGACCGTCGCGTTGGCCCGTGCAGCGGGTGCCGTTGTACACATTAGTGCTAACTGGCCCGGGTTTGGCCCGCAGAAAAATCGGGCCTTGGCGTTCGCTGCTGGCGACTGGGTGCTGTCCCTGGATGCCGATGAGCGCGTCACGCCCGAACTTGCAGCGCAAATTCAGAAGGCCATGGCCGGTGGGAGTGGGCTGGCTTACAAGCTGCCGCGCCTGACTCAGTTTTGCGGGCGCTGGATTCACCATTGCGGCTGGACCCCTGACCATGTGCTGCGCCTGTTTATGCGGGGCACAGCTCGGTTTAGTGATGACTTGGTGCATGAGCGCCTTGTGCTGAGCCAAGGCAAAATCAAATGCTTGGACTCGCCGTTGCTTCATTTCAGCTACCCGACGCCGGCACACTATTGGCGAAAACTCGAGCAGTACAGCCAAGCCTGGGCGCGGCAAAGACAGGACAGGGGCCAGACGACGTCCATGAGCCGGGCGGCGTTGGCGGGGGTGGTAACATTCGTCCGTGTTTACTTCTTTCGATTAGGCTTTCTGGACGGCGCCATGGGCTTCGCCGTGTGTACTATGCAGGCGCAAGCTGCTTTCGGGAAATACTTCGCACTCTATTGCTTGAATCAGGACCATGAAGCCTCGACCAATCCTTGACCATTACAGACTGTTACGTTTCGTCTTGACTGGTCTAGCGCTGTTTGTTGCCGGGGTGGTTAACGCTCAATTCAGGGTTGACGTCGCCGGCGTCGGTATGCGGCAGTTACCGATCGCAGTCGCTCCATTTCGGGGTGAAGACGGTTCGCCTCAAAAGCTGGCAAGTATTGTTCAGGCTAATCTGGAACGCAGTGGGCAATTTGTTGGGCTACCTGTAGGCGGCGTGGTGCTCGACGAGTTGTCACGCCCGGATTTCACAAGCTGGCGTCAGAAAGGTGCAGATTCGCTGCTAACGGGCAGCGTCACCAGGCTGATCGACGGCCGTTTCGATGTGCGCTTTCGGTTGTGGGATGCAGTACGGGGCCAGGATCTGGGCGGCCAAAGTTTTGCGGTGACCGCGCCCGACTTGCGCTTGGTGTCGCATCGTATTTCAGACTTCGTGTACGAAAAGTTGACCGGGGAAAAAGGCATTTTTTCAACCCGAATTGCCTATGTCACCCGAAGCGGCCCGCTTTACCAACTGTGGGTGGCTGATGCAGACGGTGAAAACGCGCAATCGGCCCTGAGCAGTCCAGAGTCCATTATTTCGCCGGCCTGGTCTCCGGACGGCGCGCAACTGGCCTACGTGTCCTTTGAATCGCGCAAGCCGGTGGTGTACACACATGATGTGCGTTCTGGCAAGCGGCGGCTGCTCGCCAATTTCCGCGGCTCCAACAGTGCGCCGGCTTGGTCAGCAGACGGTCAGACGCTGGCCATGACCCTGAGCCGTGACGGTAGCTCGCAGTTATTTGCCCTGAGTGTTGCTGGGGGGGAACCGCGACGTCTGGGCGAACGTGGCTTGTCGGGCAGCATTGATACCGAGCCAACCTACTCCCCCGATGGCAAGCTCATTTATTTTGTCAGTGACCGTGGAGGTGGGCCCCAAATTTACAAAATGGCGACTACGGGCGGTCCGGCTGACCGAGTAACCTTTTCTGGCAGCTACAACATATCGCCAGCCATCAGTCCTGATGGACGATCGCTGGCCTATGTTGCCCGCGCGAACGGTGCCTACCGGGTTAATGTGATGGATTTGGCCAATGGCTCAACGACAGTCCTCACTGAAACCACGTCAGACGAAAGTCCCAGCTTTTCGCCTAATGGTCGGCTCATCATTTATGCAACCCAACTTGATGGTCGAGAGGCCCTGATGACCGTCACACTTGACGGCAGAATCAAGACAAAGCTCAATGGGCAGAGCGGTGATATTCGCGAGCCCCATTGGGGCCCTTTCCAGAAACAACAGTTTTGACACGGAGTAATTTTATGAAACCTGTATTGATCGCAAGTCTATTGGCGGTATTTTTGGCAGCTTGCAGTTCTGTAAAGCTCGACTCGGCTTCCGTAGAGGATAAGTCGGGAAACCTGGTGGGCAAAGCCGCCGATGCAAGCGCCACTGCGGCTGCTGCCGCGGCCGCTGCTGCCAGGGCTGGCGGTACTGGTAGCGCTGGTGGAACTGCTGGTGGTACTGGTAGCGCTGCTGGTGCTCGTGGTGCTGGAGGTGCGGCAGGTGCTGGAGGTGCCGGTGCTGGTTTGCCCGATCCTGCCACGAAGAGCGCAGTGGCTCAGGTCGAGACAACCAAAAAACCTGCTGGGCCAGACTTGCAGAGCAGTCCTAAGGTGGTCTATTTTGACTACGACAGCTACGCCATCAAACCCGAATTTCAGGCTGTGGTGGAAGTGCAGGCCCGCCTCTTGCGTGCCGATAAGTCACGTCGCGTTGCCCTGGAAGGGCATACCGATGCACGTGGCGGTCGTGAATACAACCTGGCGCTTGGACAAAGGCGCGCCGAAGCTGTCCGCAGTGCCATGAGCCTGCTCGGTGTGCCAGACAGTCAGGTGGAGGCAGTCAGCTTTGGTATGGAAAAGCCGGCGGCCCAGGGCTCCGACGAAGCATCGTTTGCAAAAAATCGCCGCGTTGAGATTAATTACCGTTGAATTTGCGTATGAACCCTGCGTCAATCTTTCTGCCATCTGCGCGTTCGTATGCGTTCGGCCTTTGGTTGGCGCTGGCCTCGTCCATGGCCAGTGCAGCAGAGTTATTTAGCGCAGGGGACCTATTTGGAGATAGCAAGGCCCGCACCGCCATCATTGAATTGCGTCAGCAGGTTGAGGGCATACGACTGTCCGTGGAGACCATGAATCAGAGGGTCGAGACCCTGCGTCAGGCAGTTGAGTCCCAGCAGCAAAGAATGGGGGCGGTGTACCAGGCGATAGAAGCCCTGCGCATCCGGGCAGAAAGCGACCGAGTAGATTTTAAGCAGGGCTCAGGCCGCGCGACGGACGAGGTCACTAAACTGCGGGAAGACCTGCGCGAAGATGTCACGATCGTGAAGGGTGGCATCTTGGGGTTGAAGAACCAGATTGAGGAACTGCGGTCAGAGGCAGCGCGGATGCGTGGGGCCAATGAGCAGTTGAAGCGCGAACTGTCCGACGGACAGATTCGTCAGAAGGACATGGCTGAAGGGCAAAACCGTCAGAAGGACATCGCTCAGCAGGACCTGGACAAACGGTTTCTAGCCGCCACCCAACGGCTGGAGCAGCGCTTGCTTGACGCGACAAAGACTCAGGATGAAAAGTTCGAGAAGTCTCAAAGCACGCTGAAGGGACTTGATGATCGTCTTCTTGCTGTAACCAAGGGGCAGGAAGAAAAGTTTGAAAAGTTGAATAGCACGGTAAAGGGACTTGATGACCGTTTACTCGCTTTGCCGAAGGGACCGGACGATACGCTTCGCACCACAATCCAGGGCCTGGATGCGAAAGTACAGGGCTTAGATGCACGCCTTAGTGCGACGGTGCAAGGGTTGGAAGAACGGTTTCGCTCGACTTCACAAGTGCTGGACGAGCGGTTTAAAGCGGTGGAGCCAGTCAAGGTGAACTTGGATGGCCGCGAGTTCATGGTGGAACAGGCTGAGAAGCGGGATTTTGAGGCTGCACTGGCCCTTTTCCGGAAAGCCGAATTTGCCGGAGCAAATACAGCGTTTATTGATTTCTTGAGCCGATACAGCCGAAGCGGATACGGGCCTTCGGCCAGGTTCTGGCTGGGTAACGCTCAGTATGCGACCCGTGACTATGCAGGGGCGATAGGTAGTTTTCGGACGCTGATCGCCAGTGCTGCGGATCACCAACGCATACCTGAGGCGCACCTGTTTATAGCCAACTGCCAATTGGAACTTAAGGATGTGCGTAGCGCACGCAAAACGCTACAGGACCTGATCAGAGATTACCCGAAGTCAGAGGCTGCTGTAGCAGCTAGAGAACGTCTTGCACTTCTGAAATAGTGCACATGGCAACCGCTGGCCGATAACTCACAGCCATGCAAGCGCCAGAACTCGCGACTCTCAACGCCCAATTGCTGTGGTTGTCCTTGTGCATCGGCATCGGTTTTGGTGCGATTGCTCAGCGCACCCACTTCTGCACGATGGGTGCCGTGAGTGACCTTGTCAACATGGGCGATTGGACCCGTATGCGTCAATGGGGCTTGGCTGTTGGCCTGGCCACGGTTGGCTTTGGTGTGTTGGTTTATACCGGCCGCGTCGACCCAGCCCAGGTGCTTTACGCCTCAAACCGCTGGATATGGTTGTCCGCCCTCGTGGGTGGCGGCCTGTTCGGCCTTGGCATGGTGCTGGCCTCGGGTTGCGGCAGCAAAACCCTGGTTCGTATTGGTGGTGGCAGCCTGAAGTCGCTGGTTGTGCTGTTGGTCCTGGGTGCCTCTGCTTTCGCCACGCTCAAAGGTGTTACCGCTGTGCTGCGAGTGGCCACGGTGGACCGGGTCGTGCTGGATGTTTCCGCTGGAACCAGTTTGGCGCCATGGGTTGCCGCCGCCTCGGGCTTGTCGCCTGCCTTGACAGCGCTGCTGCTGGGCCTTGGTATCGGCGGCAGCCTGATGCTGTGGGCTATGGCCGGACGCGGGTTTCGCACACCGGCCAATCTGCTTGCGGGGGCGGGCATGGGTGGACTGGTGGTCGCCATGTGGTGGGTGTCTGGTCATCTTGGCCATCTCACTGAGCACCCGGAAACGCTGCAAGAGACTTTTTTGGCCACCAACTCGGGCCGAGCTGAGGCGCTGAGCTTTGTCGCACCTGTGGCCTACTTGTTGGACTGGCTGCTGTTTTTCAGTGATAAAAGTAAAGTGCTGACGATGGGTATCACTTCCACCCTGGGCGTCGTGCTGGGCTCATGGTGCATGGCTATGGCGACCGGCAATTTCAGGTGGGAGGGCTTTGGCAGCAACGAAGATCTGGCCAATCATCTTGTCGGGGCGGCCCTGATGGGGGTTGGCGGGGTCACTGCCATGGGGTGCACGATAGGGCAGGGCCTGAGCGGTCTGTCCACCCTGAGTGTCACGAGTGTTGTGGCTGTTGCCGGCATTCTCCTCGGTGCGGTGATCGCGCTGCGCTACCAAGTTTGGCGCGTGGATCAACTGGCTTGAGCGAAGACCGCCGCTTTGGTGGTTTGGCCCGCTTGTATGGCCAAGCCGGAGCCGACCATATTCGTCGCTCGCATGTGGCCGTGATCGGCATAGGCGGTGTGGGCTCCTGGGCGGCCGAGGCACTTGCGCGTAGCGGCGTTGGCCAGTTGACGCTCATAGACTTGGACCACGTGAGCGAATCCAACATCAATCGTCAGATTCAAGCCACTGACGCCACCATTGGTCAGGCTAAAGTTCTCGCCATGCGAGACCGCATCCACACGTTCAACCCAGGCTGCCAAGTTCATACTGTTGAGGAATTTGTCGACGCCGACAATTGGCAAACGCTGTTGCCTTCAGGTGTGAGCGCCGTCGTCGATGCCTGCGATCAGGTGAGAGCCAAGACCACCATGGCCGATTGGGCTCTGCGCACCCGCAGCATTTTCATCTCTGTGGGGGCAGCTGGCGGCAAACGTTTGGGTCACCTGGTTGATATCGATGATTTGGCGAATACCACCCATGACCCGCTGCTGGCTCAGCTGCGTTACAGGCTGCGAAAGCAGCATGGCGCGGCGCGCGTGGGGAAAAAGATCGGTGTGTCGGTGGTCTTTAGCCGCGAGCCCATTGCGCCACCCGATGCCTCCTGCTCGCCCCAGCAAGACGCCAGCCTGAACTGTCATGGCTATGGCTCTGTGGTGAGCGTAACTGCCACCTTTGGCCAATGCGCCGCTGGTTGGGTACTCGATAAAATATCCCGATTTCACCTCTGACCGGCTACTTAATTCACCCTATAATCTGTGGCTTCGCGCTGCAGTGCAAACGGTGGTTCGGAAACAGTCGGGATGTTAGCTCAGTTGGTAGAGCAGCGGACTTTTAATCCGTTTGTCGTGGGTTCGACCCCCGCACATCCCACCAAATAAGCCTTACGGCATATGGAAAGCCTGCTATTCAAAAGATAGCAGGCTTTTTTGTTGGTGGGTTCATGTAGCCACCGCACCTCCCAGAGCTGTGGCCATGCCCCAATCGCCTCACCAACCGTGCAAACGGGGCCAGCAGGCCAGCGTGCCGTCGGGTGCCAGTGCCTGGTAGTGCGGGTACTGGGCGCCAGTGGCGCAGGCGTGGTTGGGCAGGATGCGCAGTTGGGTGCCTATGGGGAAGCGTGTGGCAATGTCGGCGTCGGGCGTACCTTGGCGTGACAGAATGCCTTGCTCTTGGTTGGCGCTGCTCAGGGTGTAGCCGGGCAATACCTGGCCGGCACTGTCGCAGACCTGGCCGTAGCCAAAGTCCTGCTGCTGTTTTTGCGTGCCACGGTCTCGGCTCATGGCCATCCAGCCGGCGTCCACAATGACCCAGCCCTTGTCGGCTTGGTGACCGATGACGGTGGTGAGCACGCTCAGTGCGATTTCGCTGGTGGTACAGACCCCAATGTTGTGCATGACCAGATCAAAAAAAACATAGACACCAGCCCGCACTTCAGTCACGCCGTCCAGCCGGTGGGCCGCCAAGGCGGTGGGCGTCGATCCAATGCTCACCACCGGGCAGGGAAGGCCAGCGGCACGCAGGCGATCGGCCGCTATCACGCAGGCATCGCGTTCTTGTGCCGCCATTGCGGTCAGTGCCTCGGGCGTGTTCAGCTCATAGCTGGAGCCGGCATGCGTCATCACGCCGCCCAACTTCACGCCACCCTGGTGCAGCGTTTGCGCTACAGCCAGCAGCACGGGCCCGTCGGGCTTAAGGCCAGAGCGGTGTCCGTCGCTGTCAATTTCGAGCCAAACTTCGAATACCTCGCCATGCTCCCGACCAAAAGCTGCAATGGCAGCGCTGGAGGCCTCGCTGTCAGTGATGATTTTGAGCTGACAACCTTGGCGCCGCAGTGCCAGCGCTTGGGGCAACTTGGCCGGCACCATGCCCACCGCGTAAAGAATGTCAGTAAAGCCTTCAGCGAAGAAGGCGCTGGCTTCTTTCAGGGTGGATACGGTGATGCCCTTTGCGCCAGCCGCTTGTTGCGCCCGGGCCACCGGCGTGCATTTGCTGGTTTTGACGTGGGGACGAAAGGCCACGCCCAGCCTGTTCATGTGGGCCTGCATGCGCTCGATGTTGGTCTGCATACGCGACAGGTCGATCAGTGCAGCCGGGGTGTCAAGGTGGGCGAGGGCGTTCAAGGCAGTCTCCGGGCCAAGTGGTGGGTAAAAGGTGCTTATGCGTGGGTGGTCTTACCAAGGCCAGGCCAGGCGGGTACCGGCGCCGGTGGTCAGCGCGCGTTGGTACAGCAGGCGTGCCACTGTCAGGTCTTGCAGGGCCAGCCCGGTCATGTCAAACAGGGTGATGTCGGAGTCAGTGCGCTGAACCCGTACCTGGTCTGTGAGCACGTCGCCAAGCGTTGTGGCCGGTGTGTCCGGCGCCCATTGCATCTCGCCAATCTGGCGGGCTTGCGGCAGGTCATCCACAAAAAGGCGGGCCCGGGCCAACAATCCGGCAGGCAACTCCCGTTTGCCACGGGTGTCGGCACCGACGCAGGTCAGGTGCGTGCCCGGCTGAACCGCCTCTAGTGCAAACAGCGCACCAGCGCCAGGCGTGGCCGTGATCACCACGTCACTGTCCGCCACGGCTGCATCGCCATCGGTGGCATGGGTGATGACGCAGTCTGGAAAAGCCTCGCTGATGGTGGCCTCAAAGTCTGGGTGCGGTCGGCCGCCCGAGCTCAGGTAATAGACCCGCTCCAGTGTGGGCAGCAGCCGCAAGGCAAAAATCAGCTGTACCCGGGCTTGCACACCAGTGCCAAAAACGGTGATGCGTCGGCTCTCTGGCCGGGCTAGTGTCAGCAGGCCCAGGCCTCCGGCGGCACCGGTGCGCTGGGTGGTGACGGCGTTGCCGTCGATCATGCAAAGCGGCCGGCCCGTGGCGGGGTCGATCAGCAGGATGGTGGCCTGGTGCGGCTCGGCGCCAAGCTGCCGGTTGCCGGGCCAGAAGCCGGCCGCCTTGAAGCCCAGCAGGTCTTGCACAGGCACCGCGCCCGACTTGATGCCAAAGACGCCACCCGTGGCGAGAGCCTCACGCACCACCGGGAACACCTGGCCCTCACCAGTGCTGTGCAACACAAAGGCCTCGCGTACCGCGGCCAATACGTCTTCGGGCTGTAGCAGCGCGCTCACCTGGTGCTGGTCGAGCAGCAGCAGTTGGGCGTGGCGAGGTAGTTTGGTGGTCATACTGAATTATCCGGTGTTAAAAATGCGGCTACAGTTGACTGTGAGCCGGTATCGCGGCAGCTTGCACAGGAGTGATTACCATGGTTGAAACCCGCACACGGCCCATCGACGGGCTGATCGCCACTTACTCGGAGAGCCACTTGCACCCGGCCAATGAGGCCATTCACTGCGTGTGTGTACCGGCCATTGTGTTTGCATTGCTCGGGCTGTTGTGGGCATTGCATCCAGGGGTGGCGGTCTTGCTAGCGCTGGCTTCGCTGGCCTATTACCTGTGGTTGTCTCGCCCCTTCGCGGCCGGCATGGTGCTGATGACCGTGGCCATGCTGGGGGTGCTGTCCATGATCCCGGACGCACAGCGATTCACGGTGTCGCTGACGGTGTTTGTGCTGGCCTGGATCGGCCAGTTCATCGGTCACAAGATCGAAGGCAAGAAGCCCTCTTTTTTTGACGACCTGCGCTACCTGTTGATTGGCCCGCTGTTTGTGCTGGCCGTGCTGTACCGGCGGCTGAAAATCGCCTACTGAGGCGTTAG
>CAMCZF010000023.1 GCA_945885775.1 Rhodoferax sp. OV413 | reverse complement strand
GGCATCGTCCACCATGCCGCGGTAGACGCCCGCCATGGTGAGGGTCACGCCAATCAACAGCCCCAGGCCCAGGCCGGTGAACACGAACTTGCCCCAGGCGTGCAGGATGTCGCGGCCGGCCAGGCTGATCACGGGGCCACGCCTGCGATGTGCTGCACCACCGTGACGCGGGTATTGGCCGTCAGCGCTTTGCGGCTGTAGACCACGAGTTGCTCGCCGCCCTGCAAACCCTGGACGATCTGCACCAGGCCTTGCAGGTCGGTGGCGCCGGTCTTGACGGGTGCAAAACGCAGCGTCTCTTGCGCCAGCAGCCAGACGCCCAAGCGGCCATCGAGGCGCTGAATGCTGGCGTTGGGCACCACCGGCAGCGCCGCGTGGGCCGGCAGGGCCACGGTCACCTCAGCCAGCTCGCCGATAGGCGGCATCAAGGCAGGGCTGGCGCTGAACTCGACCTTGGCCAGCAGTTCTTCGGTCACCGCATCGGCATGGGGCTCCAGCCGCACCACCCGCCCGGCCACTGCCTCGCCCGCCCGCGAACGCAGCACGATTTGCGCGGGCAACTGGGCCGCCAAACCCTGTGCACGCTGCTGGTCAAACCGGACACTGAGCCACAGGCTGCCGCGCTCGATCACCTCCACCACCGTCTGGCCGGCCACAGCGGTGGTGCCGGCGTCGGCGTCGCGGCGCGACACAATGCCGGCGGCGGGCGACACCAAGCGCAGATTGGCGCGCTGGCGCACCAGCCCATCGCGATCGGCCCGGGCACGCGTCAACTCCTGGCCGCTGGCATCCAGATTCGCCAGCACTGCCGCCAAACTGGCGCTGGCCACGGCCAGTTCCTGGCGCTTGATCGAGGCCCCCTCTTCGCTGACCGACTGCGAGACCAGCAGCGTGGCGTAACGCTTGGACTGCACCTCGGCAAAGGCCTTGCGGGCGGTAAGCTCCTGAACTTGCGCCTCAACGGCCATCACGCCGGCCTGCGCACGCTTGATGGTGGCTGCTTGCGCGGCGATTTTGTCGTCCAGATCGACCGGGTCCATCTCGCCCAGCACCTGCCCGGCTTTGACGACGTCGCCAGTTTGAACATCCACCCGCTTGATGCGCCCGGCCACCGTGGGGCCAATTTTGTGGGTCACGCGGGCCTCTACCGTGCCCATGCCAAACAAAGCAGGCTGCAGCGCCTTGACTTGCACGGTTTCAACCGTGATGGGCACCGGCGCCAGGGGCCCCGCCTGCAGGGCCACGTAGCCGAGCAATAGCACCAACACCAGCAACACGCCAGACAGGGCCATGGTTTTCCCATGGACGACAAAGAAATTTTTCATGGGGCCCTTCACAGCACGCCGCTCTGCTGTGGGTAGCAGGTCACCCACCCATTGGGACTTAAAAGACCGCCCAGCGCCTTGAGCGATGTCAATTCAACCCGAGAAGGGCTGCGCGTCCTGCGTCACAATGAGCGCATGACGCCATTTCAAGTGATCGTGCTGGCCACGCCCGTGTTTCTGCTGCTGATCGGACTGGAATTTGCCTGGGGGGTGGCGCGCCAGCGGCGTGGTACCGGGCGCAACACCTACCGCCTGAACGACGCCATCAACAGCATCAGCCTGGGTGTGCTGAGTCAGCTCAGTGGGGTGTTCAGCAAGTTGCTGACCATTGGCATTTACAGCGCGGTGTACGCCTCGGTGGCGCTGTTCCCGGACCCGGCTTTTTGGCACAGCGTTCCCGGCGTGCTGCTGGCGCTGCTGTTTTACGATTTTTGCTACTACTGGCTGCACCGCGGCGGGCACCGGGTGGCGGTGTTGTGGGCGGCGCACAGCGTGCACCACCAAAGCCAGCAGTACAACCTGTCTACCGCGCTGCGCCAGACCAGCAGCGGCGCCCTGCTGGGCTGGGTGTTTTACCTGCCCATGGCGGTGGCCGGCGTGCCGCCGCTGATTTTTGGCATCGTGGCGCTGATCGACCTGCTCTACCAGTTCTGGGTGCACACCGAGCAGATCGGCAAACTCGGCTGGTTTGACCGGGTGTTCTGCTCACCGTCCAACCACCGCGTGCACCACGCCGTCAATGACCGCTACCTGGACAAGAACTACGGCGGCATGCTGGTGTTGTGGGACCGGCTGTTTGGCACCTTCCAGACCGAGGCCGATACCGAGCCCTGCGTCTATGGCACCCGCACGCCGCTCAACAGCTGGGACCCGTTGTGGGCCAATGCCCAGGTCTATTGGGCGCTGCTGGCCGACAGCTGGCGTGCGCAACGTTGGGTCGACAAGCTACGGGTCTGGCTGATGCCACCCGGTTGGCGCCCGGCCGATGTGGCCGCCCGCTGGCCCCAACCGGCCTTTAACCTGGCCAAGGTACACACCTATGACCCGCCGCTATCGCCGGCCATGGCCTGGTTCGCAGGCCTGCAGTTCAGCGCCCTGCTGCTGGGCGTGGCGGCGGTGCTGTGGCAGGCGGGCAACTGGCCGCCAAGCCAAGTCGCCGTTTGCAGCTTGGCGCTGCTGGTGAGCTACTGGGCACTGGGCGCATTGTTGCAAGGGCGGCTGACTATGGGCAAGGTGCTGCTGGTGCAGGCGGCGGCCGTGGCCACCGCAGTTGCGGCGCTGGGCCAGTATTTTTGATGCCAGTTACAAGAAGGTTGCGGTGGAAACCCCGAAACGCTCACTAAGGGCGCGCACTTGCCTAACGTTGAGTTCACGCTTGCCAGCCAAAATTTCTGAAACCACGCCTTGACTCCCAATCTCTTTCAGGTCGCCTTGCTTTAGGCCATGTTGTTCCATCAGAAATTTCAGTGCATCAATCCCATTGGTTTCAGGTAGGTGGTGTTGCTCTGTCTCGTAGTCTTCTATGAGGTCACCAACGATGTCCACCAGCCCCATGATGGGATGCCGTTCATCACCCCCTGTCTCAACTAAAAGACCCTCTAGCGTCTGCGTCATCCGGGCGTAATGGGCCTCATCTCGAATGGTGGAAATGTCTGTGGCAGCACGAAACTGCTCCCAAGCTGGAAGAAGTTTTTGCATGTCAATCATTGCGCTCATGGCTTCCATGCTCCTTTGTCATATTCTTGGTGAGTTAACACCGCCTTGATGTAAACGATTTGCTTCTCGAAACGAATGTATGAAATTAGCCGATATTTATTGCCGCCGACATCAAATACCACTAGATCGCCGACTCGGTCCACAGAGTTGAAGGATGCTTTGAGGTCACTCCAATTTGCATACCGATTCTTCTCAACCACGCGTCTCCAACCCTTAAGGGGTGCATCGGCTTGAGGGTGCTCGGCCGCAAATGCCCTTAGCGCACTGTTGCTGATGATTTTCATGTTGCCAGTTTATCTCAAATCGAGATACTAGATGAGCCTATCTTCGAGCAGCTGGCCGTTGGCTTATGGAAGCCTTGAATCCGCGCAACGTCCGTTTTGCATGCGGGTCGACAGGTATGCCCACAAATACGGCTTTACTTGCCAGTGCGTCCCTGGATTCCCGTTGAAGCCTGCCCTCGACCTGATCGGGGGCGGGAATGACGGGGCAGCAAAGGCCTGTGGTCACGCTGGCGCAGATCCTGATGGATCTCAACACACGCGCGGCCCGGTAAGCGGCCCGGTCAGCGTCATGCCCGACCCGATCGGGCCTCCATGCTCCCGGTCGAATCACAATCCAAACATGTCGCCGTCACGGCTGGGCGGCGCCACCCCCAGATGCCGGTAGGCGGCCAGGGTGGCGATGCGCCCGCGCGGGGTGCGTTGCAAGTAGCCCTGCTGGATCAGGTAGGGTTCGATCACGTCCTCGATGGTTTCGCGCTCTTCGCCGATGCTGGCGGCAATGTTGTCCAACCCGACGGGGCCACCGTCAAAGCGGTGAATGACCGCCTCCAGCAGCTTGCGGTCCATCAAATCGAAGCCCTGCGGGTCGACGTCGAGCATGGCCAGCGCGCGGTTGGCAATGTCGAGCGTGATCTCACCCGAGCCCTTGACGTCGGCATAGTCACGCACCCGACGCAGCAAGCGGTTGGCGATGCGGGGGGTGCCCCGGGCGCGCCGCGCAATCTCAAAGCCACCGGCGTCATCGGTGGGCACATTGAGCAGACCGGCGCTGCGGCGCACAATGCGGGCCAGTTCTTCGGCGGTATAAAACTCCAGCCGCGCCACGATGCCAAAGCGATCGCGCAGCGGGTTGGTGAGCATGCCGGCACGGGTGGTGGCACCCACCAGCGTGAAGGGCTGCAGATCGAGCTTGATCGAGCGGGCCGCCGGGCCCTCGCCAATCATGATGTCGATCTTGTAGTCTTCCAGCGCCGGGTACAAAATCTCTTCCACCACCGGCGACAGGCGGTGGATCTCATCAATGAACAGGACGTCGTTTTTTTCCAGGTTAGTCAGCAGCGCGGCCAAGTCCTTGGGCTTTTCCAGCACCGGGCCGCTGGTTTGCCTCAAATTAACACCGAGTTCATGGGCAATGATGTGCGACAGCGTGGTCTTGCCCAGGCCGGGTGGGCCAAACAAGAGCACATGGTCCAGCGCCTCGTCGCGTTTGCGCGCGGCGCCAATGAAGATCTCGAGTTGTTCACGCACCTTGGCCTGGCCCACGTACTCGTCGAGCAGCTTGGGGCGCAGCGCCCGCTCCACCGCCTCTTCATTCGGGGAAGCCGGGGCAGCCGCCAAAATACGCTTGGGCGGCGCGGCAAAATCGTCGGTCTGGATGCTCACGAAGGGCCTGAGGGGTGAAACAAGCTTGACTATAGCCTTCGCGGCCAAGGCCAGATTTAAGTTCTGCGCCAAAATTGCCGATAAAAACTCAGGATAAAAGTCATTCCGAAACCAGGGCCAGACCTGCCCGCACGCTCAAGGGGCCCGCCTGTCATGAAATTACGTTTACCCCTGCTGCCAGCACCATCCGACGCTGCCCCGCCCGCACGCGGCGTGAGCTGGCCTGTGGCCGCACTTTGCGCCCTGCTGGCGGCCAGCGGTTTAGGCCCCGTGCGGGCCGCAGACCCGGCGCCGGCGGCCACCGAGACCCCGTCGCCTGCTGCTGCGACCAAAAAGCCAGCCTCAGCGCCGGCTGCAACGCAAGCCGCTCCCGCCAAAGGCGCGGCCGAGCAGGTGCTAGAGGCGGCAGAGACAAGCACCTCGGCCAAAAAGCGGCTAACCCTGGTGGTCAACGGCAAGGAGAAGAAGTACATCACCGTCCAGGCGGCCGAAGAAGACGTGCCAGCGGTCAGCAAAGCCGCCAGCAAGGCGGCACCTCCCAGCCCTGGCACGCCAGCGCCGGCCTCGGCGCCAGCGCGCCGGACGGCCACCCCGGTCATGAACCCGCTGGCCAGCCGCCAGTTAACCCGAGCCAAGGCAGCGGCCATGGTCGGACACGGTAGCCCAAAGGCAGCGGCGGGCGCGGCCGGGCATGGGGGTGAGGCGCACTGGAGCTACGAGGGTGAGACCGGCCCGCAGGCCTGGGGCCAAATGAAGCCAGAGTTCAACCTCTGCGCCATCGGCAAGCGTCAATCGCCCATCCACATCGACGAGCGCGACACGCTGCAGGGCCCAGCCGAGCCCTTGCAGTTCAATTACCAGCCCAGCGACGGGTCCGTGGTGAATAACGGCCACACCATTCAGGTGGATGTGCAGGGCGACAACACCCTGACGGTGCGCGGCTCGGTCTACAAACTGTTGCAGTTCCATTTTCACACCCCCTCAGAGGAGCGGGTCAACTCCCGGGGCTTTGCGATGGTGGCGCATCTGGTTCACCGCAACGCTGAAGGCCAGCTGGCGGTGGTGGCCCTGTTGATGGACCCCGGCAGTGCCAACAGCCTGATTAACAAGGTCTGGACCTACATGCCACTGGACAGCGGTGACCGGGTGCGCATGCCGCCAAATCTGCTCGACCTCAATGAGTTGCTGCCCAAAGACCAGCGCTACTACCAGTTCATGGGCTCGCTCACCACGCCACCCTGCACCGAGGGGGTGCTCTGGAATGTGATCAAGCAGCCTATCAGCGTAGGCCGTGAACAGATCCGGCTGTTCAGCCAGCTGTTTTCCAACAACGCCCGCCCGATCCAAGCCATCAATGGGCGGCCGGTACGCAGCGCAGTGAACTAGCCCCCACGCTCCCCCACGCTGTGTGGGTCGCTGCCCAAGCCCCCTCCGTCATGCCCGGCTTGACCGGGCATCCATGACTGCCTGGCCGGTGCCGCCGCCCCGGCCTATTTACCCAGGGCTTTGAGGGCGAGTTTGATGCCGTCGCTGACGCCGACGTCGGCGGGCAGGGCCTTCAGGGCGGCGGCGGCTTCGCGGTCGTTGTAGCCCAGCGCCAGCAGGGCCTGCAGGATGTCAGATTGGGCATCGCTGCTGGGGCTGGCCGCCAAGCCAATGTCGGGCCCGAGTTTGCCCTTGAGCTCCAGCAGCAGCCGCTCGGCGGTTTTTTTGCCAATGCCGGGCACCTTAACCAGCCGGCCGGCCTCCTGCACGGTCACCGCCTGCGCCAGCTCGGCCACGCTCATGCCCGACAACACCGACAACGCGGTGCGCGGCCCCACACCGGCGATCTTGATCAGTTGGCGAAATGCCTCGCGTTCACCCGCGGTAGCAAAACCGTACAGCAGCTGAGCGTCTTCCCGCACCACAAAATGAGTCAGCAGGCTGACCACCTGGCCGCGCTCGGGGAGGTTGTAAAACGTGCTCATTGGCACCTGCACCTCATAGCCTACGCCGTGACAATCGATCAGGATCTGCGGTGGATTCTTGTCGTCCAGCGTGCCGGTGAGTTTGCCGATCATTTCATGCCTATCATTGAAGCCTTTTAAGGAATTATCAGCTTGATCCTGCGCCACCTGTTTTCCCCTCTGAACAACACCCGCCTGTCGCACCTGTGCGGCCCAACCGACGCCCACCTGCGCAGCATAGAGGCGGCATTGCAGGTCAAGATCGCACACCGGCACGAGCAGTTCAAGGTCGACGGCACCAAAGCCCAGGCCAAGCGCGGCATGGAACTGCTGCAGGCGCTGTACGAACTGGCCGCCCGCCCGATCGAGGCAGCCACCGTTCAGCTGATGCTGGCCGGCGATGGGGCTATGGACAGTGCAGGCCACCCCACCCTGCAGACCCGGCGCAGTGACCTGCGCGCACGCACACCCAACCAGGCGCTGTACCTGGACAACATCGCCTCCCAGGACATCACCTTTGGCATTGGCCCGGCGGGCACCGGCAAGACCTATCTGGCGGTCGCCATGGCGGTGGACGCTCTGCAGCGCAGCGCAGTGCAGCGCATCGTCCTGACACGCCCCGCCGTAGAAGCCGGCGAACGGCTGGGCTTTTTGCCGGGCGACCTGAGCCAGAAGGTCGACCCTTACCTGCGCCCCCTGTATGACGCCTTGTACGAGCTGATGGGGTTTGACGCAGTGCACAAGGCGTTTGAGCGCCAGGCGTTGGAGATCGCACCTCTGGCGTTCATGCGCGGGCGCACGCTGAGCAATGCCTTTGTGATTCTGGACGAGGCCCAAAACACCACGCCCGAGCAAATGAAGATGTTTCTAACCCGCATCGGCTTTGGGTCACGGGCGGTGGTGACCGGCGATGTGAGCCAGATCGACCTGCCCAAGACCCAACTCAGTGGCCTGATCGATGCTGAGCGGGTGCTCAAACGGGTACAAGGCATCGCCATTTGCCGCTTCACCAGCGCCGATGTGGTTCGCCACCCACTGGTCGCCCGCATTGTGGACGCCTACGATGCGCCCGGCCGGCCGGCCGGGCGAAGAGACGCTTAACCATTTTGCTATTAAATATATAGCTTAAACCCCAATAACGGCGTGGCCTAGAGCCACTTTTGATGCTTAATTCATGCCCAAGTCTCTGACCCTGTCACTGCAGTTTGGCCGGCTGACCGCGCTGGCGCAGCACCGTGCCGCCCTGCCCAGACGCCAGGTGACGCGCTGGCTGCGGCATGCGCTTAGCTGCGATGCTGAAATCACGGTGCGCATCGTGGACGCCGAAGAAGGCCGGGCACTGAACCGTGACTACCGGCACAAGGACTACGCCACCAACGTGCTGACCTTTGACTACACCCAGGCGCCGCTGGTCATGGCCGACCTGGTGCTGTGCGCACCGGTGGTGGCCAGTGAAGCGCTGTTGCAAGGCAAGCCCCTGCGGGCCCACTATGCGCACCTGCTGGTGCACGGCGCCTTGCACGCGCAGGGCTGGGACCATGAAGGCAGCGAGCCCAATGCCCTGGCCATGGAAGCACAAGAAACCGCCATCCTGGCGCGGCTTGGTTTTGACAACCCCTATTGAGCCAACGCCCATTCAGCCAACCCCTGTTGTCAATCGGCATTAAAGAATGGGGCCAATTGAAAACCGCATAATGGAACGGCTAAGCGGTACGTCAAACGGGGGCAGGTTCACTGGAACGAATCTTGCCGATGGCCCCAAAGGTGATTTAACAGCAAAGGTTTGAGAAATGACTTCCTCTTTTACCGATTCAATACAGGCCCTTGATCAACAACTCATTCAATTGGTGTACCGAAGCCGTTCACTGATAGAGGGTGCTGACTATGAGAAATTAATGGCCACCTGTCTGCGCAACAACCCTACGCGCGGAATCACAGGAGTTCTGATCTCACATTCAGGCTGGTTTCTTCAAGTGCTTGAAGGCTCTGCAGCCAATGTCAATTCGCTCTTTAAAGTCATTGAAAATGACCCACGACATTCGGATTTCCTTCTTTTGAGATTCAATGCTGTCGTGGCTCGTGACTTCAGTGACTGGTCGATGGCATCCATAGAAGTTGATGAGCAGCGTTTCTTAAACATAGCAAATCAAGCTTTGCAAGCTGAAGGCGTAGCGATGTCTGCAGTCAGGGATTTCCTGTGCTACGGCAAATGGATCGATTGAATTCAAGTTGGCCCATCCGTAAGATATCGGCCTTAAAGAATCGGGCCATCCGGACTCAGCTTCTTCAGAAATGTTTCGCAGGGTAAGCACAAGACGTCGCCCATCTTGATGGCTTCATGCCCCATGTAGAGAAGACATACCTGTGCTTCCGGGTAATCCTCCTTGAAAGCCTTGAGGGCGCGCACATCGGTGTTGTGAATATGGCGCAAACGCTTAACCTCGATGGCGACAAACACGCCGTCACCGTACACCACAAAATCCACTTCGCTGCCGGACTTCGTGCGCCAGTACGAAAGTTCTGCAGGCACCCTGCGGTAACTCGCCCAGGCCCGCAGGTGCTGGGCGATGAGGCCCTCCAGGGCCATCCCCTCAATTTCCTCCGGACGATCCAGTGGCCCCTTAGGGCGAATGGAGCGGTACACACCGGCATCAAAATAGAAGAACTTCTCGTGGGCAACCAAGTGACGTTTAGCCCTGCGTGTGAAGACGGGCAAGCGAAACGACAGCAGCAAGTCTTCCAAAATCTCCAGGTAGCCTTCCACCGTCTTGCGACCCACTTGGCATTCCCGCGCCACCTCTGCAAGGTTCAGTAGTGATCCGTGTGAAAAGCTGATGGCCTCCAGAAAGCGTGCAAAGGCGCTCACGTTGCGCACCAGTGCTTCCGCCTGCACCTCTTGCTGCAAATACAGTGAGGCGTAGGCTCGCAGCGTGTTTTTCGGCTCTATCGCACTCCACATCAAGGGCACTAGGCCGACCTCGAGTGCGCGCTGCAAATTGAACGCATCGCCCAGCTCGGCCGCCATGAACGGATGCATATGCAACTCGGTCAACCTTCCGGCCAGTAAATTCGCAGCCCCTCGGCGCAGCTTTCTGGCGCTTGAGCCAGTCAGTATGAAGCGCAAAGGCCGATCGTTTTCGACCAGTTTATGGACCACATCCAGGAGAGCTGGGACCTTTTGCACCTCGTCAATGACAACGTCGGTGATCAGTGGCTGTGCATCAATACGCTCGAGAAGGCGTTCAGGCCTGGCTTGGAACAGGCGCACGGTTTCTGGATCCAGCATATCGATCCAAAGGGCCTTTGGCTGGAGCGCACGCAGCCAAGTTGACTTCCCTGTGCCACGCGGCCCGAACAGAAAGAAGCTTCCGGCGTGCACTTGCAAAAATCGCCCTTCAGTTTCCATATTAGCTTCTTATTTGGAGTTAACAGGAAAATTATGGCAGATTGATGCGCCCTTTGAGTCTGGCTGAAGTCGATCCGCAACAGGTGAGCAGTCACCAAAACTTGGTGGGCAATGCAAGTTTCGAACTTGCGAAACCCTATTGCGTCAAGGCTTGACGCAGGGCCGCCAGCATGTCGTCGATGTCAAACTGGTCTGCGGCGGTCTGCATAGCCGCTGAATGCGCTGGCCATGCGGCCCTGATCAGTGCGGCGTGGCGCTCAAACCACTGAAAAGCCAGGGCGTCAGAATCTTCAAGCAGGGCTTTTAGCTTCTCACCCACAGCAGCCAGTTCTTCCGGGTCCCAGGAGGTCAAGGCGGCGGCGCTCTCAGACGGGCTCAGGCTGGCCTCAATCCCCTGGATCAGCGCTGTTAGCCCCCGGGTCACCCGATCCAACTGCGCCATCACCACCGGTCTATCTGGACCGGCCGTCAGCAAAGACTCCAGATGCTCCACCTGGTTGGACAGGGCTTCAGCGCCAATGCTGGCACTCAAGCCCTTGAGCGTGTGGGCCAAGCGCTTGGCGGTCGCCGGGTCGTTGGCCTCCAGCGCACTGAGGAGCGTGACCGCGAAGTCGCGTTGCCCGGCAGCGAATTTTCTCAGCAGCGATTGGTAGAGCTCAGCATTGCCCCGCATGCGCCGCAGGGCTCGGTCGACCTCCAAGCCATCTATGGCCAAGGGCAAGGCCGACGCGACCTCAGCCGGTTCGGGCAGAAGCGTACGGGGCGCCTGGCCCAGGCCCTCGCGGGGCGGCACCCATTTCAGCAGGGCATCGCAAAGCTCTTGCGGCTCGATGGGCTTGGCCAAGTGGTCATTCATGCCGGCGGACAGGCACCGGTCACGGTCTCCCGCCATCACATTGGCGGTCATGGCCACAATCGGCAGCGCGTCAAATGCGGGCAGCTTGCGAATCTCTAGGGTTGCGGCGATGCCATCCATCACCGGCATCTGCATGTCCATCAGCACGATGTCGTAGGGCCGGGCCCTGACCATGTCGACCGCAATTTGACCGTTTTCAGCCAGCTCAACCACCAGACCGGCGTCGGTCAGCAGCGCAGTGGCCACCTCCTGGTTGAGCTCGTTGTCTTCGACCAGCAGCACGCGTGCGCCGGCAATTTCGGCCAACCGTGCCATCGGGTCGGCGGCAGCGACGACGGCATGGCCGTAAGCCATACCCGGCGCCGCACTGAGTTGCTGGGCAACCACATCAAACACCATGGCGGCATTCAAGGGCTTGGTCAGGATACCGCTCATGCCCGCGCCAACCGCCTCTTTGATGACGTCATCGCGACCAAAGCCCGTCACCATCACCAGCCGTGGCATCCCTGCCAGCGCCATGGCCGCAATACGCCGACCGGTCTGAATGCCGTCCATGTCGGGCATCTGCCAATCCAGAAAGACAATGGCATAGCCCTGTGCTTCCTGGTCTCTCGCATGGATGCGGGCCAAGGCGTCAAAGCCGGAACTGACATCGTCCACCACCAAGCCGATGTCTTCCAGCAGGCCACGCAGCACGATGCGCGCATTCTCGTTGTCGTCCACCACAAGGACCAGCCGGCCGTGCAGGTCCGCCGACAGCAAGTTGAAATCAGGCTCGGGTGCGGCGCGGCCGAAGTTTGCGGTAAACCAAAATGTGGACCCCTGCCCCGGCACGCTGTCAACGCCAACCTCGCCGCCCATTAAACCGGCAATGCTCTTGGAGATGGCCAAGCCAAGCCCGGTACCACCATATTTGCGCGTGGTGGAAGCGTCCCCCTGCTGAAAGCTCTGGAACAAGCGCCCCTGTTGTTCCTGCGTGAGCCCGATGCCGGTATCGCGCACCGCCAGGTACAGGGTCACTTGGTCATCAGACTCTGCTCGACGACGCACCAAAACCGCCACCTCACCCCGGTCGGTGAACTTAACCGCATTGTTGGCGTAATTGATCAGAATCTGACTGACCCGGGTTGGGTCGCCAACCAGCCGCTTGGGCACACCACGCTCGACGTCAAAAACCAGCTCCAGGCCTTTGGCCACACATTTATGGGCTATCAGGTTCGAGACGTTTTCCAGCATCGCGTCTAGGCTGAACTCGATCCCCTCCACCGAAAGTTTGCCGGCCTCGATCTTGGAAAAATCCAGGATGTCGTTGATGATGCCAAGCAAATGCCGGGCCGAACCCTCGATTTTTTGCACATAGTCGCGCTGGCGCGGCGCCAACTCGGTCTTGAGCGTCAGGTGGCTCATGCCAATGATGGCGTTCATCGGGGTGCGTATTTCATGGCTCATGTTGGCCAGGAAATCCGCCTTCACGCGGGCGCCTTCGGTGGCTTTTTCAGAGGCTATTGCCAGCGCATCGTTCTTGGTACGCAGGTTGTCCATCAAATAATCGACCGTCTGGCGCCCGATGATGCCTTGCAAGGCCATCAATCGATGTGACCCAAGCTGAGGGCTGGGTATGGCGCAGCGGGTCACCTTGACGGTGCCCGAGCCATCCGTGCGACGTGTTTCGTGACTACCGCCGGGCGAGTTCACCCAGGCGTCCGCAGGCAGGGACTCGACGCTGGCGAACTCCAGCAGCAAGAGGCTCTCGCCAGGCCCTTCTTGCATGCGAACGCGCATGCTGGCCAAGGTGCCGTATCGCACCAACCAGCGTCCCACATCCGAGACCTGGCCAGCAAACCGAGCCGCCAGCGCGTCACCGCCATCGACCTCGATGATCAGTTCGTACACACGGCGACGAGCCTCAAACACCGACGCCAGCCGGTGCAGTGTCATGGTGCCTAGTTCGATCATCCCTGCCATTTAAACACCAGACATCCCGCGTCATCGTAGGGTTTGGCCAAATCGGTGATCAGCTTTTTCGCAATGTCTGAGGCATCGCGGTAAAAGGTCGCGGCGGCCAATCTAGAACAAGCGTATTCAGGAATACCGTCCGTCCACATCACCAGCATGTCGCCGGGCGCCAGCGGGCTGGTTTGCGCCAGCAGCGAGGGCAAACGATCGCCGAGCACGCCGTCGCGTGACACGCCGTACCAGGCCTTGCCGCCAAATTTTGCGGCCCGGGTGTTGCCCACACCCACATAGCGAAACGTGGCGGCCGTGGTATCGACAAAGGCCAGCCCGGCAGCTGCCCCCACGGTACCCTGTAAGTCCTTGTGGATACGGGCCATAAGTCGGTCCAGATCAGGGCCGCCATCACGGGCAATGACTTCGAGCACCCGCTGTGCAATGACCTGGGCCCGAGCACCATGGCCCGACGCATCGACGATGGCCAGCAGGACACCCCCCTCGACATCGTGTACCACCGTCGCATCACCGCAGGCCGTGTGCCCGTCGGTGGGTCGCACCCAGCCACTCGTGTCCCAGCGAGGGTCAACGCCGAGACCTGTTAGCGGCATGGCCACCGGCGCGCTGGGGCGTGGCGGCATCGCCGCGGCGCGCAGGGGCTTGCCGCAGACGCGCTTGCGGGCAAACACCAGCGTGCCGGCGTTTTCGCTGGAGCGAATCCAGAACTGATCTGCCATCCGCCGCACGCCCGGCAGGCCAAGCCCCAACGAGCTGCCCGTGCTGTAGTGGTCTTGCATGGCCAGAGCCAGGTCAGGGATGCCCGGCCCGTTGTCCTCAGCCCAGATGTCAATATCCACCTCGCCTTGGTATTCGGTCCTGCATACCCGCAAGACACCCCGTTTGGCATATTTGACGATGTTGGAGCCCAACTCAGACACCATGGTGGCGATCATGGTCCGGTCTACCTCAGACGCCTCCTTGAGCAGAGGCAGCCGCACCGTGCTCACCACCGCCGCAGACAGGTCAGCGCTGTCAGAGATGGTGAAATAGGCGGTCGCGTCGTCTTGACTCATCTGGCCACCGGCGTCCCATGGTCGCGTGTGGCCCGGTCAAGCGCGTCTTGCAAATCGCGCTCGACTTCAAGCCCGCGGGTATCGGCGTCGTTACTCACCAGATAGCCCACAATGCCGGCGCTCAAGCCCACCAGGATGGGCCGAGCGCCCAACAGGCGCAACATGCCGACCATGGCGCGGATGCCGATGAACTCCTCACAATCGAGCACCTTCACGGCCGACATTTCGATGACCGCCACCCGCGCGCCGGTCTCACGCACCGCGTCCAGCACCGCCGCTTGAATTTCATCCAGGCGGTCCGCCAGTTCCTGCGGCAGCGTGACGACAAGGCAGCCCCGAACCAGAGTGGACGTGACGCCTTGCTGCATTGAATAACCCACGGTTGTAGCGCCTGCTTATTTGCGCCGTTCGTGCAGTCGGCCGCCGAGCTCCTGGTCGGCGCCAATCGCCCGCAGGGCAATTTCCAGCGCATCGCGCAGCGTGGCCGTGGTGCGCACATCGCCCACCTGAATGCCCAGCTCCACCAAAGTGCGCGCAATCGCGGGTGAAATGCCGGAGATGATTGACTCACAGCCCATCAGCAGCGTGGCCTTGGTGATCTTGATCAGTTGGTTGGCTACGGCCGTGTCCACGGCGCCTACGCCGCTGATGTCCAGCACAAAGATCTTGGCCCGGGTTTCCCCGATCTTGGACAGCGTCTTGTTCATGATGTCCTGGGTGCGCACCGAGTCAATGATGCCGACCAGCGGCAGCAGCAAAATGCCCTCCCAGATCGGCGTTACCGGTGTCGACATCTCCAGCAAGGACTTGCTGTTGGCCAGGATTTTTTCTTTCTGGATGCGTGAGATTTCATCGAGCACCAGGTAATTGTCCAGAAACACCATTTTGCTGACCGAGGCCGCCATACGGTCCAGATTGGGGGGCGGTGGCGACATGCCGCGCAGACGCTCATTGAGCAAGCGGTCAGACAGGCACATACCGGCACAGTAAATGTCATTGGGCAGATCGATGCGGGCATGCACCGAACCAATGTGGCGGCGGGAAGCAAAGTAGGGTTCGTCGAGGTTGGCCTTGAAGAAGGTGCGCCAGTGGTCCATCTGCAAAGCTTGCACCCGCTGCAGGGTGTGCGAATTACCGCCGAAAAATGTTTTGTACTCCTCGTGCTGGGCCATCCACGCATAAAAATCGCCGACCATATCGCCCAAGGTGTCGTCGATGAGTGTGCCGGCTTGGCGCACCATGGCGACATCGGTGCTGGTGATGTCGAACTTGAATAGGATGTTGTCCAGGTCGCTATTGATCGCCACAGAGTTCTCCGGTTTGAATGGGTTAAGGTTGGAGGCGGACTGCCTGAGACGCCCGAGCGTCAGTGCTCATCAGAAAAGCGCTTTGCGATCGTGCTGAAATCTTCAGCAATCACCAGAAACGCATCGACGATATCAGGATCGAAATGGACGCCGCGTCCCTCCGAGATGATCTCTACAGCCTGCTCATGAGACATGGGCGCCTTGTACACCCGGCGGCTGATCAGGGCATCATACACATCGGCCACGGCCATCAGTCGGGCCGAGATCGGGATCGCATCTCCCTTGAGGCCCTCCGGGTAACCGCTGCCGTCCCACTTTTCCTGGTGCGACAGCGCGATCTCGCGGGCACACTGCAAAAACGAATTCGGGGAGTCCAGCAGATTTTCGGCCGCCAGTATGGCGTCGCGCCCCAAGGTGGTGTGGGTCTTCATGATCTCGAACTCTGCCGGCTCCAGTCGGCCTGGCTTCAAAAGAATACTGTCCGGAATACCGACCTTACCGATGTCATGCAAGGGTGCCGACTTGTACAACAGCTCGATCTGCTCAGCGCTCAGGTAGGCCGAGAATCTGGTCTGATGCTTCAATTGCAGCGCCAAGGCCTTGATGTAATTTTGAGTGCGGCGAATGTGGTTGCCGGTTTCGTTGTCACGCGTCTCGGCCAGCGAACTCATGGCCATGATGGTCACATCTTGAATGCTCGACAGCTCACGGGTCCGTAACCTGACCTCGTCTTCCAAGGTCTGATTTCGGTCTTGCAGCAGATCGACCGCACGTTTGAGCGACAAGTGCGTGCGAATGCGGGCCAGCGTGATGGCCGGACTGATGGGTTTGGTAATGTAGTCGACCGCGCCCAGGTTGAGGCCCTGCTCCTCGTCCTCGCTGTCCGACTTGGCGGTCACAAAGATCACCGGCACATGCTGCATGCGAGCGTCGGCCCGCATGCGCCGACACACTTCGTAGCCGTCCATGCCCGGCATCAATATGTCCAGCAGCACCAGGTCTGGCAACACCCCGCCAGCCATGAGTTTGAGCGCCTTCTCGCCACTGCCGGCCACCTGCACTTTGTAATGGTCGCGAAGCAAAGTGCTCATCAGCTGCAGGTTTTCTGGCGTGTCGTCCACCACCAGGATTACTGAGCGATTAATTGTCTCCATGCCAAGGTCTCCATCGGTCTTTTTTTATAACTACTCACAGACCTTATAGGCCTTCATCGGTGTACTGCGTGGCAATGGCGCGAAAATCCTCATGGGTCTCGCAAAATGCATCGAGGATGTCCTGGTCAAAATGGGAGCCGCGCCCTTTATCCATGATGGCCAAGGCCTGTTCGTGTGACATCGCGTCCTTGTAAACCCGCTTGCTGATCAGCGCGTCATACACGTCCGCCACAGCCATCAGGCGGGCTGACAGGGGAATGGCGTCGGCCACCAGGCCCTGCGGGTACCCGCTCCCGTCCCATTTCTCTTGATGCGACAAGGCAATTTCCTTGGCCAGCAACAGAAAATCAACCTCGACTCCCAGGGCCTTCTCAGCGCGCACGATCGAATCAAAGCCGATGGTGGTGTGCGTCTTCATGACCTCAAATTCAGCGGCAGTCAGGGGACCCGGCTTGAGCAAAATATGATCGGGAATGCCGACCTTGCCTATGTCGTGCAGCGGCGCCGACTTGAACAAGAGATCGATGTAGGCATCGCTCATGACTTGGCTGAACCGCGGGTGCCCCTGTAAATGCTGCGCCAGGCGCTTCACATAGCGCTGCGTGCGCAGAATATGGTTGCCAGTTTCATTGTCCCGAGTCTCTGCCATGGACGACATGGCCAACACCGTCACGTCCTGGATCGTGCTGAGTTGCTTGGTCCGGCGGGTCACCTCGGTCTCTAGGTAAACGGACTTGTCACGCAAAAAGTCAGCGGCGGCCTTGAGTGCCAAGTGGGTGCGCACCCGCGCCTGCACGATCGGCGGACTGATGGGCTTGGTGATGTAATCCACAGCGCCCAGCTGCAGCCCCAGTATCTCGTCTGCCAGCTCTGACTTGGCGGTCAAGAATATGACCGGGATGTCGCGAGTGGCCGGGCTTGCCTTGACGCGCCGCAGCACCTCATAGCCATCCAGATCAGGCATCATGATGTCAAGCAGGATCAGGTCTGGCAAAGACTCGCTGCTCAACAGCGTGAGTGCGCGCTCCCCCCCATTGGCCACCAGAATTCGGTAATCTTGCCGGAGCAACTCGGTCATCAGCACCAGGTTTTGCGGGGTGTCGTCCACCACCATGACCGTCGCCTTGGCTTTGGTCTGCAAGACACTGTTATTCATGGTCCACCTGCACTGCCGACGGATCGGAAGATGCCGCACTGTCAAGAATCAGGAGCGCGCTGTCAAAGTCAAAGGCCTCCACCGCACGCAGCAGGCGCTCAAAGTCAGCCCCCATGGCTTGCGCGAGCTGGGCGTTATGGCGCTCCAGCAGTTCTACAGCGCCAAACTCGCCCTGCGTCAACAAACGAATCAAATCCATGCGAACGGCCTGCAAAGCGGCGTCATCGTCACTACCGACACTCGCACCCGCTGCTGGCTCGACAGGCGCCGGGAGCGGCTGGGTCAAGCCCAGAGCCGCAGCCAGTTGCTTGCTCAGGATGTGCATGCTTTGGTCAATGGCCTGGACCTGGTAGAACAACGCCGGCAAGTCAACCGGGGTGCCCTCGTGCTCACTGATGCTTCGCTCCAACACCTCGGCCTGGTCCTGCAGTCGCACAGCACCCAGGTTGCCCGCGACACTTTTGAGGGTATGGGCCAAACGCTGGGCGGCGACCCATTGGGCTCGGTCGATGGCCGTTTGCAACTCCTGCCCAATATTGCCCTGCCGGTCCATAAATTGCCTGAGCAGTGAGCGGTAAAGCTCCGGCTTACCCAGACACCGCCTCAGACCCAGGGCGGCATCGAGCCCGTCGATGGCCCAGGGCAGCGGCGACAGCGCCTCATTGGGTAAGCCGGCCTTGCTTGCCGGCAGTGGCGCAGTCGCTGTCGCGCTCGCCCGGCTGCCCACGGAACGAAGCGGCATCCAGCGCAAAAGGGCGCTCCAAAGCTGATTTGGATCAATCGGCTTGGCGACAAAGTCGTTCATGCCTGCATCCAGGCAACGCTGCCGGTCGGTCGCCATAGCATTGGCCGTCATCGCCACAATCGGCAAGGCCTTATGCGCGGGCAGAGCACGAATCGCCGCTGTGGCGGCCAGCCCATCAAGAACCGGCATCTGCATATCCATCAGAACGATATCAAAGAGTTCACCTGCCAGCAGGCGGTCAAGCGCCTGCTGCCCGTGCTCAGCCGTCGTCACGCGAATACCGGCGTCTTGCAGCATTTCACTGGCGACTTCCCGGTTGATCTCGTTGTCTTCCACCAGCAATACATTGGCGCCTTGCAGCGCGTCGAGGTTCATGGCGGCAATGGCCTGGCCCGGCCGGGTCTGAAATGCCTCGCGCCCCAGCACCCGCATCATGTGATCAAACAGCACCGATGGGCTCACCGGCTTGACCAACAAGCTGTCCAGGCCCTCGGGCTTTGCCGCGTCGTAAAGGTGCTCGCGCCCAAATGCCATCACCAGGCACAGGTGCGGCTGCTTGGTCAGGGCCATGGCGCGGATCTGCCGTGCGACGTCCACGCCCGTCATATCTGGCATTTTCCAATCCAGCAGGACCACGTCATGGTCATGGCCCCGTTCCTGCGCCATGCGAATAGCCCGCAAGGCAGCAGCGCCGCCATCGGCCGTATCGACGCTGAACTTCATGCCAGTCAGCATGTCGCTCAAGCGCGCTCGCGCACCGGCGTTGTCGTCCACCACCAAGACCCGCCAAGTGTGAGGCTCATCTAGCGGAATAGTCAGGGCAGGGACCGCGCCACGCGTTTCCAGGCGTACGTTAAACCAAAAGGTCGAGCCAACGCCGGGTTGACTGTCAAAGCCGTACTGGCCTCCCATCAGATCGACCAAGCGGCTGACGATGGCTAGGCCAAGGCCGGTGCCGCCATATTTTCGAGTGGTGGAGCTGTCGCCCTGCTCAAAATCTTTGAACAATTTCTGGCGTTGATCGTCATCTATCCCGATACCCGTGTCGCGCACAGCAAAGCGCAAAACAGCCTCGTGGTCACGGAGCTTGACCACCGACACCGAGATCTCGACCTCGCCTCGGTGGGTGAATTTGACCGCATTGTTGGCGTAGTTGACCAGGATTTGCCCCAAACGCAATGGGTCACCCAGCAGATTGGGCGGGACGTCAGGCGCCATGTTGACAATCAACTCCAGCCCCTTATCGGCTGCTTTTTCGGCTACCAGGCCGACCACGTTATCCAGCAGGTGCTCCAGCTTGAAGTCGACCACCTCTGTGCTCATCTTGCCAGCCTGAATTTTCGACAGGTCAAGAATGTCGTTGATGATGCCCAGCAAATGGTGGCTCGAGCCCTCGATCTTGCCCAGGTAATTGCGTTGCCGGGGTGTGAGTTCCGTGCCCTGGATCAGGTGTGTCATGCCAATGATGGCGTTCATGGGGGTTCGAATCTCATGGCTCATGTTGGCCAGAAAATCCGATTTCATGCGGGTAGCACCCTCGGCCTGGGTCAGGGCGTCGCGCAGGGCCAGCGTGCGCTGCTCCACCTTTTGTTCCAGATCCTCATTGAGCCTACTCAATTCGTCTTCACGATTTTTCAGGGCCAGGTGCAGGCCTACCCGAGCCCGCACCACCTCTTGGTTGATGGGCTTGTGGATGAAATCCACCGCGCCTTCGGCCAAGGCGCGAGACTCGCTTTCGGCATCGTTCTTGGCCGTGACAAAAATGACCGGAATATTGCGAGTGTCGGGGTCAGCCTTGAGCGCGGCGCATACCGCATACCCATCCATGCCAGGCATCATCACGTCGAGCAAAATCAGGTCCGGCCGCTCGTGTCGTACCAGCGCCAAACCCTCAGCCCCTGACGTGGCGAACTGAACGTCGTAGCGGCTGGCCAGGACCTCCCCGAGAACCTCCACGTTCTCGATGATGTCGTCGATGATGAGAATTCGGGATTCGTTCGGCATGTCGGGGTCAATGGGACTTGAATGCCAGCATAGCCGAGAATTGACTGAGCGCCGCCAAGGCAGCTTTGAATTTCAGCTTGCGCGTAGCCTGGGCGACAGGCGCAAACGGCAATTCAAAGGCCGTTTGCGCCAGCAACGGCTCGATCTGGTCAAGTTGGCGCCTGGCAGCCAACATGTTGCTGGCCAGCAAGCGCTCGAGTTCCTGCAGCTGAGGCGCCAGCAAGCTGCGGTCCACGCTGGCCTGTTCCAGTTCGGCAGGGCCGACACCGGTCGCCACAGGGGACGCCCTAAGGCGGCCGACCCACTTAAGCAACACTCGGATAAGTTGGTCCCGCATGATCGGTTTCGACACATGGTCCACCATGCCGACCGCCAGACAGGCGTCATGGTCGGTTTTCATGTCGGACGCAGACAGGGCAATGATCGGCGGGGCTGAGTTACCCAACTGAGCCCGAATGCGCTGGGTTGCCTCCAGACCGTCAATGCCCGGCAGCTGCAGATCCATCAGAATCACGTCAAAGTTTGCGCCCAGCGCCTGCTCGACCGCCTGGAGCCCATCCACGGCCGTGGCGACCTGCATGCCAAGCCCGTCCAAAAAGGCCCGCGCCACAATGACATTGACCGGATTGTCCTCAACCAGCAGCACTTTCAGGTCTCGCAGCGATGTCCCCTCGTCTGGCTTTGCTGGCTCGTCCAATGGCTCCGTGCCCAAGTGCGACTGCGACTCGGACAGATTGACCGTGAAGCTGAACGATGAGCCCACACCGGGCACGCTCTCAACGCTGATGACGCCGCCCATTAACCCGACCAGTTGGCGACAAATGGACAGGCCCAGACCCGTGCCGCCAAAGCGACGGGTGATGGAACTGTCTGCCTGTGCAAAAGAGGCGAAGATGCGGCTGACCTGCAGTTCATCCATGCCAATGCCCGAATCAATCACCGAAAATTTCAGGGCCAGGCCCTGGTCGGTAGGTTGCGGGCAGTCCAGAGTAACCTCAATCGCACCGCGTTCTGTGAATTTGATGGCATTGCTCACCAAGTTAACCAGGATCTGACGCAAGCGCAGCGCGTCACCCAGCAGGTGCGTCGGCACGGCGTCATCGACCCGCACCCGCAAGGACAAGTTTTTCTCCAGCAAGTGAAAAGAAAACAACTGGGTCACATCGCTCAACAGTTTTCTCAGGTCAAAGCTCTCGTTGACCAACTCCAGTTGGCCAGCTTCCATCTTGGAATAATCCAGCACATCGTTCAGTATGCGCAGCAATGATTCCCCCGCCTGCCGCAGGTTGACGATGTACTCCCGATGCAAGCCCTCCAAGGGCGCTGACTGCAGCAGTTGCGAGAAACCCAAAATGGCATTCAGCGGTGTACGGATTTCATGGCTCATATTGGCCAGAAACTCCGACTTGGCGGTGGTGGCGTCTTCAGCCTGCTGCAAGGCTTGCTCGACCTGTCCCTGCTTGGCCAGGGACTCCCGAAGGTAGCGGCGCTGCAAGGCCTCGCTTTCGATCAACTCGGCGACCTTGCGCCGGATCTCCAGATTCATAACAATGAAGGCCGACTCCAAGGTACCGATCTCATCACCACCGCCACTGACAAGATCGATGTCGTAATTGCCAGCCCGAATATCGCGGGTGGCCATCACCAACATTTGCAGCGGCCGGGTCAGGGCCGCGCTGATCCACCAGAGCAGCAATGAAAACACCAGCAGCGCCAAGATGCCCACTTGCAGGACGTGGACGCTCACGCCGCGAGCGGTCTCCTCAATTTTGGCTCGGGACAAACCAAACTTAACGGCGCCCAGTGCCTGGCCGCCCAGGCTCAGGGGGACAGAAAATTCGTCGTACAGCAGTTTGGCCGCCGTGAGCTTTGGCGCATCGGCTTTGGCAGGTGGTGCGGCCCCATCTTCGGCGATCAGATTCCCACTCGCATCGCACACGCTGAGAAACATCAACTCACTGGCTGCCCGGCTTTCTTTGAGGATGGCTGCCACCGACGCGTAGTCGCGCTGCGCCATAGGCACCGCCAGCGCGGCGACCAAAAGCGGTTTGATCTGGCGTGCATGAGCCTGCTGATCGGCATCAAGAAAACGAGTCACCCACCAGAAGGTGCCGCCACCAACCAGTGCCAGCACACACAACTGGACCGCCACACCGGCGATAACCAGTTTGCCCCTCAGACTCAGACGTACCCACATGTGTTTTAGCCACCCAACCCCTTGCGTGTGACGTCATTGAACGCATCCAAGGTTTTGAGTTCCGCCTCACCCACTTCACGAATATTGGCAATGCCCGACAAGGCGAAGAATTTTTTGCCCTCGTCTGTTTGATGAAATGCCAGGATCAATGTCTTGAGGCGTTGAAGTTCTGCCGCCGGTAGCACCGGGTTGGCCATCACCAGAAAGCCTGGCAATTTGGCGATTTCAGTGACGATGCGCAGG
>CAMCZF010000022.1 GCA_945885775.1 Rhodoferax sp. OV413 | reverse complement strand
TGAGAGAGAGAGAGAGAGAGAGAGAGAGAGAGAGAGAGAGAGAGAGAGAGAGAGCACGTTTTGTGCCATGTTGCGCTCCAATCAATTATTTTTTTATCCTTGATCAGTATCAATAATTTAGATTGCAGCGTCTATCCCCCATTTGTGGGAAGGGTTTACCCTTGATTCAGTTTTGGATGGCGGTCAGCACGTCGTTCTCGAAATACAAATAACCCTCGACGCGGTTGCGGTAAACCCATTGCTCTGAAGTGCCGTATTTGTTGGTACTGCGGTTGATTTTGTCTGGCTTGCCCCATGCGCTGGCCAACACGTCGTCTGGGCTCATGCCGATTAACACGCCTTCGCGCTTTTTGCGGGCGCGGTCGGCTTGCTCGTCGCGCTTGACCTGGGCAGCAACGGCCTGTTGCCACTGGTCCATGATCTTTTGGTAGGCCGCAGCATCCGGGCCGGCGCGGTGGGCTTCGCTGCAAGGCAAGAGCAGGTCAAAGGCGGCGGTGGGCTGCTTGGCCGCCAGCAGCTGCTTGGCGCTGGCCATTTGCTCAGCCAGGCCGGTGCTGCAAGGTGGCGGTCCAGCGGGCGCGGCGACGGGCAGCGGCGCGGGTGGGGGCGGCGCATTGCGACCGTCTAGCGTAAGGTACAGCAACAGCAGCACCACCGCCGCCAACGGCACAAAGGGGTGGCGCCTGACAAAAACGCCGAGACGGTAGGGAATGCTGTGGGCCATGGTGTCCTCCTGGGGTGGCGATGCAGGTGTCCGCTCTGATGCGAAGTTTGCCCTAAAAAATATTTTAGGCAAAGCCTTGCATTTAGTCTAGGTATTGCCTAATAATCACATCACACCCCGACGTCACCGGGGTTTGAAAGTGGAAGATGGATCAAGTCAACACGGGGCGCCCCAAGGCTCAAGGCTCAGGGGTCTATGGTGAAAACGGAAACGTGCCCGCAGGGGCGGCAGGTCATCAGGGCTTGCTTGATGCCCAGGGCGGCGAAGGTGGGGTCGGCTCGGCTGCCGGTGCGGGCCAGGTCCACGCTGCCGCAGGCGTCGCAGCGCAGCCCGCCTGGGTTGTCATTGGCAAATCTGTCCAGCCGGCTTTGGCTCTCTTGCGCTTGCGCTTGGGCCTGATCGGCCTGAAAGCGAAGATCGGCGTTCTGGCGCTCCAGCAGCGCGACGCGCTCTCGCAGCAAAGCCAGGTGATCGCGCAGCACCGCCGCCGATGCGTGCTCGTTGAGCAGCGCCTCAAGTTTGTTGAACAGCGTTTCAAGCATTTTGTGTCCCTGGGGTTTGCCAAGGCGCATCGTAACGCTGGGGGTGCAGCATGAGCGCACTGTCACGACCCGCGGTAACGCTTGTCCGTGCGGTAAACGTTGGTGGTGCCCTGGAGCAGGGCCGGGTTTTCTTGGAGCATGTCCCAAGCAATCTCTTTGATGTTGTGGGCAAAGCCCTCAGCCATGTTGCCGGTGTTGGCGCTCCTGAAAATGACGTGGCTGCCCACCAGGGCCTTGACAGTGCCATCGTCAATGCGCAGCGTATTGGCGCGAGTTTGCTGGCTTATGTAGTACCGCAAAATTTGTTTTTCATCTTCAGTGAGTCTGGCCAGGCGCTGCTGCAGCTGCCGTTTGAACTTGCGGGTGGCGAACAGGTCACCCACGATGCGCCCAGCCCAGCCCGCAACGCTGACCAGCAGCAGGCTGACGCACAGCAAGAACCCCACCCCGATAGCCGGGCGGTAGTCTTGTGCCAGGCGAGCAATACCCAGGCGCTGCGCCAACTCTTCGGGGGCCAGAATGATGACGCCAAGCACCAGGCCGAGTGCTACCAGATAGCGTGGAGCGAGCTTGAGAAGCTCCAGCATTGGCTTGAACAGTTCGCTCATGGGCAAAGTGTAGGGCAAGGGGGTGCAGCATGATGACCCACCGATTGATCAACTGGGCGCTGGCCGGGCTGGCTGCGCTCATCATGTCTAGCGCTTACCTGCTGGACGGCCCCAGCGACCACCAGGCGGCGATCGACACGGCGGCGGCTGAGCGGGCGGCCCGGCGTGAGGTGCTGGCTGAGGCGCGTTTTGCCCGGGCGGCGCAGCGGGTTTGCGGGGAAAACGCGGCCTGGCAGCTGCGCGAGGATGGCGCTGTGCAGTGTTTGACCAAGCGGGGGCACCGCACGGCTGTGGTGGCGGTGCGATGAGCGCGGCCCAACTTGACGCCCTGGAAGCCGCTGCGCGCAAGCGGCTGGCTGAGTACATCAACCGCATGGCAGCGCAGCACCTGCGCCGCATGCGCGAGAGCTGGAGGGCGGCCGTATGAACTGTTGCGATCAATCGTTGCCTAAGGGTAATGGCTGTAACCAGGGCCGGCAATGCCCGGTGCGCGGCCAGGTCAGCAGCGCGCAGCCGGTAGCGCTGCCTGGCGCGGCGCGGGTGGCGGTGGCCAAGCCGCTGTACCGGCGCTGTGACGTGGCGGGCGTGTGCCAGTCGCCCGATGCCAGCTGCCAGGCCGATTGCTTGCTGGCGTCGCCGCCGGTGGCGTCTGGCCAGGACGATCCGTTTGGCGAGGCGGCCATGCGGGTGGTGCTGGTGTTGCTGGGGCTGCTGACGCTGGTGGTGCTGGCCGGGGTGGCGGGCTTTGCCTGGGAGCAGCGCGCAAGCTGGCAGGCGGCCTGGGCGGCGTTGCAGGACGCTCTGTGGGCGCTGGCGGCGCGCTGGAGCTGACGATGGCCCGCCACCACCCGACCATGCCGCCGGTGACGCAGGCTGATTTGGCCCAGGCCTGGGCGCGTTACCAGTCCTGCGCACGCGGGCCCAATGTGCCGGTCAATTTGGCGCAGGCGCTGGCCCACCGCACGCTGGGGCCGGTGTTGCAGGCCAGCGCCCGCAAGGCCCGCACCGAGGCCTGGCTGGCCACCGCCGAGCGCACTGTTGACTTGGTGCCGGCAGTGCGGCTGGGCACCGATGGCCACCCGATGGCCTGGCAGACCCGCCCGGGCGCCACCTGGCACCACGCCGCAGCGGTTGACCATGCCCCCTGCCTTCTTTGACAACCACCATGACCACCACCACGACGATGACCACGACGACGACCACCACCATGACCCCGCAAGAGCTTGATCTTGACATCAAGCGCACCGACTTCATCGGCTGGCAGCGCGAAACCCTGGAGCAGCTGACGCTGGATCTGATGAGCGAGAACACCCGGCTGCGCGCTGATCTGCGCATGGTGCTGAATGCGCACCGCGCGGCGGTCGTCAAGACCAGCCCGGCTGACGCGGTGGAGGTGGTGCTGTGAGCGGGCGCACCAGCACCAAGCGGCGCAGCGCGGCTGAGCTGGCCGTGGCCGTGCGCCAGCTGCCGCCCGAGGCACCGCAGCCGGCGCTGTTGCCGGCGCTGATTGTGGAGCGCCGGCGCATGCTGGAGGCCCGGCTGCGCCTGGTGCAGGCCGACACCACGCCGATTAGGACCAGCACGCGCGTGGAGGACGGTTACAGCTGCCCTGAGCTGAGCGAGCCGGCGGTGCGCCTGGGTGCGGATGACCATATGCGGCTGCCAAGCCGACGGGGGGATCGGTTGGTGTATCGGGATGGTCGGGAGGTGCGTGTGGATCTCCAGCACCAGGGGGCAGCATGACCAAGAGCCGAGGCATATTGCCGCCCAAAGTGTTCTGGACCGAGGCCGAAAAGGCCATTGTGCGGGAGCTGTACCCCAACACCAAGAACAGCGAGATTGTGAAGCTGCTGGGGCGGCATACCGACAAATCACTGTGGGGCATTGCCAAGAAGCTGGGCGTGAAGAAGTCGCCCGAATACCTGCGGCTGATGGGCGGCCAGCTCGATGGCGTGCGCGGCTCACAGAAACGCTTTCAACCTGGCCACGTGCCGTGGATTGCTGGTAAAAAGCTGCCCGGGCGCACCAGTGCCACCTCGTTTGTCAAAGGGCAAATCCCGGCCAACTGGATGCCCTTGGGCGCCAGGCGCGTGAACAGTTTGGGCGTGCTGGAGCGCAAGATCAAAGAGGGCCCCAACGGCGCGCTGAACTGGGAGGCTGAGCACCGGCTGATCTGGAAAGACGCGCACGGCCCGATTCCGCGCAACCACTGTGTGGCGTTCAAGCCGGGGAGGTTTAGCAACCAGCTGGAGCTGGTGACGCTGGATGCCATCCAGCTGCTGAGCCGTAAAGAGGTGATGCTGGAGAACAGCATCTGGCGCCGCAGCCCAGAGCTGGCCGCGCTGTACCAACTCAAGGGCCAGATCACCCGCCAAGTCAATCGAATCAAAAAGGAGACCGAGCATGCCCAACCCGCATATTGACCAGGTGCGCCAAGCGCTACTGGCCACCCTGACCGACCTGCGCAACCGCGACAACCCGATGGACATCGAGCGCGCCAAAGCCGTGGCCACGGTGGCCAGCGTGCTGGTGGACACCGCCAAGGTGGAGAACGATTATTTGAAGATCACCGGACAGGACCGCTCCAGCTTTTTGGAGCAGCCCACCGATGAGCTGCAGCCTGAGTTGCGCCTGGACGGGCCGGCGGCGCATAACCCGTTTCCCACCAGCGTGCGGCATCGGCTGCAGGGGTAAGGCATGGCAACACAAGAACTGAAACTGTGCCAGCTGCAAGTGAACGTGGGCACGGGCGCTTGGCGGACTGTGATGGATTTTGAGGTGTACTGGGCTGACGATGTCATGCACCAGGCTGAGAAGTTGTTTAAGTGCGGCCACACCCACTCGACCAAAGGCATCCGGCTGCGCATCATGAAGCCGGGCGACACCCGGCCGCTGATGAACTGGAGCGAAAGCGAAGGCTGGCAGGACTGGGACATGGGGGCCGCATGAAACGCAAGCTCGTTTATGTCCCCACCTACACCCAGCTCGACTTGATGCTGGCCAGCCCGACCGAGCCCATGCCCGAGGCCAAACGCACGCACCAGCTCACGCGGATGTGGGTCGGCTTGGCCGCCATCGAGCGCGGCGCGGCGCCCAGCACGGACGACTGGCGGGTGTGCTCGGATGCGGTCAACCTGATGGAAAGCCTGGTCACGGCCGGCTGGGTGGAAGACGCGCAGGGCCTGCTGGCTGATTCGGTGCGGGCGCTGGCCCTGGCCGGCCGGCGCCACTTGGCCGGCGGCGCGATTCGGCTCGATGCGGCCGGCATCCAGGCGGTGCGGGCGGTGCTGGAGGACTACGCGGCAGCGCTGGCGCAGATCGACCACCGCACCATGATTTATGCGCACCGGGCGACTGAGGCGCGGATTCGGGAGATACACGCGGGGCGCAAGCGGCCGCATGATGTGGAGGTGATGGCGTTATGAACACAGCTTTTTTACTGATGGCGCAGTACAACGCCATAGCCGTCATCCCGGTGGCGTCGGTGGTCAAAGATTATTTTCCGCACCTGACCACGGAGAACTTTTTGCGTAAGGTGGCCATGGGCGACATCACGATTCCGCTGGTGCGCATTGAGCCGAAATCACAAAAGGGCGCCAGAGGCGTGCACCTGGCTGATCTGGCTGAATATTTGGATGACCGGCGGGCCGCTGCGGTCAAAGAAGCCCGGCAAATGGCAGGAAGCAGCGCTTAGCAGGTGCTACATTTTTGCTACATGCCAAAAAATACAAAAATAGTATGTTGATTTTGTTGGGTTTTTTATTGTTGTCTGCCCCATCCATCATAGGGGCGACGGAGAGGCGCCCAGGGTTGGACTGCAATATCATTTTTAGAATCAATAAGTTACGCAATTTTCGCAGGTTACGGTCAGTCCTACTCCTCGAGCAAAGCGATCAAGCGCGCGTTTTCTGCTTCAAGTGCTTCAAGAGAATCAGAGGGATCGAACTGATTTTCCACTTCGGCCTCAGCCTCTCACTTCCAGAAATATGAAGCCGATAGAGCATCCGCTCCAACGCAAACCGCGTGAGCAACAGCTGGAAGTCCAAACCGTCGTTCTTAGCCTCATTGAGCAATCGCGCACGAACGGATGCAGCCCTGTTTTGCGTTGTCATACCAGGCTCTCCAGATACGGGCGCATAACATTTGCCACCCTGCAAGTCTGAGCAGACTCCCACAGATCGTCCATAGTGACTTTTTTCTGTCTCCAGGCATCCCTGAGCGCTTCAAGTGCGATATCCAGTCCGATCTTGTTTCGAAATTTGAAGCAATCGGCAACTGTTTTGGCTACCGATGTGACAGGGATGTGCACCACGCCGTCGATCAATTTTTGTTCAATACCCAGTCCAAGATCGGAAAACCGCACGATGTGAAGCGGTGGATAGATCAGGCTGGGAGCGCGTGCCTTGGACGAAATGGCAACCCAGACTTCATGCGGAGCCTGCGTTGTAAGTCCATGGATCTGGAGCGCAGTCAAAAGGCAAAAGACCATATGGGGGTACTTGATCGACAGCTGCACCAGCTGATCGAGCTCGGTGAGCGCCCTGTCGGGGGTGGCATACAGGCCACGGCTGATCCGGACCAGCGCACCGCTGCGCAGCAACTGCTGCAACTTCTCCCCTGACGCGCCCACGTGCGCAAGCTCGCGAGCCCGTACAAAGCCCTTGGCGTGAGCCAGCTCAAGAGCAAGGTCGGTGACTTTGGGTTGCACGCTGCAATTTTACGAAAATGTCGGAAAATGTAAACAACTACATGCAATACCGTAATATCCGCAGCGCAATAGCCACGAGGTGTACAGCGTGACTAAAACTTCAAGGTGTTGATAACTACCGGCCGGTGCAACAAAAGTGCAACATGACTTGGACGGGAGCGCATAACCATTTGATTTATTTAGGTATATTTTCGAACACCGTGCCAATCCATTATAGGGGCGACGGAGAGGCGCCCAGGGCCGGGTGTCAGTGGTGCGGTGGTGGTCATTAGAGCCGCCATTTACGCAGACGGCCAACCGCTCCGCTGCAGCCTTATAAACGGAGCCGACGACAGGCGTTCAGCCTACTTCAAACAGACCCGCCGCCCCCATGCCGCCGCCTACGCACATGGTGACCACCACGTACTTGACGCCACGCCGCTGGCCTTCTATCAAGGCATGGCCGACCAATCGCGCACCGGTCATGCCATAAGGATGACCGATAGAAATACCGCCCCCATCGACGTTGTACTTCTCTGGATCAATACCCAGCGAGTCGCGGCAATACAGGGCCTGGCAAGCAAAGGCCTCGTTCAGCTCCCACAACCCAATGTCTTCCACCCGCAACCCGTATTGCTTGAGCAGCTTGGGCACGGCGTAAATCGGACCAATGCCCATTTCTTCAGGGGCACATCCCGCAACGGCCATGCCGCGGTACACGCCCAGAGGTTTGAGTCCACGCCGCTGTGCCAATTGGCTGTCCATCAACACACAGGCGCTGGCGCCGTCTGACAACTGGCTGGCGTTACCCGCTGTGATCACGCCGCCTTCCAGAACCGGCTTGAGCGAGGACAGGCCTTCCAGGGCAGTGTCGGGTCGGTTACCCTCATCACGATCAAGGGTGACCTCTCGGTAACTGATGGCCCCAGTGGCTTTGTCGGCCACGGCCATGGATGTGGTGAAAGCGACAATTTCCTGGTCAAAGCGGCCGTTTTGCTGGGCCTGTGCGGTGCGGTGCTGCGACGCCAGTGCATACAGGTCTTGTGACTCACGGCTGATGCCGTATTTTTTGGCGACGAACTCTGCGGTCTGCAGCATGGGCATATAGGCGTTGGGGCTTTTCCTGAGCAGTGCGTCGTCGAAGGTGCCCGCCATGCTGTCAAAGTAAGCTTTTTGTACAGCTGTGATGTTTTCATGACCGCCCGCCACAACCACATCCATGCCATCCACCATGATCTGCTTGGCCGCCGTGGCGATGGCCATCAGGCCCGATGCACACTGGCGGTCCATGGTCTGGCCGGGTACGGTCTCCGGCAGGCCAGCAGCCAGCGCCGCATTGCGAGCCAGGTTCATACCCGCCGTGCCAATACCAAGCACGGTACCGAGCACGACGTCTTCGACTTCTGCAGCGTCAATACCAGCGCGGCTGACAGCATGGGCGATCACGTGACCGGCCAGGCTGGGCGACTTGGTGTTGTTCAGCGAGCCCCTGTAGGCGCGGCCAATGCCCGTGCGTGCGGTGGAGACGATGACGGCTTCTCTCATAGTGATTCCTTGGGTAAGCGTGGTTAAATACCAATCAGTGGTCGGTGCCGAGGTACGCCGCAATCACGGCTGGGTCGCTTTGCACCTCCTGCGGCGTGCCCTCCGCGATCTTGCGACCAAAGTCCAGCACGATGATCTTGTCCGAAATATCCATGATGACGGGAATGTCGTGCTCCACGATCAGGAAGGTGACGCCGAATTCCGCCCGCACGCGCTGGATCAGCACAGTCATGGCGGTCTTCTCCACGGCGCTCATACCCGCCATCGGTTCGTCCAGCATCACCAGTCGGGCCTTTTGCATCAGCGCACGGGCAAACTCCACCTGCTTTTGGCGGCCATAGGACAGCTCGGAGGGCCTGAGTTGGGCTGCGTCTTGCATACCTAAAAAGGCCAGCACCTCATGGGCGGCTGCTTGGGCAGCTTTCTCTTCGGCACGCGCGCGAGGCGTCTTGAACGCGCCCTGCAACAAGCCTGAGCTGCCTTGCAAGTAGGCGCCCACCATCAGGTTTTCCAGCACGGTCAAACCACCGAACAAGGCCAGGTTCTGAAAGGTACGTGCAATGCCGTGGCGCGAAATCATGTGAGCGGGCTCTGCGGTGATATCAGCACCATCAAAGTGGACCTTGCCAGCGGTTGGCGTGTACATGCCGGTAACACAGTTGAACAGGGTGGTTTTGCCTGCCCCGTTCGGGCCGATCAGGGCCGTAATAGCCCCCTGTTCCATAGCGAAGGACACATGGTCAAGCGCAGTGATGCCCTGAAAGCGCATCAGCAAGGAGGTGACTTGCAGCAGACCCTGACTCATACGGACTCCTGCACCTGTTGCGAAGCTCGGACAGCGGGCCCGGTATCGCCGTCAGGGTGTTCTCGCTTTGTGCCCAGGTACGACGCCTTGATGGCATCGCTGGCGGCCACTTCGGCTGCGCTACCGGACAACACCATGCGTCCACTGTTAAGGATGTAGGCTGAGCTTGCAAACTCAAGGGCAAGTTTGGCGTTTTGTTCCACGATCAGCATGGAGGTGCCCAGAGTGTCCCCTACAACCCGCAGTTGCTGGTAGATAGCCCGTACGATCAATGGCGCCAGACCCAGCGAGAGCTCGTCCACCAAGAGAAGTCGGGGGTTACCAACCAAAGCGCGCCCCAAGGCCAACATTTGTTGCTCTCCCCCAGACAGCCAGCCAGCCGACTGTGTACGCCGCTCCAAGAGACGGGGAAACAGCGTGTACACCGCCTCGAGCCGCTCACGCACTTGGGCGCGAGGCACAATGGCCGCGCCAACCTTCAGGTTATCTTCCACACTCAATTGCTTGAAGATCAGGCGTCCCTCGGGCACCTGCCCCATACCCATGCGCACCAAACGGTGTGATGGCAGCCCAAGAATGGCATGGCCATCCAAAGCCACCTCGCCATGCATGACTTGGCCATGGTGAAGATCCAGCAAACCAGTCACGGCCCGGATCAAGGTGGTCTTGCCAGCACCGTTGGCACCTAGCAAAGCCACGATGCTGCCTTTGGGCACGGACAGACTGACATCATCAAGTGCCAGGCCCTTGCGGGCATAGCCCACACTCAGGCCTTTGATCTCCAGCATATTGGTCATGATGCGTCCTTTCCCGCTGACCAGCGGTGGCGCAGCTTATGGCCGATACCGGCAATGCCGCCCGGCGCAAAAATGAGCAGCACAATGATCAGAACACCAAAGATCATCTGCACCAGCTGCGCCTTGTGCTCCACCAACAGCAGTCGTACGATGCCCGTTGAATCACTCGCCTGGGTGGCGAAGCCGCTGATCACGGACGGCAGCAACAGCCACAGCGCAGCGCCGACCAAGGCCCCGCCCAGCGAACCCATGCCGCCAATGATGATCATGGCGATGAACTGGATGGCAAAGTTGATGCCAAACGCCTCTGACGTGGCGTTGGACATGAAATACGCGTAGAGCGCACCAGCCATGGCTGCAATGGATGAGCTGAAGGCAAACGCCTTGAGCCGCAAGATGCGCACGTCAACCCCCACGCTGGTCGTGGCCAACTCATGGTCGCGCATCGCCATCATGACTCGCCCTTCACGAGACTTGAGGGTGTTGCTCAACCCCCAATAAACCAGTGCCACCAATGGCAGCAAAAAGAAGTACCACCGGATGGGGGTGTTGAGCTCAATCGGTCCAAGTGTGGCGGCGTTATAGGGCACGCCGACCACGTCAAAAAACTTGAACTGATACTCCAAGAAAACATAGACCACCACGTAGTGCACGGCCAAAGTAGACAGCACAAAGTAAAGCCCGCGCACCCGCAACGAAGGTAATCCGGCCAAAGTGCCCACCAAGGCGCCAGCCAGGCCTGCCGCCGCCAATACCAAGGGGAACGGCCAACCCCACTGGGTACCCGTGATGGCAGCGGTCATGGCCCCAGTGGCATAAAAGGCTGCGTGTCCAATCGATATCAGCCCGGCGCAACCGGTGAGGTAGTTCAAGGATAAGGCTCCGAGCATGGCGATGAGCATCAGGTTCACCTGCGACATCCCAATGTTCAGCAATTGCATATTGGACAGGCGCACACCAAAAATGGCCCGGTCGGTCAAGACAACGGGTAGGTAGCACAGCAAGACCACCACCAGCGCCACCCAGACCCAGCGCCGCCAGGAAACGGACTGCGCTGGCTTGGGCGAAAGAGAAGAATGCTTAGTCATAGTCGTAGGGTGAATCAAACCCGGCCTAACTCGCGCTGGCCGAACAAGCCCCAGGGTCGAACCATCAAGATCAACAACAAGAGGGCATAAATGACGATGTCGCTTGACTTGGGAGAAATATAGGACGCTGCAAGTTGCTCGATCAATCCGACCAACAAACCGCCCACAATAGCGCCCGGAATACTTTGCATGCCACCAATCACCACCGCCGGGAGTGCCAAAAGGCCGATGGTTTCCAACTCGGTAGAAGCAATCTGCAACTGCCCGAGAAAAAGACCACCCACGGCTGCCAGCACGACACCAATGGCCCAGGCGAGACGATTCATCATGTTGACGTTCACGCCGGAAACTACTGCGGCTTCATGACCGTCTGCGGTGGCGCGCATCAACAGGCCGACAGAGGTGAAGCGGAAAAAAGCGCCGAAAACCGCCATGCAGCCCCAACTGACCAGCGCCGCCGTCAAATGCAGCTGTGAAATGCGCAACTCGCCGATTTTGAAAACGCCGCTGGGCAGTGGCGTGTTCAAAGTTCGGCCTTGCGAACCGAAAATAATTTCAATGGCTGCGCGCAGCACGATGGACAGGGCAATGGTCAACATGATCACCACCAGCATCGGCTGCCCCGCCACCGGCTGGATCAGAAACATATGAATCATCACCCCAAGCAAGGCAGCGGCGAGCACCATAAACAGCATGGCGAGAGGAAAAGGCAGGTTGAGCAGGGAGATGCCCGTGATGGCGAGGTAGGCACCGCACACCACGAACATGCCCTGGGCAAAATTGAACACCTCGGTGGCTTTGAACACCACTGCAAAACCCAGGGCCACCAGCCCGTAAATGCTGCCCAGTGCGAGGCCGCTGAATAGAACTTGAGCAAGCATGGTGGTCCTTGGTAGGTGGATAGACAGATTTACTTGGTGTACTTGGCGTAGTCGCTGTACTCGCCGAAGTGCTTGAACTTCGATGTCGCATGGTCAAAACCGAACATTTTCAGCACAGTGGGACCGTTGTGGTTGTCGGGTGTGTAGCTGAAGGGTGCGGCGAGGCCTTTGCTGTCCACGGTAAATCCCTTGGCCATGCTCTCTACCAGCTTGGCACGGGTTGGGCTATTGCCCAATTTAGCCAAGGACTCAGCGGCCATTTGACCCGTTACCCAGCCTGAGACGTAGTTGATGTCTTCCTTCAAGCCGACACGGCCGAATTTGTCGGCTGCGGCTGACATCTCACGGTTGCCAACCGACTGGTCCGAACCACCAGGGGTAAAGCAGCTGATGAAGTTGTAGTTGGCCGAACCCTGGGCACCCAAAGCCTGGTAAACCGCTGGCGAGCCCAGGTAGGTGATGCCAAAGGCCGGCATCTTCACCCCGAACTGCGCCAAAGCCTTCATGGTCAGTACCGCTGTATTGTTGACCCCGTAAATGGTAATAAAGTCAGGCTTCTGCGCCATGATCTCCTGGACTTGGGGCGTCACATCCACTGCGGTCACCTTCATGGTTACCGAGGTGGCAGTGCCGCCGTACTTGGCCACCGCCTCGGCCACGAAATCGTGGTACTCCTTGCCGCCTGCAGTCTCAATGGACACGGTCATCACCTTGGGCGCTTTGAGCTTGAGCTGGTCCACATAAAAACCAATACCTGCCTGGGCCATCTGTTTGTAGCCGCAGAAACCGTTGTAAACCATGGGGCTGACTGGCTCTGACAGCGCTTTGGTGGGGGTATAGGTCCCCACGATAGGTACCTTGCCGGCCTTGATCGTTGGGGCCAGTGCCACTTGGGACGCCGATGAACCCATGCCAGAGATCGCGATGACTGGCGTTTGGCTTACCAGCTTCTCATAGGCGATCTTGTCGGTTGCAGCGTTAAATCGGTTGTCTTCGGCCAGCACATTCACCTTGCGGCCATTGATACCACCCGCCTCGTTGATTTTGCGCATGTAATCCTGGAACCCCTTGACCCATGGTGCTTGCGACGCTGAGGTCGGGCCCGACAGGTCCATCAGGATGCCCCAATCAATGCGGTCTTTGTAAACGCCATCTTCAGGCACTTCTTGTGCCATGCCGCTGGCGGCGGCCAGGCTGGCCCCAGCGATAGCGGCGAGGCGCGCATGTGAAAGCAGGCTGTGCAAAACGCTTGCGCCCGGGTTGCGTGAAAAAGTCTTCATGTTGTCTCCTGAGGTTGTTATCGCCATCATTTGGCGAGGTTGGTGAAAAAAAAGGCTCATGGTGAATCAGCGCGCCGAGCGGCAGCCCGGTACAGCTCGTAACCCACCGTTCTGAATACAAAGTCACCGATCACATCGGCTGCCGGCACCATTCGCCCCTGGCCCAGCAGCCCGTGCATGTGGTCATTGAAATGCAGGGCCGTGACCCGCACACCGGCGGCGTCTAGGCGTTGGGCGTAAGCCCGGCCCTCATCGCACAACGGGTCATGCGCGACAGTCATCACCAGCGCTGGCGCCACACCGGCCAGGTTATGCGCCAACAAGGGCGAAGCCCGCCAGTCCAGCCGATCCTTTGCATTGGGAAGGTAGTGGCCGATAAAGTAATGCATGGTCTGGGCGCTCAGCGGCAGGTCAGCCATCTCGGACTGGTAGGAGGCGCTAGCAGCGGTCAAATCTAGCGCCGGATAGATCAGCACCTGGTAGGCCAATGCCGGCAGCAGCCCGTCGCGCGCCAACAGCGCCAAGCTAGCCGCCAGGTTGCCACCCGCGCTGTCGCCGCCGACCCCAAGTGCATTGGCATCCACAACCAGCTCGGCCGCATGCTCAAAGACCCAGTTCAAAGCGGCGGCACCATCATCCAGCGCAGCAGGGAACGGGTGCTCAGGTGCCAGCCGGTAATCCACCGCCACAACGCACAGATTCGCCACATTGGCAAGGCGACGGCACAAGCGGTCATGGCTCTCAAGATTGCCAATGACCCAGCCGCCGCCATGCAGGTAGAGCAGGCAAGGCACCATGGCCCTTGGGTCGACACCCTTGCCGCGGTAGACCCTCAGCGCCAGCGCACCGCCGGGCCCGTCAATGGTGATGTCCTGTACAGAAGCGACCTCACCGCCTGGCGACTGCATCGGCTCCCAGCTGGCGGCATAGGCCGCCCGTGCCTTTTCGGGTGTGAGCGCCTGCAAGGGCGGATGCCCGGCCCTACGTGCCAGCGCTAACAGCTGGCGAGCATGCGGGTCAAGTGTCTTGCCGTCGTCATGGTTCATGTTATGGCCTCAGGTACCGGTCCAGCGCGGCGCACGCTTTTCGCTGAAGGCCAGCGCGCCTTCGCGGGCATCGTTTGTGGCAATCACCTGCTCCAGCATGTCGCGCTGACGCACCCAATATTCAGCGGGAGGCCACGTTGGCGCCTCGGTCATGATGCGCTTCGTCATGCTCACCGCGAACGGACCGTTAGCGCTGATCTCGGCCGCCAGTGCTCGCGCGCCGTCCAATGCACCAGCGGGCTGTGTCAGCCTGTTGACCAGGCCCCAGTGCTTCGCGTCTGCGGCAGACATGGCCTTGCCAGTCAGCGCGTATTCGAGCGCAATTTGGGGTGGTATGCGTTGAGGCAAACGCAGCAACCCGCCAGAGCCTGCGATCAGCCCGCGCCGCACTTCCGGGATACCAAATTGAGCATTTTCAGCCGCCACAATCAAGTCGCAGGCCAGGGCAATTTCGCAGCCACCCGCCAACGCATAACCTTCTACGGCCGCGATCAGGGGCTTTGTCGGTGGGCGCTCCACGATGCCGGCCAGACCTCGGCCTTCGAGTTCCACGCGTTCGCCAGCCAGGAACGCCTTCAGGTCCATGCCAGCACAGAAGTGGCCACCCCGTCCCGTGAGAATGCCGATGGCCAATGTTGGCTCGCTATCCAGCAGGTCCAGCGCATGGGCAATGGCTTCAGAGGTCGCGCGGTTGATCGCGTTGCGCACCTCAGGCCGGTTGATGGTGATCACCAGCACAGCGCCTTCGCGGCTGACCAAAACGCAGGTATCGGAACTTGAAGCGGTCAAGGCCTTGCTCCTATTTTCTTCAGGCTTGCGCGCAATCCAAACCGGTCACGGATCACCCGGCCCTGTTGCACCACCCCATCGACAACCCGAACGATGCCATTGCAGTGCAACACAGCATTGCGTTGTATGGGCTCCACACCAGCCAGTCCGCCCATGTAGGTCCCCATCTGACGCACATGAAAAGCCACGTTCGGTCCACTGGAATACAGGGCATCAATCTCGCTGGACTCGACCTCGAAGCGCAATGGCACGCCCGTGATGTGTTCGTCATCACAACGAACGGCGGGCTCGGCCGGAGGCCAAGCTTGATTAAGCCAGTACCGGACTGCAGCCATGGCGGCGGCATCGGCGGGTTCCCTCGATTCATGCCAGGGCGCCACAGCAGGCGGCTCTACCGGGTCGGCGACGCCCGACTTCATCTGCCGGTGACGGGTGGCATAGTCTTCCTGCGCCACGCAACGGCTCAGCAGATCACCTGAGCTTCGGTATATGGCGACGCCAGACCAGCAGGCTGTCAGGCCTGCCGATGTACCGTGCTCCGAGAACCAGGCTGCCACCCAATCTTCACCGGCCAGTGTTTGGTGCACGGTCATGCCGAGCGTCGGAAACAGCTTCATCTGCTGTGCCACAGCAGGCAGCCACTGCTCGTCACGCCCGGCAAAGACCACGTCGCCGATGTTCAAGGTGTAGTCCGGCGCAACAAATTCGCGGGCAGCCGCATCGTCGTGGGCGTTGAAATAGTCCACCACCCAGCGCTTGAGGAGTTGCAAGGGCGTTGTGACTGGAGCTGCCATAGCGTGGGTGACTGGCATCGTCAGTCCTGCGGGTACTGCCTGCGCAACTCGCGCTTGAGCAGTTTGCCCGACGCATTGCGCGGCAAGGTGTCGGAAAAAATCAGCTTGGTCGGGCATTTGTAATGAGCCAGCCGTTCACGGGTGAAGGCAATCAGATCCGTAGGCTCGGGATGCTGCCCTGGACGCAGCACCACGATCGCCATCGGCGTCTCGCCCCAGCGTTCATGAGGCACGCCGATCACACCCACCTCCAGCACCGCAGGGTGGGCATTCAGCGCGTTTTCAACCTCGGCAGGGTAGATGTTCTCGCCCCCGGAGATGATCATGTCCTTGAAGCGGTCAAACAAATAGACGTAGCCTTGCGCGTCTTGGTACGCGGCGTCACCCGTACGTAACCAGCCACCATTCACGATGGCCTCGGCGGTGGCGTCTGGCTTGCCCCAGTAGCCTTTCATGACCATAAGCGATTTAAGCCAGATCTCCCCCACTTGTCCTGGTGCGACGTCAGCCAGAGTGGTGGGGTCGATGATGCGCAATGCCACCCATGGGTAGGCCCGACCACAGGACCGCAACAAACCAGCCCTTGGGCCGTCAAGTTCATGGTCCTTCGGTGGTAAATCAAGCACCGTGCCGGCAGTTTCTGTCATGCCATAGGCCTGCATGAAATTGCAACGCAGAACAGACAGCGCACGGCGCAACAGCACCTCTCCAATGGGAGAGGCGCCGTACATGAGCAACTGCAGGCTCGAGAGCTTGGCCTGTTCAATACCGGGCACCTGCAGCAGAGCCTGGACCACAGCAGGGACAAAAAATGTGTGCGTCACGCGATAGCGCTCAATCAGATCAATCGCCACCGCGGGATTCACCTCGCGCATCAAGACCGTATGACCACCCACCATCAGGGTGCTAGAGCCATAGCCACACCCGCCAATGTGGAACATCGGCATGGCCACAAGATTGACACTCTGCGGCCCCATGCCCCAGGACATGGCCAGGCGCCGGGTAAAGGACATGTTCTCGTTGCTCAGCATGACCCCCTTGGGTAGCCCGGTAGTGCCCGATGTGTATAGCAACAGCGCGACCTCATCCGGGGCGCCCACGTAGCCAGGATCTTCGTCAGATCCAGCGCGCCACGCAGCGTACGACTGCCCAAAAACGATAACGCGACGCAGACCTGCTTGGGCGCGGGCACTGACCGTTAGTAATTGCGCCTCATCGGGGCCTGTGATGACCAGCGTGGGAGCAGCATCCTGGACGATGGCCTCCAGCTCGACGGGGGCCAACCGCCAGTTCAGTCCGACCAAAATAGCACCCACCTTGCTGCAGGCCAGCAGCAGCTCATAAAACTCCGCCCGATTCTTGGTCAACAACGCCACCCGGTCACCCGGCTTAACGCCCTCGTTGAGCAGGGCTTGGGCGGCTCGCGAACTCAGGCTGTGCAACTCTTCAAAGGTCCAGGTGCGGCCTTCAAAGCTGAGTGCAGGTGCCTGCGGCCTTTGGGCCGCATGTTCACGGATGATCTGGGCAAATGTGCTCATGCGCAAACTCAGTAGCTTTTGGGGAGCCCCAAACTGTGCTGCGCGATAAAGTTCAGGATCATCTCCCGACTTACCGGCGCCGTCTTGTGCAAGCGCGCCACAAACCACAGGTCGGCGAGTCCGTACTCCAGGGCCATGCCGTTACCACCGTGAGTCTGGATCGCCTGGTCGAGAGCTTCCAGCGAGGCATCAGCCGCAGCGAACTTGGCCATATTGGCCGCCTCGCCGGCATCTGACGAACCCGCGTCGAACAACTCTGCCGCCCGCGCGGTCATGAGGCGTGCCTGCTGAACCGCCATATAGGCCTTGGCCAAGGGGTGGGCAACACCCTGATGCGCCCCGATGGGCGTCCTCCAGACGGTGCGATCAATGGCGTACTGGGCACCTTTTTCGATCGCAAAGCGGGCGATGCCGTTATTGATGGCGGCAGCACAGACCCGCTCCGGGTTGAGGCCTGCGAACACATGGCGCAGACCCTGCCCCTCGTGGCCCACCAGCGCTTCAGCACCCAGGACCACATTGTCAAAGTACAGCATGAACTGCGTTTCGGGGACCTGCAGAGCGGTCTCGATCGGGGTCATGGAAATGCCGGGGGCCTTGGCATTCACAATGAACAGCGACAAGGGCGCCCGCCCGGACTCATCCACAGACTCGCCTCGGGCGACAACCATGATAGCGTCGGATTCATCCACAGCCGAAGTCCAGTATTTGGTGCCATTGAGCTTCCAGCCGCTGCCGTCGCGACGAGCGGTTGTCGTGACCTTGTGGGTGTTGGTTCCGGCATTGGGCTCGGTAATTGCAAAGGCCAGGCGCTTCGATCCGTCGGCCAGTCCAGGCAGCCATTCCTGCTTGAGCGCTTCGCTGCCATGCTGCTCAATAATGGGCGCACAGATGGAGCCAATGACCAGGGACAGCATCGGGCATCCCTGGGCTGCTGCTTCCTCGACAACCACGTTGTAGTCAGCGAGCCCAGTGCCATTGCCTGCACCACCGCCATATTGTTCGGCGATGTGGACGCCAAGATAACCTGCGCTGGCCATGGCGTTCCAGAGTGCGACAGGTTTCTGCTTGTGGCGGACCACATCCTGAAAATAGCGCCGACCGAAGCTGCCCACCAGTTTGCCAACGCTTTCACGCAAAAGTGGATGGTGATCTGCCGTGTCAACGAGAGAAGAATTGAAAATATGAGTCATCGTTTTTAGAAGTCAGTAAATCCTATGGCGTGCCAGCTTGTGACCAGTCGAAAAATCCCTTGCCCGATTTGCGACCTAAATCGCCACGTGCCACCATCGCCTCTAAGATGGGTGGCGGGGTATAGCGGTCGCCCAGTGTGGTGCTCAAGTGACGCGCAATATCGAGTCGGACGTCCAGCCCAACGATGTCACTGAGGCGCAAAGGTCCCATTGGATGACGGTAGGCGAGGACCATGGCGCGGTCAATGTCCTCAGCCGAGGCCACGCCGTCCTGCAGCATGCGCATCGCTTCGAGTGAGGCAATGAGGTCTAGCCGGCTGGTCGCGAAACCAGGCACATCACGAACGGTGATGCTGGTTTTTCCAATCCCAGCGCAATACTGCTGAGCGGCTGCGAGGGTGGCTTCGCTGGTGGCGGCTCCACGGATGAGTTCCACCATCGGCAGCGACCACACCGGGTTGAAGAAATGCATACCCAGGAACCGGGATGGATCAAGCACGCATCCGGCCAGGTCATCAATAGACAGGGCGCTGGTGTTGGACGCTACGATGGCTGGATGCCGGCTATCGATCTCTGCCAGAACCTGGCGTTTGAGTGCCATGCGTTCAGGCACTGTCTCGATCACAAGGTGCAAACCCGTCGGCAAGTCACCCGCGCGGCGAACCCTTTGCACGCCATGGCTGATCTGCTGCAATTGAAGTTGAGTCAGCTTGCCCCGCTGGACGCCTGATTGAGCGGTCTCGACCAGCGTGACCTGCAGGCCCTGAGCGCGTACCTCGTCGGGTTCAACAACGGTCACCTGCCAGCCTGCGGCGGCAAAGACATAGGCAATGCCGACCCCCATGGTGCCGCCGCCAACTACTGCCATGGCTGGGGCAGCTCCTGACAAAGCGGACGTTGCGTTCATTGGCGAAACCCCGCGCCGTGATGCGCCTGAGTCTGGCAGTCCGTCTCAAAGGCTCCGGCAGCGATGCAAAGCAGCTGCCCAAGTACCGAGTGGCGCTCTAGGACGACGCGACGCCTGTGACCGCCAAAGGGGGCTCTGAGTTCAGGGGTTTGGCCTGCACCATGGCCAGCACCAGTTTGGACACACGTTGCGCTGCCTCGACGCGCGTCAGCCGCCCGCCGGGGCGGTACCAAACCTGCGACCAGCCCACGATGCCAACAATGGCTAGCGCTGTCAGGTGCACGTCTTCCACGACAAACTCCCCCGCGGCGACCCCCTCCTCCATCAGCGCGACCAGTTTGTGATCGAACACACGCCGCATCTTGTTGATCTCTGTACGGTCCTCGGGTGCGAGTTCCTTGTCTTCGCGGCTGTAGATCACAGCATGTGCCTGATGATTGAGAACCGTCTCCATGAAATCGCGCGCGATAGCCTGCAATCGCTCGGTCACCGACCCCTTCTGCATCATGGCCCGGTTCAGCACGTCGTTGGATAGCCAGACCGCCCGAGAGCAAATTTCTGCCAGCAGTTCGCTCTTGGACTTGAAGTGGGCGTAAATGAAGGGCTTGGTCACCTGGATTGAAGCAGCCACCTGCTCCAGTGTGGTTCGGGTGTACCCCTGGTGATAAAACAGATCGACTGCCGCAGCCACGATGCGCTCGCGCTTGAGACGAGAGACCGCGTCGCGGATATCCTCTGGGGCATCCGGATTGCCAATGGGCCGCCGATAGGCCGCCACGGTCGAGGGCTTGGCCGCACGCTGCGGTTTCTTCACAGTCTTCATGATGATAAGCATACCCCATGCAATCTTGGCCAGCAGTGGCGCAAGATGCGTTAACAGTTGTGGTGATGCCATCACGCATGGCTGCCACCATTGATCTGAATACCTTGCCCGGTAATATGGCTGGCAAAATCTGACGCCAAATACACCATGAGGTTGGCCACTTCAGCCGGTTCAGCATATCGGCCGTCAGGGATGGTTGCAGCACGTTGTTCACGAAGGCTAAGGACTGAGCCGGACGCTTGAGCAGATTCAATCTCGCGCAGCATGTCTGTATCAACGGGGCCAGGGCAAACTGCATTCACTCGGATGCCCTTGCGGGCTACTTCGAGGGCTGCGGTTTTGGTCAAACCCAGGACAGCGTGTTTGCTTGCGGTGTAGGGCCCGAGTTTGCGGGTGGCGACATAGGCGCCGAGGGAGGCAGTATTGACCACTGCCCCTTTGCCCTGAGCCATCATCACCGGCAACACATATTTCAGACCCAAAAAAACGCCACGTACATTGATGCCCATGACCTTGTCGAACATGTCAACGGGGTAATCGACCAGCGAATGGATCTCTCCCTGCCAGCCCGCGTTGTTCATAAAAACATCAATACGCCCCCAGGCATGGCAGGCAGCCTCAACAAAGGCTTGTACCTCTGTCGCGTGGCTCACGTCAGCAGCCACGAATAGAGCTGTGCCACCACGCGCCTTGATTTGCGACTCGGTCTCTATGCCACGTTCACGCGCCAGGTCCACCAACAGCACCTTGGCGCCCACATCGCTCAAGGCCAGCGCGACGGCACGGCCGATGCCCCCGCCCGCACCGGTGACGATGGCCACCTGACCTGCGAAGTCGACTTTCATGCGGCGCTGACCTCCGGCGTGCGGTTGAGACCACCGCTGGCAGCCGGCGCATCACGCAAGGTAAAGCCGCTGTAGCCGTCCTGTGCGCACTGGTGCAGGATGCGACGGTAACCACGCACGCCGCCCGAATAAGGCATGAACACCCGCGGCTTGCCGGGGATTTCTGCGCCGTTGTAGTAGGAATCAGCGCTAAGGTAAAGGGTTTCTTTGGCCCGCTCATTGACATGCGCAACCCAACGTTGCTCGGCTTGCGGCTCGGCCTCAAACTCGACCAGTTTGTTGCTCTCCATATGGCGGACCAGCTCAGCCAACCAATCAATCTGCTCCTCGGTGGACACCATCACATTGCTCAGCAACGATGGGCTGCCCGGCCCCACAACAATCAGCATATTGGGGAAATCTGACACACCCACGCCCAATTGCGTGACTGGGCCAGCGGCCCATTTTTCGCGCAGGGTGATAGCGCCGCGACCGACAATATCGGGCTTGAGCAACGAGCCGGTAAACGCATCGAAGCCGGTTGCGAAAATAATCGTGTCGAAGCTATGGCTTTTGATCGTCGTTCGAATGCCCTCTGGCGTGAACGACACAATGGGCGACTCACGCAGATCGGCAAGCTCCACGTTGTCACGATTGAAAGCCTGAAAATAGCCACTGTCGACGGATGGACGCCGAGCAGCAAATGGATGCCCCTTGGGCACAAGTTTGTCCCGCACCACAGGGTCATTGATCACGGCGCCAATTTTTCGCCGAATGAAATCAGCAGCGGTGTCATTGGCTGCCATGGACAGCAAAATGTCGTGGTAGCTCAGCGCAAAACCATAACCGAGACGGGACCAAGCGGCTTCATAGACTTTTTCCCTCTCCTCAGGCGTGACATCCAGAGCCGACTGCTTGTTGGGCTTGAAGCCCAGCCCGGTGGGAGAGTTCCAGGCCTGTTCCCGACGTGTACGGTAACTGGCCTTGACTTGCCGATCCTCTTCATCGGAGACCGGGGCATTGCTGGCCGGAATACTGAAATTGGCCGTCCGCTGAAACACAGTCAGATGTTTGGCCTGTTTAGCGATGATCGGCGTCATCTGCATACCCGATGACCCGGTACCAATGATCGCGACCCGCTTACCAACGAAATCAACCGAGTGCTTTGGCCAGACACCGCTGTGAATGACTTCACCTTGAAACGCCGCCTGGCCCGGAAAATTGGGTGCTTTTGGGGTCGACAACTGCCCCACACACATCACCAGAAACTGCGAGGACCATGTTTGCCCATTTTCTGCGGCGACGGTCCAGCGCGCCGCCTGCTCATCGTACCGGGCTTGCGCCATGCGGGTGTTGAACTGGATGTCTTTGCGCAGGTCGAAGCGGTCGGCAACATGGTTGATGTAGTTCAGAATCTCAGGTTGAGTGGCATAGCGCTCGGTCCAGCGCCACTCCTGCTCCAATTCAGGTGAAAAGCTGTAGGAATAGTCATAGCTTTCCACATCGCAGCGCGCACCGGGATAACCGTTGTGATACCAGACCCCGCCCACGCCCGCGCCGGCTTCCAACACTGCCACCTTTTTACCCATACCGCGCAAGCGATACAGCGCCCTCAGCCCGGCAAAACCGGCGCCAATGACCACTGCGTCCACCACTTCCATGCTGCCACTCCTGATTGCCATTGATCTGAACTCACTGAGCGCCACAAATGCACCAAGCCAGCGCCTACCCATCAATGTTCTGTTTGGTATTATTGACTACCGATCAGTATCTGTCAATAAAATTTTAAAAAGGATTTTTAAAAATTAAATTTTTCTATATGGTAAAAAAGTAGTACCAATCAGTAGACCGAACTACCAAAGAGTAATACATTTGCATAATTCAGATTATTCGAAAGGACCACAGTTGGCCATGGAAAAATCAAACTTGCCCACAGCCGTTGGCCATGGCGAGCAGTCGGACGCCGTGAACAGCAGTCGACTTGCTGCGCCCA
>CAMCZF010000021.1 GCA_945885775.1 Rhodoferax sp. OV413 | reverse complement strand
GTGTCGTTGTATTGGCACTGGGCTTATGGCTCACCGGCCGGGACGGCAAGATGGTCAGCTATGCCGCCATGGCGGTGGCCTGCGCCACCAGTCAGTGGCTGATGGCACGCGGCTGGCAAGCTTAGCGCTTATTTGCCTGCCTTGAAGCTGGTGAAGGTGCGGGTTTGCACCCGGCGTGTGTCTTGCGGCAGGGCGTCCGGGGCCATCATGGTCTTGGTGGCAGCGGCGTCCAGAAAGATGGACTTGTTCTCGGCCACGTCCTTCTTTACAAACTTCAGCGAGGCTGCGTTCGGATTGGCATAAAACACCTTGTTGGTCAGCGACGCGTGCACTTCTGGGCGCAGGATGTAGTTGATGAACAGATGGGCGTTCTCTACATTTTTGGCGTCTTTGGGGATGGCCATGGTGTCAAAGAACAGGGTGGCGCCAGTCTTGGGCACCAGTGCTTCGATCACCACCGGCTCTTTCGGTTTGCCCTTGGTTTTGGTCTTGGTGTCAGTTGCGCTGGCGGTAGCGGCCTCGGCGGCGCGGCTGCGCGCGATGTTGATGTCGCCCGAGAAACCCATCACCAAGCAAGTGGCGCCGCCCACCATGTCCTCGATGTAGCCGGAGGAGGAAAACTTGGTGACAAAGGGCCGGATGCTCTTGAGCAGCTTGCCCGCCTCGGCGTAGTCGGCAGCGTCGCGGCTGTAGGGTGGCTTGCCCAGGTAGAGCAGGGCGGCCGGCAGCACCTCGGAGGCCGAGTCCAGCACACTCACGCCGCAGCTCTTGAGCTTGCTGGCGTACTTGGGGTCAAACAGCAGGCTCCAGGCGTTCTCAGGCATGGGCAGGTCGCCCAGCGCGGCCTTGACCTTGTTGACGTTGATACCGACCGTGACATAGCCCCACAGCCAATCCACCAAGTGGGCGTTGCCCGGGTCGAGCTTGGCCAGTTGGTCCAGCAGGCCCTTGTCGAGGTTGCCCCAGTTGCTGAGCTTGCTGCGGTCGAGCTTTTGCAGCAGGCCGCCCTCGATCTGGGTTTTGGCAAAGTGCGAGCCCGGCACCACGATGTCGTAGCCGGTCTTGCCGGCCACCAGCTTGGCGTGCAGGATTTCGTTGTTGTCATAGGTGTCGTAGCGCACCTTGATGCCGGTTTCCTTCTCGAAATTCTTGATCGTGTCCTCGGCGATGTAGTCCGATCAGTCGTAGATGTTGAGCACCTTGGGATCTGCGGCTTGGGCCGCGCCGGCGAGCAGCAGTGCGCCGGCCGCCAGGGCCAGGCCGAGTTGTTTAAGCTGGAGTTTCATGGAAGGCATCCTGTTGAAAATAACGGCGCAAATGATAGCAAAGGGGCGCGGATTCAGGCCGGCGGGAACAGGTCGACTCGGTCGGTGATGATGGCGTCGGTGCCCAGGTCAAGCAGGCGCTGCGCCGCCCACACGTCGTTGACGGTGTAGCTCAGGGTACGCAAGCCCGCGCTTTTGGCTTGCAGTACGCTGGATGCATCCCACAGTGCGTGGTTGCACACCACGGCTACACACTCCAGCGTCAGGGCGGTTTCCAGCCAGCCGGTCCAGAGGGTGTCGAGCAGCAGGCCACGCGGCAGTTCGGGCTGGGTGTCGCGTGCGCCGGCAAGCGCGTCGGGTTCGAACGAGGTCAGCAGCGGCGGCACCGCCGCGCCAACCCACAGCGCTGCCGCGTGCTGGGCTACAACCTCGCCGGTGCGGCGCGCCATCCCCGGCGTTGGTTTGATCTCGATGTTAAGAAAAAAGCCGTTGGCCAAGCAATAGTGGGCGATGTTGGCCAGCGTCGGCAGTGGTTCACCTGCATGGGAACGCGAATGCCAACCGCCGGCGTCAAGCTGGGCCAGGGCGCTCCAGGGGTGGTCGCCACCGATGGCGCTGACACCTTGGCCCAACTGGTGTCGGGCGTTGGTGGTGCGCCCCAGTGTGGCGTCGTGCATCAAAAAAGGCACCTCGTCGGCGCTGAGTTTGACGTCGCACTCAAACATGCGGTAACCGTGCGCCGCACCCAGGCGAAAGCTGGCCAGGGTGTTCTCTGGGGCCAGCCTGCCGGCGCCGCGGTGCGCCACCCAGCGTGGATAGGGCCAATGGTCTGAAGTGATGGGGGTCATGGGGTGTCCTTGCGTTGGCCGCTGGCGGCGTCAAACCAATGAATCTTGCCGGGGCGCGGTTGCACGTGGATGGTGTGGCCCAAGCCGGGTACGACGTGGGATTCTTCGGTGCGTAGCACCACCACCTCGTCGCCGCCGTGCTGCCAGCGGCCGTAAACCAGGCGCTCGGCGCCAAGCAGTTCTACCGCCTCTACCCTGAGCGCCCAGCCGGTCGGCCCGATGTCCAGGTGCTCGGGCCGCACGCCCGTGATGGTGCCAGGCCGGGCGTCGGGCGCTTGCTTGAGCAGGTTCATCGGCGGGGAGCCGATAAAGCTGGCCACAAAGGTGGTGGCCGGCCGGTTGTACACCTCTTCGGGGGTGCCAAATTGCTCCATCACGCCGTTGTTCATGACCATCATGCGCTGGGCCAGCGTCATGGCTTCCACCTGGTCGTGGGTGACAAAGAGCGAGGTGATGCCCAGTTCGCGGTGCAGTTTCTGGATCTCAAGCCGGGTTTGGGCGCGCAGCTTGGCGTCCAGGTTGGACAGCGGCTCGTCAAACAAAAACACCTGCGGCTGGCGCACGATGGCCCGGCCCATGGCCACCCGCTGGCGCTGGCCGCCTGACAACTCGCGCGGCTTGCGCTGCAAAAACGGGCCGATTTCCAGAATGTCTGCCGCCTTGTCGACGCGTTGCCGGATTTCGGCGGGCGGCACCTTGGCAATCTTCAGGCCGTAGGCCATGTTGTCGAAAACGCTCATGTGCGGGTACAGCGCGTAGTTCTGGAACACCATGGCAATGTCGCGCTCTGCCGGTTCCAAGTCATTCACCACCCGGTTGCCAATTCTGATCTCGCCGCCGGTGACCTCTTCCAGCCCGGCCACCATGCGCAGCAGCGTGGATTTGCCGCAGCCTGACGGGCCGACGATGACAACAAACTCGCCATCAGCGATCTCGGCGCTGACGCCGTGGATCACCTGGTTGGCCGTTTTGCCCACGCCGTAGCGCTTGATGAGGTGTTGGAGACTGATCGCTGCCATATTGTGTTAACCGGTTGCCGGTTTATTTTTCGGTGTCCACCAGGCCCTTGACGAACCATTTCTGCATCAGCATCACCACCAGGGCTGGTGGCAGCATGGCCAGCACAGCTGTGGCCATGACCACACTCCATTCGGTCTGGGCGTCGCCACCGGAAATCATGCGCTTGATGCCGATCACCACCGGGTACATGTTCTCGTTCGTGGTCACCAGGAGCGGCCACAGGTACTGGTTCCAGCCATAGATGAACTGGATCACGAACAGCGCTGCGATCGAGGTGCGCGACAGCGGCACCAGCACATCGCGAAAAAACCGCATCGGCCCGGCGCCATCCATGCGGGCGGCCTCCAACAGCTCTTCCGGCACGGTCAGAAAGAACTGGCGGAACAAAAAGGTGGCCGTGGCCGAGGCGATCAGCGGCACGGTCAGGCCGGCATAGCTGTTGAGCAGCCCCAGGTCGGCCACCACCTGGTAGGTGGGTCCAATCCGCACCTCTACCGGCAGCATCAACGTGATGAAGATGGCCCAGAAGAAGAACATGCGCCCTGGAAAGCGGAAGTACACGATGGCAAAGGCCGACAGCAGCGAGATGGCGATCTTGCCCACGGCAATCACCAGCGCACTGATCAGGCTCACCATCATCATCTGGCCGACTGGCGCCTTGGAGCCATTGCCGCCGCCAGTGCCGTTCCAGGCGGCGCGGTAGTTGTCGATCAGGTGGCTGCCCGGCCACAACGACATCGGCGGGTGCACGATGTCACTCGACGTGTGGGTGGATGCCACGAACGTCAGGTACAGCGGGAACGCCACCACCAGCACCCCCAGGATCAGCACGGCGTGCGACAGCGTGTCCAGCCAGGGCGTGCGCTCCACCATCTCAGTAATTCACTTTCTTTTCAACGAACCGAAACTGCACCACGGTCAGCGCCACCACGATCACCATCAGCACCACCGACTGCGCCGCTGAACTGCCCTGGTCCATCGCCTTGAAGCCGTCGTAGTACACCTTGTACACCAGGATGGAGGTGTCTTTGCCCGGCCCGCCCTGCGTGGCCGCGTCCACAATGGCAAAGGTGTCGAAAAAGGCATAAACCATGTTGATCACCAGCAGGAAAAACGTGGTGGGCGACAACAGCGGAAACACGATGGTCCAGAAACGCCGCCAGGGCCGTGCGCCGTCAATGGCTGCCGCCTCGATCAACGATTTGGGAATACTCTGTAGACCCGCCAGAAAAAACAAAAAATTGTAGGAAATCTGCTTCCAGACCGCGGCCATCACCACCAGGGCCATGGCATGGGTGCCGTTGAGCAGGTGGTTCCAGTCAAAGCCCATGGCGCGAAGCCCGTAGGAGACCACGCCCACGCTGGGTGCAAACATGAACAACCACAGCACGCCAGCCACTGCCGGCGCCACCGCATAGGGCCAGATCAGCAGGGTGCTGTAGACCAGCGTCCCCTTGACGATACGGTCCGCAAACACTGCCAGCAGCAGCGAGATGGCGATGCCCAGCACGGCCACCAGGCTGGAGAACAGGGCCGTGGTGTAGAAAGAGGCCAGATAGCCGGGGTCGTTCCACAGGTTGCGGAAATTCTCCAGGCCAACCCACTCGACCGAGCCGCCGAATGCATCCGACTGCTGCAGCGATTGCAGCAGCGCCTGGGCCGCCGGCCAGAAAAAAAACACCGCGATTCCCGTGAGCTGGGGTGCCATCAGCACCCAGGGCAGCCACGGTGACCGGAAGACGACGCGCTTTTCCACTAGCTCTTCTTGTTCGCCTTCTCAAAGCGTTCCAACAGCTCGTTGCCACGCTTGACGATGCTGTCCAGCGCCTCTTGGGCGCTCTTCTTGCCGGCCCAGACCTGCTCCAGCTCTTCGTCCTCGATGGTGCGGATCTGCACATAGTTGCCCAGCCGGATGCCGCGCGACTTGTCGGTGGTCTTGCGGATCATCTGCGTCACGCCCACGTCGGTGCCGGGGTTTTTGGCGTAGAAGCCAGACTTATTCGTCAGCTCATACGCGGCCATGGTGATCGGCAGGTAGCCGGTACGCTGGTGCGTGGCGGCCTGCACATTGGGCTCGGATAGGTAGCTGAAGAACTGGGCAATGCCCTTGTACTCGTCAGCCTTCTTGCCGGCCATGACCCACAGGCTGGCGCCGCCGATCACGGTGTTCTGTGGCGCGCCCGGAACATCGGGGTAGTGCGGCAATGGCGCCAGGCCCCAGCTGAACTTGGCGTTCTTGGCGACGTTGCCGTAGAAACCGGTGGAGGTGGTCATCATGGCGCATTCGCCCGAGATGAAGCTGGCCTCGGGCACATTGGCGCGGCCCTTGTACACAAACAAGCCCTGCTTGGCCATGTTGGCCAGGTTCTCAATGTGGCGCACATGCAGAGGCGAGTTGACCTTCATGCGAGCATCCATGCCCTGCATGCCGTTGCCCTTGGTGGCGAATTCGACGTTGTGCCAGGCCGAGAAGCTCTCCAGCTGAGTCCAGCCCTGCCAGGCGATGCTGATCGGGCATTTGTGGCCGTTGGCCTTGAGCTTGGCGGCTGCCAGGGCAACCTCGGGCCAGGTACCGGGCGCCTTGGTGGTGTCGATGCCGGCCGCCTTAAAGGCGTCCTTGTTGAAGTAAAACACCGTGGTCGAACTGTTGAACGGGAAGCTCAGCATCTCGCCGCTGGGCGCGGTGTAGTAGCCCGCCACAGCCGACACGTAGGCTTTGGGGTCGAACTTTTCGCCTGCGTCCTTCATGATCTTGCCGACCGGCACGGTGACGCCCTTGCTGGCCATCATGGTGGCGGTGCCCACCTCAAAAACCTGCAGGATATGCGGCGCATTGCCGGCCCGGTGCGCCGCGACAGCGGCTGTGAAAGACTCGTCGTAGGTGCCCTTGAAGGTGGGGACGATCTTGTACTTGGTCTGGCTGGCGTTAAAGTTTTTGGCCAGGTCGTTGACCACTTCGCCATTGACGGCGGTCATGGAATGCCACCATTGGATTTCGGTCTGGGCCTGGGCCGACACGGTAAAGGCGCTCGCCAATGCGATGGCTGCAAGTTTCAATTTCATCAATAACTCCTTGGGTGAGAGCGGGTCAGCTTAGTGCCAGACTGTGACAACAGTGCGACAAAAATAAGTCAATGCACCGCAGCCCATATTAGACACGCCTTTTCCGGGGGGCTTTATCGGGGTTTCCATCAGGGCTGTCCCCCCGGGGGGAGGGTGAATGCTGCACTGCGGTAACATTTGCCGATGAATGCTCCCCTGCCGATCCAGCACCTGAAGGCCGGTGCCGCCGCCAAGCCGCACCCGCACGAGCGCATCCGGGAAATTCCCTACAACTACACCTCGCTGTCCGACCGCGAGATCGTTATCAGGCTGCTGGGCGCCCGGGCCTGGGATTCGCTGAATCAGCTGCGTGACGAGCGCCGCACCGGTCGTTCGGCCCGTATGCTCTACGAGGTGCTGGGCGACATCTGGGTGGTGCAGCGCAACCCCTATTTGCAGGACGACCTGCTGGACAACCCCAAACGCCGCCGCCTGCTGGTAGACGCGCTGCATCACCGGCTGGCTGAGGTGCAAAAGCGCCGTACCCCTGAGGTCGAACTGCAGCGCGATGCCCTTGTGGGCGAGCTGCTGAAGGCGGCCGGCGTGGCGGTGGAGGCTTTTGACGCCGCTTTTGTCGAGGTGGCAGCACTCCGGCGCAAGGCGCAGCGGGCGCTGGCCCGTCTGACCGCGCGTGACAACATTAAGTTCGATGGCTTGAGCCGCGTGTCACACGTGACCGATGCCACCGACTGGCGTGTGGAGTACCCCTTTGTGGTGCTGGCGCCTGACAGCGAGGCTGAGATGGCCCGCTTGGTCAAGGGTTGCATCGAGCTGGGCCTGACCATCATTCCGCGCGGTGGCGGCACGGGCTACACCGGCGGTGCCATTCCGCTGACCTGGAAAAGTGTGGTCATCAACACCGAAAAGCTCGAAGCCATGAGCGAGGTGGCGTTTGTGGCGCTGCCCGGGCTGGCGCAGCCGGTGGCCACAGTCTGGACCGAGGCCGGTGTGGTGACCCAGCGCGTGGCCGATGCCGCCGAGCGCGCCGGCCACGTGTTTGCGGTGGACCCGACCTCGGCCGAGGCCTCATGCATTGGCGGCAACATTGCCATGAACGCCGGCGGCAAAAAGGCCGTGCTCTGGGGCACGGCGCTGGACAACCTGGCCAGCTGGCGCATGGTGACCCCGCAGGCCGAGTGGCTGGAGGTGACGCGCCTGAACCACAACCTGGGGAAGATTCACGACGCCGCGCTGGCCAGTTTTGAGCTGAAGTACTTCAAGGCCGACGGCAAGACACCGCTGCGCACTGAGCGGCTGGACATCCCGGGCCCATCATTCCGCAAAGAGGGCTTGGGCAAAGACGTCACCGACAAGTTCCTCAGCGGCCTGCCCGGCATCCAGAAAGAGGGCTGCGACGGCCTGATCACCAGCGCCCGCTGGATCGTGCACCGCATGCCGGGCCATACCCGCACGGTGTGCCTTGAATTTTTTGGCAATGCTCGAGACGCCGTGCCCAGCATTGTCGAGATCAAGGACTTCATGTTTGCCGAGCAAAAGCGCACAGGCGTGTTGCTGGCCGGGCTGGAGCACCTGGACGACCGCTACCTCAAGGCGGTGGGTTACGCCACAAAATCTAAACGCGGCGGCCTGCCCAAGATGGTGCTGGTGGGCGACATTGCCGGCGACGACGCTGACGCCGTGGCTCGTGCCACCTCCGAGGTGGTGCGGATTGCCAATTCGCGCAGCGGCGAGGGTTTTATTGCCGTCAGCCCCGAGGCGCGCAAGAAATTTTGGCTGGACCGCAAGCGCACCGCTGCCATTTCGCGCCACACCAACGCCTTCAAGATCAATGAAGACGTGGTGATCCCGTTGCCGCGCATGGCCGAGTACACCGACGGCATCGAGCGCATCAACATTGAGCTGAGCCTGCGCAACAAGCTGGCGCTGTGCGACGCCTTGACCGAATTTTTTGCCCGGGGCGACTTGCCGCTGGGCCGGCAGGACGACGCGGGCGAGATTCCCTCGGCCGAGCTGCTGGGCGACCGGGTGGCGCAGGCTCTGGCGCTGCTGAGCGAGGTGCGGGCCCTGTGGCAGAGCTGGCTGGACCAGGTGGACGCGCTGTTTGCGCAACTGCAAGACCACGCGCTGCGCGCCAGCTGGAAAACCCAGCTGCTGGCGCCGCTGCAGCAGATTTTTGCCGGGCGGGCGTTCGAGCCAATTTTGAAAGAAAGCGTTGCGGTGCACCAGCGCGTGCTCAAGGGCCGGGTCTGGGCCGCGCTGCACATGCATGCTGGTGACGGCAACGTGCACACCAACCTACCGGTCAACAGTGACGACTACGACATGCTGCAAACCGCGCATGGCGCCGTCAAGCGCATCATGGCGCTGGCCCGCAGCCTGGGCGGCGTGATCTCGGGCGAGCACGGCATCGGCATCACCAAGATGGAGTTTTTGAGTGACGAGGAGCTGCAGCCCTTTGCCGATTACAAGGCCCGGGTGGACCCGCAGGGCCATTTCAACCGCGGCAAGTTGCTACGAAATAAAGAGCAAACTATTGAGGTGGGACAAGGTCTAGAGGCCGATTTGACCAATGCCTACACGCCTAGCTTCGGTCTGATGGGGCATGAATCTTTGATCATGCAGCAAAGCGACATCGGCGCCATTGCCGACAGCGTGAAAGACTGCCTGCGCTGCGGCAAGTGCAAACCGGTCTGCGCCACCCACGTGCCGCGCGCCAACCTGCTGTACAGCCCGCGCGACAAGATCTTGGCCACCTCGCTGCTGGTGGAGGCTTTTTTGTACGAGGAACAAACCCGCCGCGGTGTCAGCATCAAACACTGGCAGGAGTTTGAAGACGTGGCCGACCACTGCACCGTGTGCCACAAATGCCTGTCGCCCTGTCCGGTGAACATCGACTTTGGAGATGTCACCATGGCCATGCGCAACCTGCTGCGCAAAATGGGCAAAAAGAGCTTTCGCCCGGCCGGCGCAGCGGCCATGTTCATGCTGAACGCCACCAACCCCGAGACCATCCGGCTGACGCGCTCGGCCATGGTGAACGTGGGCATGAAAGCGCAGCGCCTGGCGCATGACCTGCTGAAGGTGGTGGCGCGCCGGCAAACCGCCGCGCCACCGGCCTCACTGGGTACGGCGCCGCTGAAAACCCAGGTGATCCACTTTGTTAACAAAAAGCTGCCCGGCGGCCTGCCCAAAAAGACCGCGCGTGCCTTGCTGGACATTGAAGACAGAGACTACGTGCCCATCATCCGCAACCCGCAGACCACCAGCGCCGAGACCGAAGCCGTGTTTTATTTCCCCGGTTGCGGTTCGGAGCGGCTGTTCAGCCAAGTGGGGCTGGCCACCCAGGCCATGCTGTGGCATGCCGGCGTACAAACCGTGCTGCCGCCGGGCTATTTGTGCTGTGGCTACCCCCAGCGCGCCGCCGGACAGTTTGACAAGGCCGAAAAGCTGATCACCGACAACCGTGTGCTGTTCCACCGGGTGGCCAACACCCTGAACTACCTGGACATCAAGACCGTGGTGGTCAGCTGCGGCACCTGTTTTGACCAGCTGCACGGCTACGAGTTCGACAAAATATTCCCCGGCAGCCGCATCATTGACATCCATGAGTACCTGCTGGAGAAAAAAATCACCCTGGCCAACGCCGGCGCCTTTTTGTTTCACGACCCCTGCCACAGCCCCATGAAGCAGCAGGAGCCGATCAAAACGGTCAAAGCCTTGCTGGGTGACCAGGTGCTGCAATCTCAGCGCTGCTGCGGTGAATCAGGCACGCTGGCGCTGAACCGGCCCGACATCTCTACCCAAGTGCGCTTTCGCAAAGAAGAAGAAATCCTCAAAGGCGAAGCCCAGTTGCGCAGCCAGGGCCTGCTGGGCGAGCGCGACAACGTCAAAATTTTGACCAGCTGCCCGGCCTGCTTGCAAGGCCTGAGCCGCTTTGGCGACGACCTGCAAAACGGCCTGCTGGAGGCCGATTACATCGTGGTGGAGATGGCCCGCCAAGTTTTGGGAGAAAACTGGCTGCCCAACTACGTGCGCGAAGCCAACCAGGGCGGTATTGAGCGGGTGTTGGTGTGATGCGAGTCGCCGGCTCCCCCCGTCATTCCCGCGAATATCTTCGTCATTCCCGCGAAAGCGGGAATCCATGGATCCCCGCTTTCGCGAGGATGACATCGCCGCCATGGATCCCCGCGTCCGCGAAGATGACGGCCCACCGGAGGCGCTGACTATGGCTACGGTGCTGTGCGTGTGGGAGCAGGGTGGCAACTTGGGCCACCTGAGCAACCTGCGCCTGCCCATTGAGATCGCCTTTCAGCTGGGCCACCGCGTGGTGCTGGCGGCGCGTGAGCTGCATCGGGTGCCCGAGGCACTAGCCGGCTTACGCATTGAGCTGCTGCCGGCGCCTTTCAAGCAAAACGTACAGCCGGCTGACCAAAGCGCTTTTTTAAGCTTCACCCACATCCTAGCGCGCCAATGTTTCTCCAGCGTGGCGGAGCTGGAGATGTACCTTCGTGCCTGGTTATGCATTTTTGACTTGGTCAAGCCCGATCTGGTTTTGTATGACCACAGCCCAACCGCGCTGGTGGCCAGCCACGGGCGACCGTTCAAAAAAGTGTCGGTGGGCAGCGGTTTTTACAACCCGCCGGCGCCAGGGCCAGGCGCCCCCTTTGCGCCGTTTAGCACCACAGCGCTTACCCCTGAGGTGCTGACCCGTCTGGCCACTGACGAGGCCCAGGTGTTGGGCATGATCAACCAAGCGCGGGCCAATCTGACACTGGCGCCCTTGGCCGCCTTGGCGGACCTGTACCAGCAGCTGGTCGAGCGTCTATTTCTAACCTGGCCTGAGTTGGACCATTTTGGCGTGCGCCCCGGCCAGCGTTACCTGGGCAACCAAGCCTTGGCCACACATCAGGCCGCCAAGTGGCCAACCGGCAGCGGCCCCAAGGTCTTTGGTTATTTGCAGAACATGCCCTCTCTGGAGGCGCTGCTGCGTGATTTGCGGGCCAGTGGCGTTTGCGCCTTGTTGTGGGTGAACGACTTGCCGCCCAAAATGCGTCAGGCCTACACCAACGAGCGCCTGCAGTTTTTAAGTCAGCTGGTCGACCTGAACAGCGTGGCTGCGCAAGCCGACTGGGCCATCAGCCATGGCAACCACAGCACCGCCAGCACGCTGATGCTGGCTGGCCTGCCGCAGCTGTTGATCCCGCGGCACCAGGAGCAACTGTTGCTGGCTCGGCGTCTGGTGGTGCAGGGCAGCGCCCTGCTGGCCTACCAGGACCAGCCCGGCTACGCCAAAGAAATCAATGCCCTGCTGACCAACCCCACCCTACGTACCAATGCCACCGCCCTGGCGCACAGTTGCCGGCAACGTGGCGACCCGGACGCCAAGGGCTATATTTGGGCGGCGTTGACATCTTTGCTGGCATAGGTTACCGGCATAAGCCAGCCCCTATAATGTAGGCACTGTAATTACATTAAAAAGCCCTATGTTGACGCCAAATACGCTGCATCCAACCAAGCTGATCGCTATCGGCAACTCCAGGGGGATTCGATTGCCCCAGGCTTTATTGCGCCGCTATGGGTTGGGGGATCAAATCATGCTTGAGGAAAGACCAGAGGGATTGTTGTTGCGTGGCTCGGTATCTGCCAAGGTATCGCTCAAACAAACCTTTACCGAAATGGCACAGGAACAAGCCGCTCGGGCTGAAGATTGGAGCGATTTGGAGGCAGCAGCGGCTGACGGGCTGGACAGCCTGAAGTGGTGACCTCAAAAATTTTCCGCTACGGTTTGTATTGGGCCCAATTGGACCCAACGCGCGGCAGTGAAATTTCCAAAACCCGTCCGGTCGTCGTGGTTAGCCCCGACGACATGAACCGCAGTCTGGAAACTGTCGTTGTCTGCCCCTTAACCAGCCAACTTCACCCACATTGGGCGAGTCGGGTTGCCTGTGCATGTGATGGCGTGGCCAGTGAAATTGCGGTGGACCAAATCCGGACCATTAGCAAATCCAGGCTGGCGCGGTCCATCGGTCGCATTGATGCTGTCACACAGCAGGACTTGCGTCAAACCATTGCCCTTCTCTATGTGAACAGTTGAGCAGCCCCTGCGCACCAACGCCGCCGCCCTAGCGCATACCTGCCACCAACGTGGCGACCTGGATGCCAGTGGCTGTATCCGTGCGGCATTCACATCTCTACTAGGGTAATCACTAGTTTCGGCTGATTTTTGCGGCCGAAGGCTATTTGCGGGCTCCACTGCATACCCTAAAGCTGGCTCCGGCGACGGCCAAGCCGTTCATGGCAAAACCCTTGCTGAAAGCAAATCCAGTCGGATTCACTCTGTGGCTCGTGCAGGCGCTCCCATAGAGATGAAATTGAGCTAAATCAAGGCGCTGTTCAATGCGGACGGTTGAGCCCTTGCGCTGACCCAAACCCAAGAAAAGTTCGGTGGTTCACATACCAATCTCTGGTTTGCAGGTCATCGTATTCCGTTACGATATGTTGTAGCATCTATAACGCCAAAATAATAAAAAAGCGATTTCGCAACTCTTGATTAGAGGGATGTCTTGGGCAATCGGGCCTCGTTAAACCACGTTTACCGCACCATCTGGAACCAGTCTCTGGGTGCCATGGTGGCGGTCGCAGAGATTGCCCCCAGCCAGGGCGGCGGCAGCGCACCTGCCAGCGGCTACTTGCAACCTTTACCGACGCCGCAAGATGTCATTGCGCGCATCGGGACACTGGCTTTGAGCATTGCCCTGGTTTGGGGCGTGACCGCACCCGTGGTACAGGCCAACCCCACCGGGGCCTCGGCCATTGTGGGCAGCGCTAACCTGGCCACCCAAGGCAACAAGCTCACCGTCACCACCCAAAACGGCGTGGGTTTGCAGCACTCGGCCATCAACTGGCAAAGTTTTTCAGTGCCTGCGGGCAACACCACCCATTTTCAGCAGCCTAGCGCGGCCAGCACGGTGATCAACCGGGTGGTGACCAACGTGCCCTCACAGCTGTTTGGCACCCTGTCCAGCAATGGCCACCTGGTGCTGGTCAACCAGGCCGGCATTGCCGTGGGTGCCGGTGCCTTGGTCGATACCGCCGGTTTTACTGCTTCCGCCCTGCGCATGACTGATGCCGACGCCCTGGCCGGGCGGCTGCGTTTTGGCGATGCCACTGTCTCCACCGCCGGCGTCTCGGTACAAGGGCGCATCCTGGCCCGCAGCGGCGACGCGGTGTTGATCGGCTCCAGCGTTGATGTGGGTCAAGACGCGCTGATCCAGGCGCCCAATGGCAGCACCCTGCTGGCGGCTGGCCAGCAAGTTGAGATCACCGGGCGTGGGCTGGAGGGCATCAGCTTCCAGTTGCAAGCCCCCACTGACCAGGCGCTTAACCTTGGCAAGCTCAGCGGCAACGCGGTGGGTATTTTTGCCGGCACCCTGAAACACAGCGGCCAGATTCGGGCTGATGCGGTCACGGTGGAGGGCGGCAAAGTGGTGCTCAAGGCCAGCCGCCAGCTTGACGTAGCCGGCCAGGTCAGCGCCCAAGCGCTGAACCAGCGCGGCGGCGCTATTCAGGCCACCGCGCCCGAGGTGCTGGTACAAGCCAGCGCCGTGCTGGACGCCAGTGGCGCCGCCGGTGGCGGCGAGCTGCTGGTGGGCGGCGGCTACCAGGGCAAAGATGCCCGCCTGAGCAACGCCCAAACCACCACTGTAGAGATGGGCGCCCAACTGCGCGCCGACGCCACAACCCAGGGCGACGGCGGCACCGTCATCGTCTGGGCCGACGACACCACCCGCGTGCACGGTAGCGTCAGCGCCCGCGGCGGGCCGCAAGGCGGCGACGGTGGCTTTATCGAGACTTCTGGCAAACGCCTGCTGGACGTGACCCAGGCCGCCGACGCCTCTGCGCCGCTGGGCAAGGGGGGGACTTGGTTGTTGGATCCGTATGACATCACGATTGTTGCGAGTGGTCCAGGGACTCTTGTTAACGGTATTCCCCAGACATTCACCTCATCCATTTCCAGCTCTTCCATTAGCGCCACCACGATCGTCACCGCGCTGAATGCGGGCACCAGCGTGACCATTAGCACTGGTTTCGGTGGCGCTGGAGCAGGCGATATCACCGTCGACAGCCCGATCACCAAGTCTGGGGGGGGCGATGCCACGCTGACCCTCACCGCCCACAACGACATCAATTTGAATGCCAATATCTCCAGCACCAGCAACAAGCTGAACCTGGTGATGAATGCCGACAGCGACAACAGCGGTTACGGCGGTACTGTGCTGGGCAACGCCACAGTTAGCCTGAATGGTGGTGCGTTTACAGCTACCAGCAATGGTGGGCGGGTGCTGCCTAGCCCAGCCTCCACCTTCACTTTGAACAACGCAGTTGCCTCGATGGGCACACTGACGCTGACAGCGCAAAGCGGCACTTTGAATCTGAATGCGGCCACCAGTGTTAGCGCCTTGAATCTCTCCGGTGGCACTCTGGGCGGGTCTGGTGCTGTATCGGTAACCAACAGCTTTACTCAAACCGATGGGGTCGTCAATAAAACCGGCAGTTTGACGATCAACCAGGACAGTGGCGCTTTGACTTTGGGCAACATTGCGGCAGGGAGCCTCAGCGCAACCGCCAATGGCAACATCCTGCAAGCGCCCACCAGTAGCTTGGTGATCGGTGGCGCTACTAACCTGACAGCCACGGGCGGTGACATCACCCTCGAGGAGTTGGGTAACGACTTCAATACGGTTGTCTTTACGTCAGCTAAGAATCAGGGCTATGGCGGTACAGTTTTCCTACGTGACTTGAATAGCCTTGTCATCGCCAACGTATCAAGTGGCGTTGAGAACGTGACCCTGGTCGCCAACCAACTGACCTTGTCTGCGGGTGCGACTGTGAGTGGCAACCATATTGGTATACGAGCTGACGCTTTGGCTTTACCAACAGGTAACAGTCTGACCGCTTCTGCATCAATTGATATCCAGCCCAACGCGACCGATAGGTCCATGCAGATTGGCGGTTTAGACCCGAACAGCGTTTTGTACCTGTCATCGGCTGACGTTTCAAGTCTGAACTACGGTACCTCTCTTTTGTTGGGTTCCGATAACCCGAGTTATACAGGCACCACCACCGTGTCTGGTGTGCTCAACGTTTTGGGTGCTAAAGCTTTGGTGCTCAGAGGTGGTGCTAGCTACAGCAGCAGCGGCAGTTTGGAGGTTGGTGCAGTGACCAACCGTGGTGGGGAGGTGACCCTTGATGCAGGTACTGGCGGCATCGTTGTGAGCGGGCTGATTGACACGAGTGGCACTTTGCTAAGTAATAACAGTGACGGTACGAATGGTGGAAATTTTTGGGCCTACAGCGGCGGTGATGTCCAATTGAACAGGGTTGACACCTCTGGTGGTGTTGCCTACCCTGGATATTTAGGGGGGGATGCTGGCACTGTAATGGTTCGTGCAGCGGGTAATGTGTCGGTCATTGGCAGCAACGCCTCTATCTATGCCGATGGTGGTGATGCCAACACTCCAGTTAATGTCGGCTACGGTGGTGGGATCACATTAATCGCGGGTCAGAGCGGGTTCTTCACACCAAGTGCGACAGGTGGTAATGTCACGCTGTTCCCTGCGGTTATCCACGCTACCGGGCAAATCTCGGGGCCTGTCGCCATAACCGCGAGTGAGGGCGCATCTTCTCAGTTACCGTCGGGCTCCGGGTCCGTCACCCTTACGGCATCCGGAATCACGGCCAGCAACATTACCATCAGCGCCGCCAATAATTTAACAATCACAGGCGGATCGTTTACTGCAAACAGTGAAGATGTTGTCTGGCGGGCAGGCTGGGTTCCAAGTATGGAGATGAATGGGCCCAGTATCCAAGGCGGTAAGCTGACTCTGAGTGGCACAACCCAGATTACTGCAGCTTCAGTTCAGGCCAGCGCAAGTCTTTTTGCTTACGCTGGCACTGGGCCGAACAGTGGGGAGGTTAGCTTGGCGGGAAGCATCACGGCGCCCATTTTGAACGTCGCTGCTGGCAGGGGTATCAACCAGTCCGAAGTTGTCAACATCAGCGGCGCCGCCGACATGATCGCCACCGGAAACGGCGACATCACCCTGGAAAACGCTGGGAATAACTTCAATTCTTTATCGCTTACCGCCAGTGCGGGTGCTGGCGGGGCCATCAGAGTGGTCGATGTGAACGCCTTGACGCTTACCGCCCTGGCTGCCGGCACCAACCGGGACGTCAGCGTGGTGGCCGGTGGTGCGTTGACCCTGCCGGCCATAAACATCAACAGCGGCACCGCCAACCTCGCGCTGAGCAGCGGGAACACTTTGAGCACGCCAGGGGCACTGTCTGGCGCTAACTTGTCACTGTCCGGCGCCACGGGCCTGACGCTGGCGCATAACGTCACGGCCAATGGCACCCTCAGCCTGAGTGCTCCCACAAGCGGTGGCATCAGCCAGTATGTCGGAGTGATCAGCGCCACCGGGGCTACCACCGTCACCGCCAACGGTCATATCAGCCTCACCAATTCGAACAACAATTTCAGCACCGTCACCCTCACTGCCAGCGGCGGCGCGATCAACGTGGTGGATGTGAATGGCTTGACCGTCTCGGCTCTGGCCGCTGGCGCCGATAAATCCGTCAGCTTGGTGGCCGGTGGCGCGTTAACCCTGCCGGCGGTGGCCATCGATACCGGCAGCGCGAACCTGACGCTGACCAGCGGCGCCGCGCTGACCACTCCCGGCAACTTGAGCGGTGCCTACGTGACGCTGTCTGGCGCTACTGGTTTGACGCTGTCGCACGATGTCACAGCCACAAGCTCTTTGTCGCTGAGCGTGCCAAGCAGCAGCAGCGGTCACATCAGCCAGCCAGCCGGCAAAATCATATCGACCGGGACGACCAACATCGTCACATATGACGGCAACGTCACGCTCAATCAGCCGCTCAATGATTTCGGTGGTGCGGTATCGGTTACCCACTACGCTGGTCAAGGGGGCTATGTTGGGGAGTTGAGCCTGCAAGACGCCAATGCAATCAGTCTTGGTGAGGTCAAGGCGACCAGTCTGGCTGTCACGGCCGGCGGGCATGTGACGCAGGATGGCGCTAGTTTCAGTTACTCCGGATACCCCGGCATTGTGGTTAGTGGAGCCACCAGCGTGACATCGCTGGGTGGCAGCGTGACGCTGACAAACCCTAACAACAACTTCGACACCGTAGCGGCGGCGGCCACTGGTTACGGCGGTTCAGTTGCCCTGGTGGATGCCAATGCGCTGGCACTTGGTGCCATCACTGCCACGGGGTTGATTGCCACGGTTAGTGGCAACCTAACGCAAGCCTCTGGTACGGCGATTGTTGCCAGCACCGCCACCTTGACTGCCAATGACTTGGCTGGGTATGGGGGCAACATTGCTTTGGCCAATTCGGGCAACAATTTTGGCAGCGTCGAGGCCACAGCAATGCAATATTCTGGCTATGGCGGTGCGGTTTTTGGGGGTACGGTAAACCTGGCCAATAGCGGTGGGCCCTTGGTGCTGGGTAACATCATCGCCTACGGCGGTCTTGTCGTTAGCGCCGGTGGCAATCTGACGCAATCCAGCGCCATCTCGGCCCGCGGCGCGATCAGCCTGACCGTCACTGGCGGCCACAACATCACGCTGGATCATTCTGGCAATAATTTTGATAATTCAACTGGGTTAGCGGCTACCGCCCTCCCGGTGAGTGGGTATGGTGGAGCAGTTGCTTTGGCGGCTGTCAATGAACTGAAGCTGGGAAATGTCGAGTCAACAAGCCTCACGCTGGCTGCTGGAGGCAACATCAATCAAAGTTCCGGCAGCAGCTTGTCAACAGGAACGTTCACACTCAACAGTGGCAACTGGAACCAGGTGATCGGCCCCTTGCCGAGCTTTAGCGCCACTGATTTCCGGATTGTGGGGGGCAGCTTTTTGCGCGTGTCGGGCGGTTACGGCACGCCGCAAGACCCCTACCTGTTGACCGATGTGTACGGCTTGCAGGGTATGGGGAGCAGTACCCAGTGGCTGGGTAGCGCTTATGCCTTGGCAAACAGCATCAATGCCGCGGGAACCTCTGGTTGGAATCTGGACGCTGGGGTTTATGCTGGCTTCAAACCGGTGGGTGGGGTGACGGCATTTTCGGGCAGCTTGGACGGGCGGGGGTATCCCATCATCGGCTTGACCATCAACCGTCCCGGCACAGATGATGTCGGCCTGTTTGGCCGCACGGCGGCCGGCGCCTACAGCCAAATCATCCAAAAAGTGGGGTTGATGGGTGGCAGTGTCACTGGCCGCTTTAATGTGGGTGGTCTGATTGGCTCTAACGGCAACAGCCAGGCTGTCGTCAGCGATAGCTTCAACACGGGGGCTGTGATTGGGACGGCTTTCCTAGGCGGGCTGATTGGTGACAACCGTGGAACACTAAGCAACAGCTTTGCCACAGGCCGGGTCATTGGCGGGCAGTCTGGTGGCCTTGTTGGCCACAATGGCAGTGGCGCCGTCATCAGCAACAGCTACGCCACTAGTTATGTCTCACTTGGCGGCAGCGGCGGCGGCCTGGTGGACAGCAACAATGGCACGATCACCGACAGTTACTGGAACACCGAGACCTCGGGTCGTACCCTTGGCGCCTATAACGACACGCCTCTTGGCGCAACTGGCCTGACTACGGCGGCCTTGCAAGGTGCATTGCCCACGGGTTTGTCAAACATCACCTGGGGCACAGGCACCGGCCTTTACCCTTACCTCAAAGCGTTTTACCCAACGACAGGGCCTCAGGCAGTCCCCCAGGCTGTGACTGGCTTTGCCAAGCAAAGCGATGGCTCCACCGCCGCTGCTGCTGCCCAGGTTAGCTTGTACAGCGGTGGTGCGGCCTTGCCGAGCGCCGCGACCAGTACCGGAGCCAATGGCTACTACTACACCCTGCTGCCGGGCGGGTCGGTCTTAGGCAACAACTCCCCCTTAGGTGCCACGCTGGCGCTGGCGGGGGGCAATGCCGAAACTGGCGTTGCTTACAGCGACAGCCGCACCTTGGTTGATGGCAATGTGAGCGGCGTCGACCTAACGGCCGGCCTGTTCGGGGCCAAAACGGCTCAGACAACCTACAGTGCACTGCAGACTGACCTGGGTACGAATTTTGGTGCCGCCAAACTGGCCGCCCTTCAAGCTGCGATGAACAGCGGTGCGCAAACCATCACGGCCAACACGTCTTTCAGTTTGAACCAAACGCCATGGTCGACAGGCGCGCTGTCATTGACTACTTTGGGCGGAGATTTGTCTTTAGACCCGCCCATGAGCTTGTCAAGCGCCAGCGGCATCACGCTGAATGCCTGGAACAACCTGAATATCAATGCGCCCTTGGCAGTCGATGGTTCAAACAATTTATCCTTGCTCTACGGCCAAAGCGGTACCAGCAGCCAGATCACCAGCTCCACCAACGTGACCATGAGCGGCTCAGGCAACCTGCAAATTGCCGGCACGGGCGACACCACGTTCAGCGGTAACTTATCGGGCAGCGTTAGCCTGACCAAAGCCGGCACCGGCACGGTGACCTTAAACGTTGCTAGCGCTGCGACAGGCATCACCACCATCAGCGCGGGCACGCTGGCGGTGACGGGTAGCTTGGCCGACACAACGGCGGTGGTGGTGGGTGCAGCGGGTACTTACAGCGTTGGCGCGAGCGACACCATTGGCTCGATCGCCGGCGCCGGCAATGTGATTTTGGGCTATGCGTTGACACTGACTGCGGGGGGCGACAACACCTCAACCACGCTGTCAGGGGGAGTATCGGGCAGCGGTAACCTGACCAAGGTGGGAACCGGCGCGCTGACCCTTTCTGGCAACAACACGGTGGGTGGGTTAACGCTGTCAGCTGGCACCCTGGGCGGTGGCAGCACTGGCAGCCTGACGGTCAGCAACGGCTTTAGCCAGACCGGCGGCAGCTTCAGCCCCTCCGGCAATGCTTTTTCCAGCATAAACATCACGCAGGCGAGCGGCGACCTGACGGTGGGCTCGTTGACTACCGGTTCACTGACCTTGGCGGCGGCCACTGGCAACATTGCCCAGACCAGTGGCGGAGCCATTGTCGCGGGCGCCGCCAACTTGCAAACGGGCGGCGGCAACGTCACACTGAATCAACTGGACAATAATTTTTATGGCGATGTGTCGGTCACCCGTTACGCAGGTTACGCGGGCAATGTTGGGGCGGTAAGCCTGCAAGACGCTAACGGGCTGACGTTAGACACCGTGCGCGCCACGACGCTGAATGTGATTGCCCGCGGCGGCAACATAGCGCACAGTGGTTATGGTGGCAGCGTGACAGTGAGCGGGGCCAGCACCTTTACGGCGACGGGGGGTGACATCGTGCTGACCCAGCCCAATAACGACTTTGGCAGCGTGGCGGCTACGGCGACGGTAAGCAACAATTACGGCGGATCGGTCAGCCTGAAGGATTTGAACGTGCTGAGCTTGGGTAATGTGACTGCGACCAACCTGACAGCTGCTGCTGGCAGTGATCTTGTGCAAGAGGTTGGTACCGCGGTTACGGTCAGTGGCGCCACCAGTTTAAGCTCGGGCACGGCTGGCTACGGTGGCGTAGTCACGCTTAACCAGTCTGCAAACAACCAGTCGCTCAATAACTTCAACACGGTGGCCGTGTCTGCCGCCTATGGTGGCGCCATCAGCCTGTCAGACACCAATGCACTGACCATCAGCAGCTTGACCACGGCCAGTAGCCAGCTGAATCAGGCCATTAGCCTTGTAGCGGGTGGTGCATTGGTTTTGCCTACGGTTAACCTCGACACCGGTACGGCGAGCCTGACACTGAGCAGCGGCGGCATTTTGACGACACCGGGCAACTTGTCGGGTGGCAATGTGGCGCTGACAGGCACCACGGGCCTGACTTTGGCGCACAGTGTCGCCGCCAGTGGCGCGCTGGCTCTGAATGGCGGCAATCTGCAAGTCAATGGCGTTGTGTCGTCCGGTGGTGCCATGTCGGTCAACGCCAGTGGCAACCTGCAGGTGTTGGCCACCAACGGCGCGGCCTCATTGCAAGCAGGTGGCAACCAGACCATCGCGGCCAACTCTCTGCTCCTGCGTGGTGGCGCAAGTGGCAGTGGCCGCTCTGCCTTGATTTCAAGTGCTGGTGCGCAAAACATTACGACAACCCAGGGTATTGCCTTAGAGGCTGGTGTGAGTGGCGGCGGGTTGGGGGCTGGCAATTCTGCATTCATCATGAGTGATAGCGACCAGAACATAAGCGCTGGCAGCACTGGCATCACCCTGAGCGGCGGTGGCGGTAGCGGCACCGAAACGGATAATTTCGCGTTCATTTATCACACGGGTACTGTTTTGGGTTCCAGTCAAACCGTGACCCTGGGTGGCGGTGGCACGCTGAGCCTGACCGGTGGGTCGTCTGCTTTGTCGCCAGTGGGTTCTACACATGGCAGCTTTGCGATGGTGCAAGGCGACGGCAACGCACAGAACATCAGTTTTACCAATGGTGGCGGCATCGCGCTGACTGGCGGCACCGCCGGTAGCCGAGCCTGGGCGATGGTCTACGCCGGAGGCTCGACTTCGCAAACCATTACGGGCGGGCCGACGGTGGTTCTGACCGGTGGCAGTGGCAACAGTGGCGTGACGGGTGAAGACAATCATGCTGAGATTGGCACATTCAACGGCTCGCAAAGCCTCACGGTAGCCTCTATCGCATTGACCGGCGGCGTCAATGGCAATTTGAACCGGGCGGCCATTTACCAAGGCGGTGAATTCGGTACCCAGACCGTTAATGTGTCGGCAGGCGGAGGCATTAATCTGCAGGGTGGCGCAGCAGGTGACAGTAATTTTGCTGTGATTGCAGCCCAGGGGACCGGAGCCCAGGGGACCGCGCAAAACATCAGTTTTGCGGGGGCGGGTGGTGCGCTAAGCTTGACAGGCGGCACAGTTGGCGCGAACAACTTTGCCGGCGGTATGTCCCAAAACTCTGGCCCACAAACGATTGCGGGCGTGACTAACTTATCGCTCACTGGCGGCGCCAGCGGAGGCGCTGCAGGCTTGGGTAATCGGGCTGTCATCACCGCAAGCGGCGGTGCCCAAAATGTGACGGCCGCCACCATCGCCTTGAGCGGCGGGGCTTCCGGGACTGAAAACGTCGCTCTGTTGATTGCTGGCTCTGACGGCAGCCAAATCCAATCGATTACAGCTGGCAGCATCAGCCTCATCAGTGGGCTAGGCGGTGTGAGTAACGGTGTCGCGTTCCGTGCACCCAACCAAACCATCGTCACTACCGGAAACCTGAGTATGACCGGCGGTGGATCAACTCAGGGAGGCTGGGCGGGGGCTGAGATCAGCGGTGCGCGCATTGGTGCGCCCGGCTCTCCGGGTGAGTCTGGTGCCCCAGACACATCGGCCCCTCTGGACCTGACACTTACTGTCGGTGGCAGTTTGCTCATGACTGGCGGAACCGCGGCTGATTCAGGCGTGGCCATCGGTAACTCTGGCGCCAGCACGGCTGCCGCCAAGATCACCATAGATGCAGCCGGTAACATCACCATGAGCCCGGGTAGTTCTGGTGCTCGCATTGGTAGTTCATCCGCGACACCACCAGGTGGTGATATTGCAGTGAGTGCCTTGGGCAATCTGGTGGTGAACGGCGTGGTGGTGAACAGCAGTACCACACTGCGCCCTGTCATTGGTACGGCGGGCAATGTTGGCCTGCAGGCTGGAAGTCTGACTATGGGTGGCCGTGTTCGGGGCAGCAACGTGGCTATGGCGGGGACCAATGGCCTGACACTGGCCGGCAACGTTACAGCCACAGGCACGCTGAACTTGTCAGCCGTCACCGGCGAGATCATTCAAACCACAGGCGCCATTACCGCCACCGGCGCGACCACATTGACGGCTGGGGGCTCCGTTTCGCTGACCCAAAGCGGTAACAATTTTTCCAGCGTGGCCGTTGCTGCACCCAACAGTACGGTTATCCTGCGCGACACCAATGCAGTGTCTCTGTCCACAACCACTGTCAACAGCTTGACGGTTATCGCCGGCGGCTCTATCAACCAGTTGGGTTCGATCACTGCCAGTGGGGCGAGCGCTTTCACAGCAACAGGTGGCGACATCACTCTGGACAACGGGAGTAACGACTTTGGCAGCGTGGCGGCTATAGCAACGGTCAGCGGGGTTAATGGCGGGTCGATCAATCTGGCCGATGTTAATTCGCTGAACCTGACGGGCGTGACCGCCGGGCGCAATGTGTCGGTAACGGCACAGAACAACCTCATTCTGGCTGCTAAGGTCAGTGCTCCAAGCGGAAGTAGTGGCGGAACTGTCCACCTAACGGCTACCGCCGGGACCATTACCAAGACCCGCAGTCCCACCGACCTGGATGTTGAGGGGAAGAGCATCCATCTGACAGCTGCGACCGGCATAGGCACTAGTGCCTTGCCTGTCACGGTGTGGGAGGACAGTGGGTCTAGCCTGACTGCATCGTTGCACTTCGCCAATACGGCCAGCAATGATGTGTTCATCAGCAGTAACCAGAACCTTCATGTGGACGAGGGCAGTAACCCTGGCGGCTCTATCACGCTGGCGTCCAATGCTGACTTGGTGATCAATGGCACACTGACCGCAAGCGGCTCGATCAACCTGTTCTCGGCTGGGGAGATGGTCGTTAACGCAGACCAGTCCTCCAGCGCGGCCAGCATGGCTGTTACAGCGAATAAATATACGTTGAAT